>CAZXWR010000250.1:0-6224 GCA_964644325.1 uncultured bacterium
ACCCCAACCGCTATCGCTCTAAAGCATCGGAAATCTTTATCAACGAAATATTGCCGCAGCTCTCCAAACTTAACTCTAAGCTGGAATTCTTGGCGGCAGAAGGCGTTGAGGCGATCGCTGAGCGCAGCATTAAATACCCAACCCCGTCTAGCTCCCTATAACCAGCCGGTCATCAGGCGCATAGGGTCACTCCTTGACTCGGCGCTTTCAGGGCATTCAGTTTATTGATTTTGGGTAGAGATGACTAGACAGCGTTCCAGTTGCGAGTCGCTGGGTAATCTCTGCGCCGGGTAAAGCCGGAGAAAGAAGGTAGCCTTGAATGGCATCACAGCCAATGCGGCTCAGGTAATCGAGCTGTTGCTGCTGTTCGACCCCCTCGGCCACCACCTCTAAGTCCAGGCGATGGGCCAGCTGCACAATGATATCCACGATGGCGGAGTTGGGGGTTGGCCGACCAATATGCTCAATAAAAGTACGATCAATCTTCAAGCTGCTAATGGGCAGCTGGTACAGATAGCTCAGGGCTGAATATCCGGTGCCGAAGTCGTCCACAATCAGCCGCACACCCAAGGCGCAAATATCGCTGAGTTTTTTTTGCACCGACACTTCATCATGCAGAAGGAGGCTCTCTGTGATTTCGAGCTTGAGGTAAGCCGCACTCAGGCCTGCCTGGGACAATGCCTGGTGGATTTGTGCCACAAGGTCGGGCTGTAAAAACTGTTTGCTGGATAAATTAACGCTGATGGTCATGGTACGGCATGGGGCAAAGGCTTCCTGCCAGGCCTGCATTTGGGTACAGGCGGTTTGCAACACCCATGTTCCAAGCCTGAGGATTAGGCCTGTTTCTTCAGCAATCGGAATAAAATCTTCAGGTGAAATCATGCCGTGGATGGGATGATTCCAGCGCAGTAAAGCCTCAAAGCCCTGAATGGTCTGGTGCTTCAAATCAATGATCGGCTGATAAAAAACCAGAAGCTCTTGACGTTCAATGGCGCGTCGCAAGTCAGTTTCCAGCTGCAAGCGCTGCACAACCGTGGTGTGCATCTGGTCATCAAAAATTTCATACCGTTGCTTCCCGTGCATTTTGGCTTGATACAAGGCAGAATCAGCGTTGCGCAACAGGCTATCTGGAGTTTGGGTCTCTAGGGTATTCATGGCAATCCCAATACTGGCACCCACAAATACTTCATTGCCATTCAGATCAAAGGGCCGCTGGAGCGCTTGATCAATTTGTACGGCCACCTCTGTCGCTTCTGTCACGTCCTTCAGGGGCCACAGTAAAATCACAAACTCATCGCCACCAAAACGAGCCAGGGCATCCGTCTCACGGACACAGGTTTCCAGACGCTGTGCCACCTCTGTGAGTAAATAGTCGCCCATAAAATGGCCCAAACTATCGTTAACCAGTTTGAAGTAGTCCAGATCTAAAAACAAAACAGCAAACCGTTCTGGCGCAGCGCCAGACACTAGCACTGCGCCATCAGATCGAGTGCCCTGCAAAGCTTGCTGTCGGGCGATCGCCTGTTTGAGCTGCTGATTCAGGGCTGAACGGTTGAGTAAGCCCGTCAGATTATCATGCTGCGCCTGATAATGGAGAAAATCAAAGGATTCGCGCAGCTGACGCGCCATGTCGTTGAAGCTACGGGCCAGTAGGTTTAACTCTCGGATAAACGAGGGTTCTAAGCGCTGGTGGAGATTCCCCGAGGCGATCGCATAGCTTGCCAAACTCAAGCGCCGAATGGGAATCGTAATCCAACGGGACGTGTAAAACCCCAAAATCGTCGCGATCAACAAAGCAATCAAGGCCAGCACAACCGTAGTCCGCGTATTTTCATGAATCTGCGCCATAAACTCTTGGGTAGGCACCACTACCACCACCACCCAGTTCAATTCAGGCGTATCAGACCAGGGAGCCACCGAGATAAAGTGCGGCCTGCCTTCAATTTGCACCTCAAGACTCGTCTGATCTTGAATATCGGCGAAATCTCCCAGCGATTGCACAACCGCAACCGCTGTCGTTTGAATGATGGCATCAGCGCTATTTGCTGCGCTCAACCGTTGAGCACTCTCTCTCACTAACTTCACGGGGGCAGCCCCCGTCGAGTCTGCAATGAGTAGACCGCTCCGCTCAATGACAAAAATCCGCTGAGACTCACTGAGCTCTAGGCTTTGCAGAAAACGACTCACCGTTGCCAGCTGTAGGTCAACCCTAGCAATCCCCAGTGGCTGGCCCTGGGTGCTGGAGAACTCAGTGATGGTCGAGAGAACGAGGTTATCATCCACGGCCCTGATGCGGAGGTCTCGCTCCCGCTTGACGGGTGGAAGGCGGATGTCCTGCTGGATTTGCGCGGCTAACTGGGGGGGCAGCGTCGGCTGCGTCAAGAGATTCAGCCCCTTGCCGACCGACTGTTGCATCCCGAGAAATTGACCATTTTTCAACCCATAGCCTATCAGGGCTATGTCTGGATAGAGGCGCAACTGGAGCTGAAAGAACTGCCTCACCTCAGACAAGTTGGTTGGGTTCAGCTGGCCCTGCTGAATCAAATCGCGGTTGACCTGACTCACCTGGGTTGCAACCGTCAGAGAGTCATCTAGGTGCTGCTGTACCCGCTGATTCATCTCCCCCAGGAAGCGAACCGCGAGTTGGTTAATCGCATCTTCGCCACTGCGCAAAGAAAGCCACCCGATCAAACTGACTGCTGCCAGAATCTGGAGCAAAAAGGGCAAAACCAGAACGCTTCTGAGTGGGAGCTTAGGGGGTACGGCCAAGGTCTAGCAACTCATTCAGCAAGAACTTTCTATACAACGGCTTATACATTACAGCAGTTCCGCTTCCAGGAGCCACACCAAAACCGCAACCTGCAAACCCTCAGGCGACAGATCTACAGTATGCTCAATGAAAACAGCTGCAATCTTCCACCGTGGAGGTTAAGCTTGCGGGATGGCTTCAGAAGAAGCACATCCATACCCAGGCAGATTTGCAGACAGGACTGCGTGAACCCAAAGAAGTCAGCAATGAATCGGCAGGCGCCAAACGGTAGACGCCACTGCAACCTAGTCAGATAATGCGATGGGGTGCAAGGTTTTTGTGTACTATTTTAACAGTCCCTAACTTTTACGCTGCAATTACGCTGCCGACCTCGCCTTGTTTCGGCCACTGGCTACTCAATTTTTTATATGTTTGGTTTAATCGGTCACCTTACCAGCTTAAAACACGCTCAGTCCGTAGCAAGAGACTTGGGGTATCCGGAATATGCCGATCAAGGGCTTGACTTTTGGTGTATGGCCCCACCCCAAATTGTAGACTCAATCACCGTGACTAGTGCGACGGGTCAGGTGATTCACGGCAAGTATGTGGAATCTTGCTTTTTGCCAGAAATGCTGGCCAGTCAGCGCATTAAGGCAGCTACGCGCAAAATCATCAACGCCATGGCCCATGCCCAAAAAAATGACGTGGATATCACGGCACTGGGTGGATTCTCGTCCATTATCTTTGAGAACTTCAACCTCCAACGCATCACCCGTGTGCGGGATGTAGAGCTAGATGTTCGTCGCTTTACGACGGGCAATACCCATACCGCTTACATCATTTGTCGCCAGGTGGAGCAGGCTTCTCAACAGATTGGGATTGATCTGCGTCAGGCAACGGTGGCGGTTTGTGGGGCGACGGGTGACATTGGCAGTGCGGTCTGTCGGTGGCTCGATGCCAAGGCCGATGTCTCAGAGCTGTTGCTGGTGGCACGCAATCAGAACCGTTTGCAGGAGCTCCAAGCTGATTTGGGCCGCGGCAAGATTCTACCTTTGGAGGAAGCTTTACCCCTAGCAGATATTGTGGTCTGGGTTGCAAGTATGCCCAAGGGCATTGAGATTGATTTTGCGAACCTTCGCAAACCTTGCTTGATGATTGACGGGGGCTACCCCAAAAATATGGCCACTCAGGTTCAGTTGCCCGATACCCATGTGCTGAATGGGGGGATTGTCGAGCACTCTCTAGATATTGATTGGCGCATCATGAGCATTGTGAATATGGATGTGCCTTCTCGTCAGCTCTTTGCCTGTTTTGCGGAAGCGATGCTGCTGGAATTTGAGCAGTGGCACACCAATTTTTCTTGGGGCCGAAATCAAATTACAGTGGAGAAGATGGAACAAATTGGTCACGCCTCTGTTCGGCACGGGTTTAGACCACTATTACTTGCCGATCTAGACTAGGTATCTAGAGGGCTGCCATAACCCTCACAGGTTGGAGGGGTATCACTGAAAGGGTTGAGGGGACTGACCAATGGCTGTTTCCAATCGTAAGCATCAGCTTCTGGATTTTGAAAAACCGCTGGTTGAATTAGAATCACGCATTGACCAGGTGCGTCAGTTGGCGGACGAAAACGGGGTGGATGTCTCAGAACAGCTCCAGCTACTCGAAGCACGGGCAGTACAGCTGCGGCAGGAAATTTTTAGCAGCCTGACGCCCATGCAGGAACTTCAGCTGGCCCGACATCCGCGTCGCCCCAGTACCCTGGACTATATCCAGGAAATCAGTGATGAGTGGATAGAACTCCACGGCGATCGCCGCAGTGGTGATGATCCAGCAATTGTCGGCGGTGTTGGACGGCTGGCGGGACAGCCCGTGGTGATGCTGGGTCAGCAAAAGGGCCGCGACACGAAGGATAATGTGACCCGCAACTTTGGCATGGCTGCCCCCAAGGGCTATCGGAAGGCCATGCGCCTGATGAACCATGCCAATCGCTTCAAGATGCCGATTTTGACCTTCATTGATACGCCCGCAGCCTGGGCTGGTATTGAGGCGGAAGAGTTTGGCCAAGGAGAGGCGATCGCCCGTAACCTGCGGGACATGTTTAGCTTAGAAGTGCCCATTATTTGCAGCGTGATTGGCGAAGGCGGCTCGGGCGGCGCTTTGGGTATTGGTGTGGGCGATCGCATCTTAATGTTTGAGCACGCCATTTATAGCGTCGCGCCGCCAGAGGCCTGCGCTGCCATTCTGTGGCGGGATGCTCAGAAAGGCCCCCAGGCCGCTGAAGCCCTCAAGATCACCTCTAAAGACTTACTGGGACTGGGCTTAATTGACCAGATTCTACCGGAGCCTCTGGGAGGCGCCCATGACGATCCGCTCAAGGCCGCAGGTGTGCTCAAGGCCGCGTTGCTCGAGAACTTAGCTGAGCTACAGGCGATGCCGATTGGCGAACGCAAAGCCCTGCGCTATGCAAAATTTCGGCGTATGGGAGTGTTTTCAGAGCTGGGGGGCGCCCCCGTCAACAGTACGGGATAAAATGGGATGGGTTTACCCCTGAAGGCGTTCGTGGGAAATCGTAACCCTTCATGAAGCAGTTTTAAGGATCCCTAGAGTTTTTTGGCACGAGACGCAAATTTCAGTGATATAATTAGCAGGGCTTAACAAATGTTAAGGTTATTTGCTCAGGAACCCGAGTAAGCCTTACCAAGAGCGGAGCGCATGATGTTTGGCTGGCGTTGATGATGGATTTACTCTGCCACTTCATCGGATTTTAATAGTTGTGCGCTATGTCTAGGGTGCGGTTCTCCGGTAATTGCCGCACTGTGTTGTTGAAACTTACAGCTTTTTTTGGAATCGTTAATGTCTGATTTGGAAATGCGACGTGCTCTGATTACCGGAGCCAGTCGTGGCATTGGCAAGGCGGCTGCGCTTGCGTTTGCTGAGGCTGGCGTGGGGTCTGTGCTGGTCGGGCGATCGCAGCCTGAACTCCAGGCCGTTGCAGATGCCGTTGCTGCCTGTGGTGTGAAGGCAACACCTGTGGTCTGTGATTTGACGGATGCCGTGCAAATTCAGCACCAGCTGACCGATGCGATCGCCAATTCTGGCCCGATCGACATTCTGGTCAATAATGCCGGGATGGCTTTGACGGCAGATCTGGCGGATACCCGTTTGTCCGACTGGCAAGCAGTCATGGCACTCAACCTGACCGCGCCGTTCCTGTGTATCCAAGCCGTGCTCCCTCTCATGCGATCACAGCAGCAAGGCACGATTATCAACGTTGTTTCTGTTGCGGGTAAACAGGCTTTTCCCCAGTGGGGCGCTTACTGTGCGAGTAAGTTTGGCCTGCTTGGGTTAAGCAAGAGCTTAGCTCAGGAGGAACGCGCCCACGGGATTCGGGTGGTTGCTCTGTGTCCAGGAGCCGTGAATACGCCGCTTTGGGATACAGAAACGGTGCAGGCCGATTTTGATCGGACTGCCA
>CAZXWR010000251.1:0-6221 GCA_964644325.1 uncultured bacterium
CCTAGTCTTGGAATCACCTACTGTATGTGTTTCTGCCAAAGTGGGATGCTCCCCTCCATCAGTTCCGACAAATGGGGTCAACCAGAGGCGATCAAATAACGAACCGGATCCACCTCTGCCTCCAAAGAAACGACATATTTGATCCTTGACGAAAGATTCAAATATATTGCCTTGGTCACTGGGGCCATAATTGTCCAGGATATTTGACATCCAGAAGTTTGGCAGCAGCGGCCTAAATGCCTCCTGAAATAAATCTCTCACTAAACCTTTGGCAGCATCGACAAAATACTCTTTTGCTTGATTGGTTACATATTGCTGAGATGCTCTGAGTATATCCTGTGTTTTAAGGGATGTATTGATTTCAATCATGGTAAACATCCCCGTTGGATCACTATAGATGTAGGGATTGTTGTACACAAACTGATAAGGATTGAAACTCTCCGGCTCAGTTTCAATAATATCGACTGGGTCACGGCTAATAAACCGACCAGAATGCGAATCATAGTCTCTGGCTCGCATGTAGTAGAGCCCCGACTCCGACTCCAACCAATGCCCCTGGAAGCGGAAATCCCCTCCTAATGTATCCGCGATCGCATCATGGCCTACAGTGCCCCGTAGATTACCAAACCCGTCATAGTCATACTCAGCGATTGTTTCTCCAGAGCTATCGGCCAACTCAATCACCGACCCCATGCCATCGGTCAGATAGTAAACCGGATTGCCAGCCGCATCCAATCGCATGATGGGTGCAGCCCCGGCATAAATGTAGTTCGAGAGCAGATTACCCGACCCATCGGTAATCAGATTCTGGACATCCAATCCCCCACCCATCGATGGAGCTACCAGATAGTTGTGGGCATGATCCACTTTTGTGGACTCAGTTGGCTGTGTCGGCAACTGAGGGCAAAGTTTGCCTTCTCTACCGCCATAAACTGATAGCGCTCTAGCATAGATCTTTGGCAAAGAAGGCCGCCGCCTTTTTGAGGCAGTGCGTTGGCGGGGTTCCCCCGCTTAAAGCAACTGCCGTCATGAAGTCTCGCTCCATTTGCAGTTGCTTGACCTCGCGCCGCAGGCGTTGCAGTTCTTGACGTTCACTGGTCGTCAAGGCTCCAGTATCTGAGGGTTGGCTATCGACCTTGTGCTGGTGAACCCACCGATTTTCCGCCATCCCTAAAGTTCGAGCAACCTCACTGACCGATTGCTCGGCACTCAGGGCCATCTGAATCGCTTCCGCTTTTTGTTCAGGGGTATATTCTTTTCTGACTTTGGCACTCATGGGACTTCCTCCTAAAGTTCAGTGTCTCTTAGAAAGTTGTCCACTAAAGCGGATCATGCCCACTTCAGGGAATGGGTAAAGGAACCACGTTTTATCCCGCAGCGTTCCATAGGGTCATCGCGATCGCCCAGCTACAGTCGGGTGCAGCGAACCTATTGACCGCCCACCGGGCTTAGGCGATCGCACCATAAACATCATCGTTATCCGTCGGTGACCCAGCCGCATCAGAGGCCCAATTTTCGAGAAATGCTGGCCGTTTGCCAATGACTCGCACCGTGCTGGCATCCTCCGAGGACTGACTTGGGTTAATGAAGATGGCCCCCCCTTTCCCCAACCCTGGTGAGGAGCCTGCGCCCGCAATTGCAGCATTGCGAACAAACTCCACCTGACTCAAAATTAGATGACCTGAACGAATAAAGACTGCACCCCCAAAGCCCGCACCGCTGCCACCATAGCCAATCGCGCCATCGCCGCCGCCAAAGCCGCCCTTGCCCGGTTGACCGGGCTGACCACCGTACCCGCCCGCACCACCGCCGCCGCCAAAGCCACCGTTACCGCCATTGCCACCATTGCCGCCGGGAGCTGTCGCCACTATTGCATTGCCGCCGTTGCCACCATTCCCAGCGTTGCCAAACCCGCCAAACCCACCGCCGCCGCCAAAGGCGATACTGCCGATACTGCCTTCCCTGTCCCATTGGGCAAAGCTCCCAAAAATCCCAACACCGCCATTGCCGCCGTTGCCGCCATTGCCACCATTCCCGCCCTCTGCGCCCCCACTGCCGCCATTGCCGCCATTTCCCGCATTGCCAAACCCGCCAAAGCCACCGCCACCGCCAAAGGAAATGCTGCCGACACCATTGATGCCGATGCCACTGACCCCTGCCACCGCACCGCGATTGGCTTTGATTTTTTCGCCCTTGCGACTGATCTCTGCGGTGAACGGCGTGCCGTCTTGAGCAGCAGATACGGAAAGGCTGGCTCCGTCAATGCTAATCGCTGCGCCTCGGTTGACATTGAGTCGGGCATCCTGACGTTGAATTTTGACCTGGGTTGGCAGCTCACTGGGTTGACTGCTGCCCCCAATCGCCTGATTATCGATAAACTTGACGTTGCTGAGACTGACTGCACCGCGATTAATCAGCAGACCGCCGCCCATCCCCGCGCTACCCCCGGCCCCCTTGCGGCCATCGACACCTTGGGCCAGTCCGTCTGCCAGGGTTAGATCCCGCAGGGTAACAGTACCTCCGTCAATTTGGAGGACGCGATGATGGCCGCTGCCGCTAATGGTGTTGTTGTTCCCTAGGAGAACAAGGTTGTGGGTAATTGCAGGCAGCGGACTTTGCAGCAAGAGGGTTCCTTGCACCTTGCTTAAATCAATCAAGTCATCATCCGGCTCTGCGTTGGCCTGGGCGATCGCCCAGCGCAAGGAACCCTCGCCCGTATCAGCCGTAGTCGTGACCCAAATTTGGGCTAACTGCGGCGTATTCGTCAGGGCAATCGCGGGTAAACCCGGCCATGCTAATCCTGTCCCGAAGAAACCAGCCGTCAGCATCCAGACGATGGCGATGATGATGGACTGCCAGCGCCTGGGTAGAGGGGCACGATGCGTCTGCATTCAACTAGCCATAAGGTTTAGAGCCACAGGGTTTGGAAACGATCACTGCTGATTTTGTTGCGCGTAGGCCTGAGGGCGATTCTGCTGCGTTGCGGACTGCTTGCCGAGGTGGCGATCGCCCTGATTGTCTCCCTGCTGCTGGCTCTGGCTGCCTTGCTTCCGAGCCGACTCCAGCGCTACATATTGTTCTTGAACCCAGCCCTCAGCGTAGGGTGGATTGTCAAAGCGAATGCGGTTCCAGACTGTGTCTTGATTGCTGCCGATCTGCTCTAAGACCGTCACAGCATCGCCAGTCTTGCCAAATCCAGTTCGACGCTGATCGATTTGAGGACTGGCGTAGATAGAGATCTTAGTGTCTGGCTCTGGTGCGAAGAGCGTTGCGGTTTTTTGGGCCTGATTTCCTTGATAGTCGGTGGCCCATGCGGGCGGGTTGATGACTAGGGTAACTGCGATCGCAATGAGCAGCACAAGACTGAGGAATCGCCTACAGATAGTCATGGGGCATCTAGCCTCTCAGTTTAAACGGCAATATAAACGGATACAGCAAACCCAAACAGTGGCTCTGACTACCGCTGACATGTAGTGTATACCGTACACAGTATAAGAGCAATGGCATTGCGAAACCACTCCATACCTTAGATCTAGTGCAAGCGAGACAATGACCAGAAATAGCCACCCCCCGTCGCGTCAGTTATTGAAGTGACAGGGGGATGCATTGAACTCTAAATAGAGAAGAGGTTCCGGATTCGGGATGCCCGCACCTATGCAAGCTAAATCAGGTGGATATAATGGTATCGAAATATACAGTTTTGATTCCGGTTCAGACATGAAGAAACAGCATCATCTTAGCCATACTCAGTCTCAGAATGGGCAGGGGAGAAATCTGCGGCAGTCGCTTCAGTCGATTTGGACAAGCGTGACGAATTTTATGGTGCTGCGATCGCCCATCTCCTCCGAGGCAAAGAGAGATTTGTCTCAGCATTCTTACAATGTCAAGGCTGGACTGTATCCCTATTTGCCGCCCAGTGAGGAGCAGCGCGATTGGCTGGGTAAGGTCTATGACCAGTCGTAGATTTTGCTCCAGACGTGAGCAGGGCTAGAGAGTGAGTTCTGAGGAAAATTAGAGCGCTCAATTTAGTAATTGACTTTAGCTATTTTGCGCTGAACAGGTATTGGCTAAGGAATGCGAATTTATTAACGTCGAGATTCTCGCCCTCATCCCCTAACCTCTTCTCCCAAGTTAGGAGAAGGGGAACCGGACTCTTGCTCCCTCTCCCACTTTGGGAGAGGGCTGGGGTGAGGGCGAAACAATCTTGCAATGACCGACCTCATTTAATTCACGATCCTGAGCAATAGCACCGAAAGCATTGGGCGTGAAAATAGCCTTGCTAATTGAGAAGCGTCTCATAGTCTCTATGAGTACCAATCCAGATCCAATAGTAACCATTGCCCTTCTTAAGCGCCAAAGCGCGATAGTCTTTCGTTATACGGGCTGACCAAAGATTTTTGCCAACTTTCTTAAAGTGCAACGAAGGATGTGACGGATTGTCTTTCCAGAGTTGGTATGCCTTTCGTGCTTGCTCCTTTGCAGAGAGAGGAAGCTGTGCATAAGTTTGCCAGAAATCAGGTGTCGCGAAAGACTTCATCCAGATCCCTCACTTGATGAGCTGCAATATCTTGCTCAGCCCTGGCAATGAGATGATCTAGCTTGCCTGATTCCACGTCAGCCTCCATCTGCCGATCCCACAGATCATCAACGTAAGCTTGTAAACGGGCCGCCAGCTCCCAGATTTCACTATCTGGCAATTGCTGGATCGCAGCTTCAATTTCGTTGAGAGTCACCATCAATCGTCTACTTTTCAAGATAAAACTATCCTAGCGTAGGCTGCTCTTAACCTAGGACTTAGGTCAGTCATGGACAGCTGCGATGCGCCCGAAATTAATACTGTAGCGTCAGGCACAGTTGATTTGGCGTAAATCTGCATACAGTATACGAAATGAATTATGTCCTGCACCTTCAAGCACCTTGGCATTTGAACAGGGACTGAATGGGTCGGAATCTGCTGAGATTTTAATCAGCTATTCCAGCGCTCAATGGGCGTAAAGAGATGTCGTTCTCTGGAGCAGTCTTCATGAGTCGGAGTGATGTAGAGCTGGAGCAAAATCCGTCAGGGGTATCGTCACCGTCCTATTCGGGGTGGCAAGGTGCGATCGCACAATATTTCGACTTTGAGCATTACCGAACCAACTTCCGCACCGAGATCTTGGCGGGGTTAACCACCTTCATGACGATGGCCTACGTCTTAGTGGTGCATCCGCTGATTATGTCGGATGCGGTGTTCTTAACCGAGTCCGGCGATCTGTTTCGAGAGCTGGTGGTGGTCACGGGAATTACCGCTGCCATCGGTACCCTGGTCATGGGTCTCTACGCGAAATACCCCTTTGTACTGGCTCCCGGTATGGGTACGAATGCCTTTTTTGCCTACTCAGTGGTCTTGGGCTTGGGCATTGATTGGCGAGTGGCATTAGCCTGTGTCTTGGTTGAGGGTTTGATCTTTATTGCCTTAACCATCACCGATATTCGCCGTCACCTGATCGCTGCTGTTCCGGCCTGCATTAAACTTTCCACCACGGTGGGTATTGGGTTGTTCTTGGCCTACATTGGCCTCAGTGGCGCGACAGAAACCGGAGGAGCAGGGCTGATTGTTGCCAATGAGGTCACGAAGACGACCTTCGGGAGCTTTCGGGAGCCCGCAACTTTACTCGCAACCTTTGGCATTTTTATCTCGGCGATGTTCATGATCCGGCGGATTAAGGGGGCACTGCTCTGGGGTATTGGCGGCACCGCGATTTTAGGCTGGGCGCTCGGGGTCGCTCAAGCTCCGACCGGAATTATAGAGATTCCTGCATTCCCCTCCAACTTATTCGGTCAGGCGTTTGTGGGGTTCAGCGGCATCAATGGCAGCAACATCATTGACTTCCTCGCGGTACTCTTGGTTTTCTTGTTCGTGGATATGTTTGACACCATTGGCACCCTGATGGGTGTCGGGACACAAGCGGGCTACATCGACGATAAAGGGGAGCTGCCACGGGCCAATCAGGCGCTTTCTGCCGATGCGATCGCCACCACCGCAGGTGCGATCATGGGCACCTCCACCGTCACCACCTTCGCTGAATCTGCCTCGGGCGTTGCGGAAGGGGGCCGCACAGGACTCACGGCTGTCGTTGCGGCTGGGATGTTCCTGGTGGCACTTTTGTTTGTGCCGATTTTTGAGGCGATTCCTGCTTTTGCCACGGCCCCGGCCCTGCTGATTGTGGGGGTCTTAATGA
>CAZXWR010000252.1:0-6206 GCA_964644325.1 uncultured bacterium
CAGTCGCGCGCTCCTGCCACCGCTCTAGGTCGCAAGGCGGCTGTCGCCCTGATCATTGACGCGGGCGTCTCTACCTTGAATTTGTACCTCTTTGACCGATCGCCGTTTTGGCGATCGGTTTATTTATGGGCCTCTAGTGCATACAATGGCTAGGCAGCAGCCGAACCCTGTATTTGTAACCCTCTGAATCTGGGAGCTTCTGCCCGTTCTAGAGCGTCACACCATCTGTACGGCTCTGGCTTATTCAGGCTGTAAGATAATCGGTTACAGGCAGGAGCTTGTGTCTGGTCTGTGTTGTGATTGCTGGAGACGGGAAGCTTTGTTCACTTTGTTTCAGCCGCCTGGGGCGTTGGTATCCATTCCCAAACTGTGGAGACGTTGCCGAAGTGGGCGGCGGCTGTTTCGCTTGGGTGGCTTGTTCTGCATTTGTTTATTGCTGGTGGTGGGTTGTGGGCCTTCCACGCCGGAGTCAACCGGGAGCAGCACGGGCGATCGCGTGGTCATTGGCACCACCGCTAAAATTCGCACCCTCGACCCAGCCGATGCCTATGAAGTGTTCTCGGGCAACCTGCTCTACAACCTGGGCGATCGCCTGTATGACTACGATACGGCCTCGGGCGACCTCCAGCCGAAACTGGCTACAGCCCTACCCCAGGTCAGTGAAGATGGCCTGACCTACACGATCCCCTTGCGCTCGGGGGTGAAGTTCCATGATGGTGAGCCCTTTAATGCACAGGCCATGGTGTTCTCACTCCAGCGCTTCATGGAAAATGGGGGGCAGCCCTCAGGGTTGCTCTCCGATGCCGTCCAGACCGTTGCCGCCTCGGGGGACTTAGAGCTAACCATCACCCTGAAAAAGCCCTTTGCGGCCTTTACGGATCTGCTGGCTTTTTCGGGACTTGTGCCAGTGTCGCCCCAGGTCTATAAGAAGGGGGCGGGTGAATTTTTGCCCGAGCAGATGATTGGTACGGGGCCCTACAAACTGAAAACCCTAGGCAGTGATTCCATCAAGCTGGACGTTTTTGAAGACTACTGGGGCACAAAGCCCACCAATCAGGGGGTTGACGTTCAAATTTTTTCGAGCGCTGCAAATTTATTTAATGCCTTTCGCACAGGCTCCATTGATATTGCCTATCAGTCCCTAGACCCCGATCAGATTCAAGCTCTGGAAAACTCGGCCCAGCAGGGGGACTGGCAAGCCGTGAGCGGCCCTGGAAACGTCATTACATTTTTGATGATGAATCTGCAAGACGAGGCGTTCTCCAATGTCAAGGTGCGTCAGGCCCTAGCAGCGATGATTGACCGCGATGTGCTTAAGGAGCGGGTGTTTAAGGATCAGGCCGATGCCCTCTATAGTCTGGTGCCCAGTATTTTCCAAGAGGTGAGCAAGCCTGTTTTTCAAGAGGCACAGGCCGCCCTCAAAAAAGAGGATATTCAGGCTCTGTTAAAAGAGGGTGGTATTTCCGCCGAGAAACCCCTGAAGCTGGATTTATGGTATCGCTCGAATGTGACGAGTAACGGGATCGCTGCCACCACGCTCAAGGCCATGATCGGGCGCGACTATGGAGACTTGGTTGAGGTGAACCTCAACAGTGTTGAATCGGCTACGGCCTACCAAAACCTCGGGAAGGGCACCTACCCCATGTTCATCCTGGACTGGTATGGGGATTTCTACGATCCGGATAACTACATTCATCCGTTCCTTTCTTGCGAGAAAGGGTCTCAAGAGAAAGGCTGTGAAGAAGGTCAAAGTCAGTCTTGGGGGTCTTTTTACTATAGCGATCGCGCCAATCAGCTCATTGACCAGCAGCGTAAATCCCTCGATGCTAAGGAGCGTCAGGCACTGTTCGCTCAGCTCCAAGATCTACTGGTTCAGGATGTGCCCTACATCCCGCTCTGGCAGAATAAGGGCTACGTTTTTGCCCAGCAAAGCATCGATGGTATCCAGCTTCAGCCCAGTCAGCAGTTTCCCTTTTGGCTGCTCAGTAAGTCCTAAGGAGGCCCGTTATGTCTCGAATTCGTGCTCTCCAGTACTATGTGGCGTCGCGGCTCTTGCTGGCTCCCTTGATGGTGTGGACGATTACAACCGTGGTCTTTTTGCTGCTGCGGGCGACGCCCGGTGATCCAGTAGACGCCATTTTAGGCCCCCGCGCCCCCGAGGCCCAAAAAGCCATCGTGCGTGAACAATTGGGCCTGGGTGATCCCCTCTGGGTGCAGTACTTGCGCTACATGAAGGACTTGATTGGCTTTAACCTGGGCACCTCTTTATCCAGTCGAGGCCAGTCGGTTTGGGATATTATCCGAGACAATTTTCCAGCCACGGCTGAGCTGGCGATCTTTAGTATGGCGATCGCCCTGTTCATTGGGGTCAGCGTCGGCATCTTGGCGGCGTCCCGGCCCAACACGCCCTTAGATGTGGGAGGACGGCTCTTTGGCATTGTGACCTATTCGGTACCGCTGTTCTGGGTCGGGATGCTTCTCCAGCTGGTCTTTTCCGTGCAGCTGGGCTGGTTTCCCCTGGGGACTCGCTATCCGGTGACGCTGCCGCCCCCGGCTGGCCCCACTGGTCTTTATACAATCGATAGCTTACTGACCGGTAACTTAGCTGCCTTTGGGGTTTCTGTCTATCATCTTGTCCTGCCCTGCTTTGCGCTGGGGCTGGTTCTCAGCGGCATCTTTGAGCGGATTGTGCGGGTGAATCTGAAGCAAACCCTGAAGGCTGACTATGTCGAAGCGGCGCGGGCGCGCGGGATATCGGAGCATCGGGTGTTGCTGGCCCATGCCCTCAAAAATGCCTTGATTCCGGTGGTCACGGTGCTTGGACTGACCATGGCTGCGATGCTGGGCGGTGCGGTGTTAACGGAGGTGACGTTTTCCTGGCCGGGGTTGGGGAACCGTCTGTACGAAGCCATCTCAATGCGGGATTACCCCACTGTGCAGGGAATTATCGTCTTTTTCGCGGTGATTGTGGTGATCGCCAGTATTGCAATCGACATCATCAATGCCTATATCGATCCGAGAATTCGCTATTAGCGATCGCCCTCGGATGGCCCTTTCATTTCAACCCGCGGCAATCGATCTTTGAAGCCACAGGTAATCTCGTAGGGAATGGTGCCTAATGGCTCGGCCCAGTCTTCAACGGTCAGTGATTGGGGGCCATCTCGGCCAATGAGCGTCACGATATCCCCGACGGTCGCCGCTGGAATGTGGCTCACATCGATCATGAATTGATCCATCGTCACCACCCCGAGCTGGGGGGCCGTCTGGCCGCGCACGCTGACCTGCATCTGATTGGAGAGCCGTCGGGGTACACCGTCCGCGTAGCCAATACTCACGACGGCAACGCGGCAGTCTGCGGTGGGGATGTAGGTGTGGCCGTAGCTAATGCCCTGGTTTTGAGGCACGGTTTTAATTTGAGTGATGTAGGCCCGCACCTGCATCACTGGCTGAAGGGTCAAGGTATTGTGGAACTGCGGCCCAGGGTAAATGCCGTAGAGTGCCAGACCCAGGCGTACTCTATCGTAATGAAATGCCTTGCCACTCAAGGTTCCGGCTGAGTTGGCTAGGTGCAGCTTGGGAACTGCTGACCCCGAGGCGACTAAAGACTCGATCACCCCATCAAAGCGAGCCTGCTGTTCCTTCATGTAGGTGGGGTCAGGGTCATCTGCGGTGGCGAAGTGGGAGTAGAGACTCTGAATCTGAAGGTGGGGCAGCTGCTGAATCTTCCGGATAAAGGGCAGAGCTTCAGTCCAATGGGGGCCAAGGCGTGACATCCCGGTGTCAATTTTGAGGTGAACCGGGAGGGGGGATGCCAAAACTTGTGCGAGCTGTTCTGCCTGGGTCAGTGAGCAGAGCGTCGGCTCTAGGTGCCAGTGGGCGATCGCCTGCATCTGCTGCTGTGTATGGGTCGCACTCAAAATAATGATGGGCTGACAAATCCCCGCCTGCCGCAGCTCAATGCCTTCAGGAACTGTGGCAACGCCAAAGGACTGTACTCCCAGCGCCGCCGCCACCCGGGCGACCGTAACGGCGCCATGGCCATAGGCATTGGCTTTGACAACGGCCATCACCTCAGTCTCGGGTTGCAGCAGGGCCTGTAAGGATCGAATATTGTGGGTCAGGGCGTCAAGATCAATTTCTACCCAGGCGCGATCGCAGTCGAGGGCGGTGGGCGTCGTCAATAAGTCGGGCATGGGGGGCGGTTTATGGGGATGGCCTAGGGTCGGATGGCGTTGCGACACTGTCCTTCTACCCGCAACCTCCAGGTTGAAAGTCTCGGCCTGGGCGGTTTCGGTGGGGGGAGCTGTTTGTGCACGCCTCGGACAGCAGATTAACCCCAGAATAATCTCCAGAATAATACGGCGCTAGCCTGGGGGAAATCGTTCGGCCAGGTATTGTTCTACGCCAATTTTGGCCAGACGGGTCTGTTTTTCCTGAACCATGTTGACCAAACCTTGGCGATACTGGATGACTCGCTGGAGCAGATCTGGTTGCTGGGCTGCCAGGATTTGAATCGCTAAGAGCCCTGCATTTTGGGCATTGCCAATGGCGACAGTGGCCACCGGAATCCCAGCCGGCATTTGCACGATGGAATAGAGGGAATCGAGGCCGCGCAGATGACGACTGGCCACGGGCACCCCAATCACGGGGAGGGGGGTCAGGGCCGCAACCATCCCCGGTAAATGGGCGGCTCCGCCGGCCCCAGCAATAATCACCTGGAGGCCCATCTCATGGGCCGTCTCGGCAAACTGCACTAGGCGCAATGGGGTGCGATGGGCAGAAATGATTTCAACGTGATAGGCAATGTCAAAGGCGTCACAGATGGCGATCGCACCCTGCATGGTCGGCAGGTCAGAATCGCTACCCATAATGATGGCAATTGGGGGAGAAGTCACAGGTGGCACGGTTGCGGCATCGGTAGACCTGAGCCTACCAAATTCCGGCTGGCTTAGGAAAGCGGCCTAGGGGCTGGATTAGCAATACGGAGTACAGAATTTTGTTGCGGATCATCAAGTTTTAAGGACTTCTATGTAACTTTGCCGAAAGTTCTCACATAGCCCGTCCCGTCCCTTCACAATGAGGGGACAAGTCTTTAATCTTGCTGTTAATTTCTTTTAAGGAAGCTTGCTATGAATGGGTTGCAGTTGCAAAAGTACCGCTTTGTTTGCACCCTCACCTTTGGCGACATTTATGGCCAGGTGATGGTGTGGCTGATCGTCATTTTTGTGGGACTGGCCTCTGCGATCGCCATGTATCAAAACCCAGTCTACGCATTTCTGACCGGGGGGTTAATCCTGGTCTTGTCGCTGCCTTTTTTGCTGTTTGCCTTTGTGACGACGCTCCTCAATAACATTGAGATGTTGCCCATTGACACCGTTGCCCAAAAGTCTAGGCCGTCTGTCCCCGGCAACTCGGGCACGAGTGTTTCTGGGATTGCGCAACCGGGTTAGGAAAGTCGTTGGCCCCGCCAGGCAGACTCTGGTGAGGCTATCTGTGGGAAATTAGGGTCTGTTTGGCTATGTTCTGGGGGCCAGGCAGACCCTTTATACTGAGTCTGGTTCCTGTTCTGGATGGTTTGATGGTGCCGCCGTTCCCTCTCTCTCTGGTTCGCCCTGTCTGTATCACGCGGGCGCGCATCCCCGGTCGAGCAGGGCAGCAGCAGATTTTGGTGGGCGCTGACGGCAGCATCGAGTGGATTAGGGCTGTGACTGACCCGACCTGTCCTGACGGATTGGATGTCGTGGTCTGTGATGTGGCGGGGGATTGGATCTCCCTGGGGGGCGTTGATCTACAAATCAATGGTGCCTTGGGCTTAGCCTTCCCCGATCTGAAGCCCGAAGATGCGGCACAGCTGGTGGCGATCGCCGAGTATTTGTGGCAGCAGGGTGTGGATGCCTTCTTGCCCACCGTGGTGACCACAGCCCCTGAGAAGGTGCACGGGGCTTTAGCTGCGCTGGCGGCGTTTACCCCTTCGCAGCCTGCTACGGCGGCGATCTGGGGTGCCCACCTAGAAGGGCCGTTCTTAAATCCAGCTAAGCGGGGGGCGCACCCCGCCGCCTATCTACAGCCCCTCAGCGTCAGTCGGGTGCGGCGCCTCTTGGCCGACTGGGGAGCAGGCGTGAAGGTGATGACCCTGGCCCCAGAGCTAGACCCCTCTGGACAGGCCATTGACTACTTGCGAACCCAAAATATTTTTGTGAGCCTCG
>CAZXWR010000253.1:0-6116 GCA_964644325.1 uncultured bacterium
TCAACGAATTTCTGGAGCCCTTCGGCTTAGCGGTCGTTGCCGATACTCAAACCGCTGACACCCCCTACCTGGGGCTTACCCTCACGGCAGAGCAAGGCGCCGCCATCATCCAGTTTGTGGCGACCGATTCGCCAGCCCAAGCCGCGGGATTAGAACCGGGAGACGAGCTACTGGCCCTTGATGGCTTTCGCATCAAGGCAGACCAGGGCAATGAAGCCCTCGCTACCGCCCTCGCCGGACGCCTTAAGGACTATGTTCCTGGCGAGACCCTAGAGATCGCTGTTTTCCATGGGGACGTGTTGCAGGTCTGTCACGCCACCCTGACTGAACCGATGGCCACAAAATATAGCATTCAGCCCCTTGACCAGCCTTCACCAGAGCAGCAAGCCCTCGCTCAGGGTTGGCTGGGGGTGCCCTTGGCGGCACTTCAGTCTAAGTCCAGCTCACCTTCCTAAACGCATCAAGAGGACGGCACTGTGTTATCTGGGTTAACTCAAACCAGCGCGCGCCAGCGTGAGATTGCTGAGGTTGTCCTGCGGAACGGTTGGGGCTACATGCGCGGCTTATTGTCGGGGCGCAGCAGCGATGAACTGGATTTTCCGCCCCCCATGGTGTTGCGCAAAATTCTCATCGAGCTGGGGCCTGTCTACGTCAAACTGGGGCAAATTCTGAGCACGCGCCCCGATTTATTACCCGCCCGCTATATCGAAGCCCTCTCGACACTACAAAGTCAGGTACCCCCGGTTGCCTGGGCCGAAATTGAACCCGTCCTGAGAGCCTCCCTAAACCAGCCTTTCCCTGAAACATTTGCCCATGTTCAACAAGAGGCGATCGCCGCTGGGTCGATTGCCCAAATTCACCGGGCCACCCTCACCGACGGTCGAGAGGTCGCCCTTAAAGTGCAGCGCCCAGGGATTGACAGTACCGTTGCCCAGGACATTAAGCTGATCGAGTTTTTAGCAGATCTAGCCTCGAAAACTGAACTGGGGGAAGAGTACGAACTGAAAACCCTGGCCACCGAATTTGCCGAAGCGCTGCGCAATGAGCTAGATTTTCGCCGGGAAGCAAGCTACACAGAAGAACTCCGGCGAAATTTAGGCCAAAGCCCGTGGTTTGATGCCAGCAAGGTGGTGATCCCTGCGATCGTTTGGGAACTGACCTCGGAAAAGGTGCTGGCCCTGGAATGGCTGGAGGGGAAACCCATCCTGACTGCCACCTTGACGGGACTCGAAACAGGCGGCGACATCACCTTAGAGCGACGGGCGATTACGACCCTACTGTTTCGGGCCTTTGCCCAACAAATCTATGTGGATGGCCTGTTCCATGCCGACCCCCATCCCGGCAATATTTTTTATCTGGGCCACGGGCGGGTCGCGCTCTTGGACTTTGGGATGATGGGTCGCCTAGACCCCAACACCCAGCGGATTTTGACCGAGATGCTGCTGGCAATTGTAGAGGTGGATGCCAAACGCTGCGCCCAGCTCACCTTGGATCTGGCAGAATCAACCGCGCCCGTGAGCCTGGTTGATCTAGAGAATGACTACGAACGACTGCTGCGTAAATACTACAACCGCGATCTCTCGGCGATTAACTTTAGCCAGGTGTTCTATGAAATCTTGCAGGTGAGCCGCACCAATAAAATTCGCCTGCCCAGTAGCTTGGGCCTCTATGCTAAAACCCTGGCTAATCTGGAGGGGGTCACCCGCAGCTTTGACCCAAACGTGAATTTATTTGAGGAAATTCGGCCCCTGATGACGGATTTATTCCGCCAGCAGCTGGTGGGGGAAGCCCCTTTACAGGCACTGTTGCGGGCAGCCCTAGACCTCAAGAGTCTCTCCTTGCAGTCTCCGCGCCAGGTTGAGCTCCTGCTCGATCGCGTTACCACAGAGACCCTGGCCTGGAACCTGGCCGTTCCGGATTTAGAACGGCTGCGGCGGACGCTAGATGCTTCGGCGAATCGCTTATCCTTCAGCATCGTGATCGGCTCTTTAATTATGGGAGCAGCAACCCTGGGGGCGCAGGCAGAGGCATCCCGGCTGATTTGGGTGAGCGATGCGCTGTTTATTGCCGCGAGCGTCATTGGACTGTGGCTAGTGGTGAGTATCTTACGCTCTGGCCAGCTGAAGTAGGAGGTTGAAGTAGGAAGTGGCAGGCATTTATTCAGGCATTGATTTTGGTCAGACTTTCACGACTGTACCCGGTTCGGGCAGTCTCGGCCTGCTTCAATATCGGCTAGGTTACGCAGGGTCGTTTCGGCAATGTTCTCCAAGGCATTCCTGGTAAAAAAGGCCTGATGGGCCGTAATCATGACGTTAGAAAACGACTGGAGAAGCTGAAAGGCATCGTCTTGGATCACGGTATCTGACAGATCTTGGAAAAAGAGATCTTCTTCTTGCTCATAGACATCAATGCCCAGATAGCCAATTTTGTGAGATTTCAGTCCGTCAATCAGGGCTTGCGTGTCGGTGAGTCCGCCCCGGCTGGTGTTGATGAGCATCATACCGGGATGCAGCCATTCTAGGGATTGATGGTTAATGAGATGGTGGGTTTCTGGCGTGAGGGGGCAGTGCAGCGAGACAATCTGTGAGGCAGATAGCAGTTCGGGGAGGTCAACGTAGGTCACCCCTAGATCCAAGCAGGCGGGATTGGGCTGTACATCATAGGCCAAAAGTTGACAGCCAAAGCCTTTCATAATCCGCGCAAAGCTATAGCCAATTTTGCCAGTGCCGACCACTCCGACGGTGGAACCGTAGATATCAAACCCCAACAGCCCATCGAGGGAAAAATTGTCATCCCGCACCCGATTGTAGGCCCGGTAGATTTTACGGTTGAGGGCCAAGACCAGGGCAACGGCATGCTCAGCAACCGCACTGGGCGAGTAGCTGGGCACGCGCACAACGGTCAGACCCAGTTCAGCGGCGATCGCCAAATCCACGTTGTTGTAGCCCGCAGCCCGTAGCGCGATACAGCGAGTCCCCCCAGCAGCCAAGGTCTGGAGCGTTTCGGCCCCCAGCTGATCGTTGATGAAGGCACAAACTGCGGGGAAGCCAGCGGCGAGGGAGGCCGTTTCAGGGGTGAGCCTGGGTTCAAAAAAGGTGAGCTGATGCCCAAAGTCCGCATTAACCTGAGTGAGAAACTGACGGTCATAGGACTGGGTACTAAAGACGGCAACGTCCATCCAGGACTCCTCAATTTCGCACAAAAATCTAGCCTTACCATAGCCAATCCGGTTGGGTGGCGCGGTCAGCTAGCAAGCCCCAGACAGCTAGCGCGAGATGGGCTTACTGACCGAAGCCCTTACCGCGATTGGCGGACCCCGGGGTGAGACACTTTTCAATTTGCGATCGCAGTTTGGCGTGGTCTAGGTCTTGGCCAATCAACACCAGCTGGTTTTTGGGTGGCCCTTTCCAATCTTCGTCGTCCAAGGAAAAGCGCTTGCCGCTTAGGTGGAACACATGGCGACTGGGGCTTTCGTCAAACCAGAGAATACCCTTGGCGCGAAACACCGACGGGGGCAGCTCCTCATCTAAGAAATGCTGGAACTTCCGCACCGAAAAGGGGCGATCGCTCGAAAAAGACAGCGAGGTGAAGCCATCCACCGCCAGATGATCCGAGGCGTGATGGCTGTGGTCGTGGGCACTGTGGTCATGGGCACCATGATCGTGCCCTCCATGATCGTGGTGATCGTGATGATCATGGGCACAGTGTCCGTGGTCGTGGTCACAATCACTGTGATCCTGGTGATCGTGGGCGCCATGGGCATCGAGGGCTGGCGCATCGGGCTGAAAATGCTGATCCGACTCAAACAGTCCCACGCTCAGAATTAGAGGGAGAGGTACCTGAGCATTGGTGCTGCGCAAAATTCGGGTACCGGGGCGCATCTCGCGCAGCCGCACTTCGAGGAGATCTAGGTCTGCTTCATCAACTAAGTCGGCTTTATTGAGCACCAAAATATCACCGTAGGCAATCTGGTTTTCCGCCGCCTGACTATTGAATAAGTCGAGGCTAAAGTTAGCCGCATCCACCACCGTCACAATTGAATCAAGCCGGGTCAAATCCCGCAGATCAGTGCCTAAAAACGTCAGCGCCACAGGCAACGGGTCAGCTAGGCCCGTGGTTTCGACCACCAGGTAATCAATTTTCTCAGGACGCTCCAGGACCTTATAGACCGCCTCTACCAGATCGTTATTAATGGTGCAGCAGATACAGCCATTGCTGAGTTCTACCATGTCCTCGCCAGTGGTCACCAGCAAATCGTTGTCAATGCCAATCTCTCCGAACTCATTCACCAATACCGCCGTCTTTAGACCCTCCTGGTTACTGAGAATGTAGTTGAGGAGTGTGGTCTTGCCACTGCCCAAAAAGCCCGTAATAATCGTGACCGGAATACCCCGTTTTTCAGAGGCCATGATGTTGGCTGGGCTGGGGGCAGAGAGTTGTTTCGTCATGGTCAAGACGTTCTTAAGATTTGAATTTAGAACTGAAGCAGCGGATGATTTTCTTGAGGCCCAAGAGCATCCCCAGAAAGATCCTTCTCGATTATGCCGCACAGTGACCTAGCACTGCACTGCGGCCAGCGGGTAGAAAGCCACGCTAGGAACGTCGTTTTGTCAGTAACAAACAATTACGGCTGGCATCAACACGCTGATACTCGATTTCGTCAGCAATTTTTTGGATTAGGAGCAGTCCTCGCCCTGATTCCGTGTCCTGAAGAACTGAGACACTCGACTCAACCAGTGTTTTGAGATTGAAGGGTGGGCCATAGTCCCAGATGCGGAGTTCGACACATTCCGGGAAGAAGTTAACGTCAATTTCAATAGGCGTTACGGTTGGCATGGCCCGATGCGCATGGCGGACAGCATTGGTAAAGGCTTCCGCAAGGGCAATCTGGCATTCAATCCAGTCGGTCTCCGTCACGGAGTTTTGCTGGAGCGACTGGAACCAGTCGAGTACCGTTGCCAGTTCGCTCAGTTCAGTCACAACATGGAGATGATTGGTACGCTGCACAGATCGCCAACCTTCAGGGGAGAACACCTATTGAATTAAATCTGACTCATGTCAGCTTGTTAACCTTTGTTATCTACGACGTTGCCCCCCTTTAACCTGACCACATGTCATAGCATATTGGGCCTGAATATTGCG
Organism: uncultured bacterium; assembly: GCA_964644325.1. GTDB lineage: Bacteria > Cyanobacteriota > Cyanobacteriia > Thermosynechococcales > Thermosynechococcaceae > CAZXWR01. The sequence continues at coordinate 5,143 of CAZXWR010000253.1, forward strand.
ATTATGGCTCAATTCTACCGAGACATGCGATAAAGTAAAGCACACTTGGTCAAGCATACTTCGATGAAACGGTTCAGCAGCCCGCAGGAGTCGTGCCTTGTCGGTCTGCGGCAGCCTTCGTCCAAGTCACGACAGGGTCAAGAAAGCTGTCGAGAGACTAACTGGTGATAGTCATCAGCGATCGCAAAATTTAGGGCGCAGGATCATGATCGATCAACCGCAGCATTCACTTGCGACAGAACGCCAACCTGGAGCGGCATTCCCCTTCGCCTGCGAATTACCTGTCGGCCCCTCTTATTCTGTGCTCATTATTGACGATGACCCGGTAACCCAGCTGATGCTCCGTCGCATTTTGACCCAGCAGGGCTACACCGTTTTCACAGCAGATAATGGCGCAGACGGTTTTGCAGCCGCCGAAGAGCAGCATCCCGCCTTAATCATTTGCGATTGGGTCATGCCTGTGATGGATGGCATTGAAGTCTGCCGTCGCCTCAAAAATTGCCCCAGCCTGTGCACTACTTTTTTCATCTTGTTGACCTCACGGACTGACCTTGGCGATCGCATTGAGGGCCTGAATGCAGGGGCCGATGAGTTTTTAGCCAAGCCCATTGATATGAATGAGTTGAAAGCGCGGGTGCGGGCAGGGCTCCGTCTATATCAGCTCAACCGAGACTTACAGGCCCAAACACAATGCTTGGAAAAAGAGCTGGCCGAGGCCGCCAGCTATGTCCGCTCCCTTTTGCCGGACTCCCAGGAAACACCGTTCAAAATAGAAACTTTATTCCAACCCTCCCAGGAACTCGGCGGCGACTGTTTTGACTATTTTTGGCTATCGCCTCACCGTCTAGTGCTGTATTTACTGGATGTGTCAGGACATGGACTGGGGGCCGCACTGCCGTCAGTTTCTCTCCTCAACCTCTTGCGATCGCAGTCCCTCGCTGAGGTGAACTATAGCGACCCCGCCAGCGTGCTGC
>CAZXWR010000254.1:0-6114 GCA_964644325.1 uncultured bacterium
GGCAGACGCTCTTGGCCTGGTTGCTGAATGGGTTGACCTATTGGAGTACGTTTGCTGCCCTTCAGTCCTTTAATCCGGGGGTGGTTGATGCGCTGTTTATTCAGAGCGGCACGGCCCTGGCGATCGCCCTGCCTTCGACACCGGGCTACATCGGCCCCTTTGAGGCCAGTCTACGGGTGCTGTTGGCCCCCTACCCTATCCCCACGGATACCATAGTCAGCTATGCCCTGCTGCTGAGATTTCTGATGTATGTCACGATTCCCTTTCTGGCGATCGCCTTGCTGCCTTGGGTGCGCTGGCGCTCCGAGGTGACAACAGCGGCTGTTGCGGCACCACAGCTCACTACTCCACCAGTAACCCCACCACCAGTAACCCCACCAGAAAACAAGGGCGATCGCCTGTCTTAAGATGATGGTGCCTGCGTCAATCTGAGTTGATCGCTTGGCTTAGGATGTAAGCGGTGTTTGTTCCCGAGTCCAGCATGCCCTCGACCGTAGCCCAGCAGCAAGCGCATCTCTACTTTCAAGCAGCCTATGAAGCCCGAGACGGCGACGCGCTGAAGCTGCATGCCGAGGCATTATCAGCCGCCCTGTGGCTACCGGATGGCAGCCTGTTCTTGGCCTCAGATGAATCCGTCACCATCGAGCAGCTATCTCTGCATTCACCCGTCGCTGACCCCGTGCTCCATTTTGGGCAACATCAACAGCTTGACCTAGCGACTGTGCTGCGAAATTTTGCACCCACAGACGCACAGGGTCGCTTGGCAGAGGTTGACATTGAAAGTCTGGCCTACTGTGAACCCTACCTGTGGTTTGTAGGCTCCCATAGCACCAAGCGCAAAAATCCCAGAGCCAAAACAGCCGCCATCCTGCGCCATCCTGGGGATATTGAGCGGCTGCAAACCCTGGTGATTGACCCCAACCGCTACCTCCTAGGCCGGGTCAAGCTCATTCCAGATGCCCAGGGCCACCTCCAATTTAGCCGTGATGCAGCAGATGCCGCCTACTTAAAGCGGCAGGGCAAGGGCAACCTCCTCATGCGGGCACTCCAGGACGACCCCCATCTGCGACCGTTCCTCCAGACCCGTCCACGCCTCAAAAAGGCGATCGCCCTGCCGGGTAAAGACAACGGTTTTGACATTGAAGGCATGGTGGTGGATGGCAACCGGATCTTCCTGGGATTGCGGGGGCCAGTCTTACGGGGGTGGTCTATCCTGCTCGAAATTGAAGTCAAAGTTACCCGTTCAGGCTGGCTCAAACTCCGGAAAATTGGCCCCCACGGCGAACGGTACCGCAAGCATTTTCTGAACCTCCAGGGACTGGGGATTCGCGATTTATGTCTGCAGGGCAACGACCTACTGATTCTGGCAGGCCCCACCCAGTCCCTGAGCGGCCCTGCCTATATTTTTCAGCTCGCAGGCGGACTCAATACCCTCACAATGGCGGACGATTGCGACTTGGCCGATCCGCTGACCGTCAAGCTAGAGCTGCCCACAGGCCAAGGCTTTGATCACCCCGAGGGCATGACCCTGATTCCCAATCGGGATCCAGCCCAAGTCCTGATTGTTTACGATGCACCAGGCCACCATAGAAAAATGCCTGCCAATCCTCATCAAGGACTCGCAGACATTTTTACCCTTTAAGGTCTCAGGTTTCACCCTTTAAGCAATAGAGCTGGACGTGCTCTAGGAATCGTTCAGACAGCTAGCGGTCTACCGACCCCATGATCACATCCACGCTGCCCAGAATAGCGACCACATCCGCCACCTTCTGGCCCAGCACCAGCTGCGGCAGAACTTGCAGGTTATTAAAATCAGGCGGCCGAATTTTCCAGCGCCAGGGGAAGACATTGTCATTACCAATCAGATAAATTCCCAGTTCCCCTTTGCCCGTTTCAACGCGGGCATAGAGTTCACCCTCCGGAATCTTAGCCGTCGGCGCTAGTTTTTTACCCAGGAACTGATAGTCAAACTCATTCCACTGCGACTTTTTCCCTTCCGTCATGCGCTTAGCTTCGAGATTCTCGTAGGGGCCACCGGGCAACTTCTCAAGCGCCTGCTTAATGATGGAGGTCGATTCCCGCATCTCGCGGATGCGGACAATATAGCGGGCTAGACAATCACCGTCCGTTTCCCACTGCACGTCCCAGTCGAAGTCGTCATAAGATTCGTAGTGGTCTACCCGGCGCAAATCCCAGTCCACCCCGGAAGCCCGCAGCATTGGCCCCGATAGGCCCCAGTTGATCGCCTCCTGGCGGCTAATCGTCCCCAAACCCTCTAGCCGTTTCCGAAAGATTGGGTTATTGGTGATCAAACGCTCGTACTCATCAACCTTGGGCAAAAAGTAATCGCAAAAGTCGATGCATTTTGAAACCCAGCCGTAGGTCAAATCAGCAGCCACGCCGCCCATGCGGAAATAGTTGTTGTTGATAAACCGCATCCCGGTGGCGGCTTCAAAGAGATCGTAAATGAGCTCACGCTCGCGGAAGATGTAGAAGAACGGCGTTTGAGCCCCAACATCCGCCAGAAACGGCCCCAGCCAAAGCAGGTGGTTTGCAATCCGGTTCAGCTCTAGCATGATGACGCGGATATAGCTGGCCCGCTTCGGTACTTTCAGGTCAGCCAACCGTTCTGGGGCATTCACCGTCACCGCTTCGTTGAACATCCCCGCCGCGTAGTCCCAGCGACTCACGTAGGGCACAAACATGATGTTGGTGCGATTTTCGGCAATCTTTTCCATGCCGCGATGCAAATACCCAATCACGGGTTCACAGTCCACGACATTTTCGCCATCCAGGGTCACCATCAACCTCAACACACCGTGCATAGAGGGGTGATGCGGTCCCATGTTGAGCAACATGGGCTCGGTTCTGGTTTCAATCGTTGTCATAGGTGACTACGTTCCTTTTGGGGGTTCCTTGGGAATTCCTTTGGGGGTTCTGGGGGGTCAAAGCTGTTGGGTCGAGCGATCGCCCGATTGGAAAGCTGGAGCAGATGAGCCAGACACAACCCTAGCTCTAGGGCTGAGGTAGCCACAGCTCCTGCCAGCCAGCCATCTAAAGCTTACCTTTCATATGGTACATAAGTTTATCAACTCGCCCAGCCTTTGCTCAGGATTTTTCGGTTTCAGGAGCGAGGGCAACGCCATAGACAACCTGGGTTTGCAGCTGGTGGCAGGTGGGGTGGGGGATAGCATCTGGGGCAATGGTCTGCCGATCAAGCTGGATCTGCAAGGTCTTTAAGGGGTCGCTCCCGGGTGAAACCAGAAATTCAAACCGATTAATCTGGGGCCAAACCTTGAGATTCTCTAGCAGATGAGCGATCGCCTTGAGATAGGGGTGGCCCGGTTGCTGGAACCAGTCAGGATCGGCTAGGTTTGCCTGATCAAACCCCAGATGCACAATCAGCGCGGAACGACCGAATACAGCCGTTGCGACTGGACGAGTTTCTTCCTGCACCAAAAGATGCTCTGTCTCGGCCAAAAACCGGATTTTTTCAAGGCGCTCGTACCGCTCTGCGGCGGAAGGTTCATCTGCCGCCCAGTGAATGGCCAAGGTGACCAAGTAGGTTTGCAGGAGGAGGTGGCCCAGCTTTTGAGCCTTGGTATTCAAGTAGAGCGTATTGAAGCTATTGGCCTCAATGAGCAGCGGCACCCGATCCATCACCTCCAGACCATAGCCTTTAAGTCCCGCAATTTTGCGCGGATTGTTGGTCACCAGGCGAATGTTGTGCACCCCGAGGTCACTTAAGATCTGAGCACCCACGCCATAATTGCGGAGATCGGCGGGAAAGCCTAGTTTTTCATTGGCTTCTACGGTATCAAAGCCGCGATCTTGCAGTGTGTAGGCCTTGAGCTTATTGATTAAGCCAATGCCGCGACCTTCCTGGCGCAGGTAAACCACCACCCCTTCCCCCGCCGTCTCAATCATTTTCAGGGCGGCTTGGAGCTGCATACGACAGTCACAGCGCAGGGAACCCAGGGCATCCCCCGTGAGACATTCTGAATGCACCCGCACCATCACCGGGCGATCGCCCCACTGTTCAGGTTCGCCTTTAACGATCGCAACATGATCAGAATCATCCATGACATTGCGATAGCCATAGATTTTAAACTGGCCAAATTCAGTGGGCAGTTCAGCCACCGTTTCCCGGTGCACGAATCGCTCATGCTGGAGTCGATAGCTAATCAGGTCCGCAATGCTAATGATTTTGAGCTGATGCTGCTGAGCATACTGAACCAGCTGAGGCAAGCGAGCCATTGAGCCATCAGGGTTCTGAATCTCACAGATGACCCCAGCTGGATAGAGCTGCGCCAACCGCGCGAGGTCAATGGCCGATTCTGTATGGCCAGCCCGTTTCAAAACGCCCCCTTCCCGCGCCCGCAGCGGAAAAATATGTCCCGGTCGGCGCAAATCATCGGGCTGCGTTTCTGGGTTGAGGGTCACCTGAATGGTGCGCGCCCGATCCTCCGCCGAAATACCTGTGGAGACCCCGAGGTGGGGGGCTGCATCAATACTCACGGTGAAGGCCGTCTGGTTGCTGTCAGTGTTTCGGCTGACCATCAGCGGCAAGTCCAAGGCATCCAGGCGATCGCCTGTCATCGCCAAACAAATCAGCCCCCGCGCATTGACCGCCATAAAGTTGATCATTTCTGGCGTGGCGAACTCAGCAGCACAGATGAGATCGCCCTCATTTTCACGGCTTTCGTCATCTACCACAACGATGGCCTGCCCCGCCTTAATGTCGTTCAGGGCAGCTTCAATGGTGTCAAATTGGAAGGATTCATCCACAGGGGATTGCGATTGGCTCAAGGGTTAGTACCGTAACGTTTCTTAATGGCGACCTTAACTTTATTCTAGAGCTTCCGATTCTGACTTCAGCAGCGGGTTGCTTGAAAAGTTGTATCCACCATTTTGGCCCCCGGATTTCACCGCAGCCGCAGCAGTTCTCGGCATTTGGTACTACAATCACCAAAGCTTAAACAAGCAAGTAGGGAAAATGGATGGATATGGGGGATCAGGGGCCGATTCCAGTTGCCGTTCTGGGGGCTTCAGGATATGGAGGCATTCAGCTCATTCGTCTGATAGCAGAGCACCCCAAGCTGGAGGTGGTCTATCTAGGAGGGAAAGAAAGTATTGGCCGGACAATTCCTGAACTCTATCCCCATATTGGCCATGTTTCTAATCTCAGAATTGAGCCCGTCGATCTGCCAGCGGTGGCGCAGCGAGCCCGAGTCGTATTTTTATCGCTGCCCGATGGGTTGGCGTTTCCTTTAGTGCCATCCTTGATCGAGCAAGGCTGTCAAGTGATTGATCTATCGGCTGACTATCGGTTTGCAGACTTAGCCCTCTACGAGCACTGGTACGACCATACCCGGAGCGATCGCGCCATAGCGCAGCGGTCAGTGTATGGTTTACCGGAGCTGTACCGCGACAAGATTGCGGCAGCCCAGCTGATTGGCTGCCCCGATAGCTATCCGACAGCAGCCTTGCTTGCTCTGGCCCCGTTGCTCAAGCAGGGGTTTATTCAGCCCGATAGCGTTGTAATTGATGCCAAGTCAGGGGCCTCAGTGGGCGGTCGCGTCGGCAAAACCCATCTGCTCATGGCGGAAGCCAACGCCTCAGTCGGGGCCTACAGCGTAGCGCGGCACCGTCATACCCCTGAAATTGAGCAGGTGTGCAGCGATTTGCTCGGACAGGAAATGATGGTGCAATTTACACCGCACCTCGTCCCGATGTCTCGCGGGTTATTAACCACGGTCTACGCTAGCCTTCGGGATCCAGGACTGGTCGGAGAAGACCTCAACACGATTTACTCTGCGTTTTATCGGGCTTCGCCTTGGGTCAAGGTGCTAGCGCCGGGGGTATACCCCCAAACCAAGTGGGCCTGTGGCACTAATCTTTGCTACATCGGCATTGAAGTGGACGAGCGGACAGGACGTGTCATTGTGATGGCAGCGCTGGACAATTTGATTAAGGGGCAAGCTGGACAGGCCATCCAATGCCTGAACCTGATGCGCGGCTGGGAGGAAACCCTGGGACTTCCTCAACTGACGTTTTATCCGTGACATACTCCCGACAACAACCGCTAACGCGGTATGGCGCGGGCTTCTCTCT
>CAZXWR010000255.1:0-6092 GCA_964644325.1 uncultured bacterium
TCATCGTTGAGTCTCCTGGCAAAATCAAGAAGCTCAAAAGCATCCTAGGCCAAGGCTGGGACGTGAAAGCTTCAGTCGGCCATATTCGTCAATTGGCGAACGATGGCGAGGGCTCACTGGGGTTTGACCTCAAGGGCGATCGCATCGAGTGTCGCTACATCCCCCGCGATGAAAGGGCCAAGCAAACGATCGCTGGCTTAAAGCGTGCCGCGAAACAAGCCAGTGAAGTGTTCATCGCCACCGACCCGGATCGAGAAGGAGAAACGATCGGCTGGCACATCGCTCAAATCCTCCGACTCAAGCATCCAAAACGAGTTGTCTATCAAGAGATTACCGAACGGGCTGTGAGAAATGCGATCGCCCGGTCTCGCAACCTGGACATGAACCTGGTAGAAGCAGGCCGCTGCCGGGACTGTTTAGATAAATTGGTGGGCTATAAGGGATCGCCTTTGGTCTGGCGGTTGAATAACGGAGCCAAAAGCGTCGGTCGGGTGCAGTCTGCTTCGTTGCACCTGCTCTGTAAACGGGAACGAGAAATCCAAGGGTTTGTACCCCAGGACTACTGGTCAGTCTTTGTCGACTATGCCGAAGGGTTTCGAGGATTCTACAGTGGTGACCAGCAAGGGCATACTGGTGACTCTGAAGCCGAAGGCATTGATGATACTGGCCCCCAAGAGAAAGCCACAGAGTCCAGCCGTGTGCTGAGTGAAGCCGAAGCAGACCGACTGGTGGCGATCGCCCAAGCCCATCCCCATCGCGTGATCAGCATGACGGGAAAAGTGAGTCCGAAGAACCCCCCCGCCCCCTTTACGACCTCATCCTTGCAGCAAGCAGCCGGGTCACGGCTGAAACTCAGCCCAGAAAGAGCCATGCAGATTGCCCAGAAGCTTTACGAAGCGGGGCTGATTACCTACATGCGAACAGACTCCGTGCAATTGAGCCCGGACTATTGTGCAGCAGCGCGTCAGTGGCTGGATGCCCATGACCCGGAGAACGTGCCGACGAAAGTTGCAAAACAACGCAGCGCCAAATCAGCGCAAGAAGGCCATGAAGCAATCCGACCCACTGATATCTTCAAAGCTTCAGCGGAACTAAAACAGCAGTTGCCGGAATTAGACTTTAAGCTCTACGTGTTGATTTGGATGAGGGCGATCGCGTCCCAGTGTAAGCCCGCCCAAATCCGCAAGACCTGCATAGTCAGCCAGTCCGGGGAGGTGCAGTGGCAAGCCAGAGGTCAGGTCGTAGAGTTTGCGGGCTACAGCAAATACTGGAAAGACCTGAAAGGAGACAGTGAATTACCTATTGTTCGGCAAACTCAGCCCCTTACTCTAGCGCAAGCCAGTCACGAAGCAAAACAGACCCAGCCCCCTCCGCGCTATACCGAACCGAAACTGGTACAGCTGATGGAGCGGCAGGGAATCGGCAGACCCAGTACCTATGCCCCAACCATCGCCACCTTAAAACAGCGGCACTATGTAGACCTCAGCAAGAGCAAACTTCAGCCGACACCCTTGGGGTTAGAGGTCGATGAATTTCTATCGAAAACTCTGCCTGAGCTATTGGAAGCGGACTTTACAGCCGCCATGGAAAGTTCGCTAGATGCGATCGCCGCAGGTCAGCAAGAGTGGCAGAAGTACTTGCTCAATTGGAACCAGAGCTACTTTGAGCCAGCGCTGAGCAAAGCGATGCAGGGCATGCCCCCAGTGACCCCTTCATCAGTCAAAGGTAGAACTCTAGAAAAGTCGCGAACCAAATGTCCAGGGTGTGGCAAGGCTCTGTCCAAAGTGCCGACAAAGAAGCTCAAGAAGCGATATTTCCTCAAATGTGAGTCAGGATGCCAGTCAGGAGATGGCAGAGCGCTGGTGCTATTTTGGTCAGACCGCGCTAAGCAGTGGCAACTACCGCACTCCAAGGTAGACCAATCAGACCAAGTTTCTGAGACTGAGTTTCTTTGTCCCGTGTGCCGTAAGCCAATGGCGGAATATCATTACACCAAAGATGGCCAGTCTAAATCAATGTTGCGCTGCTCTGATGTTGAGGCCAGGGGCGATCGCAAGCATAAGGATGCCGTCTATTTTCGAGGGCAGGGTAGCCAGTGGTGGAGTCCCAAATACGGAGAGATGGATGGGCAGCCGACCGCTGAAGAGAGCGATTGAATTCAAAACCTGTTGCTGATTGCCAAGAGGAAATGAAAAAGTGCTGCGTAAGATTGTTGGGTTCCATCAAGATCAAGAAAATCACTGGGTTGCGGATCTAGACTGCGGTCATCCTCAACATACCCGTCACGATCCGCCCTTCTTCTCCCGGCCTTGGGTGATCAGTGAAGTTGGCCGCATAGCTCATATTGGGACTCAGCTTAATTGCGTGCGCTGCGATCGCCAGGAGATCCCGGCAGACTACATAGCTTATCGCCGCACGCCAACATTCACTTCTGAAACAATGCCGATCGGGTTACGAAAACATCATTCGACCCGGCGGGGCATCTGGGGTGTCATCCATATCGTCGCGGGCCGCTTAAGATACCAAATCCACGCACCCTATGACGTAGAAGTTATTCTCGACCGACATAAAGAAGGCATCGTTTTGCCGGAAGTAGAGCATGAAGTAGAACCTCTCAAGAAAGCTGAATTCTACGTTGAGTTTTGGCATCGTCCCGAAAACGCCAACGCCTGACGACTCAGAAAGTCACCCCATGCAAAGGCGTCTGAGATTAACTCGCCCCCAGAAAAGCATTCATCTGTTATCAAGCGGAATACTTTCATGTTTCATGGCAACTAGCCAGGGCATTGCAGCAAAGACGCAGAGCATCAGCAAATATACCGTTCCTGAAACCGGGTCACGGCCAGCAAGATACTCAGGAATGGATAACCCACGGAGCTGAAAGACAAGACCGACTTCAGCAATTAATAAAAGACCCAGTGCCACCAGACCCATGCTCATTCTGGCCCAGATCTTGGGTGGGACAGCTAGACGATGTACGACCCATTTTGCAGCCAGAAAAATAGCGCCCAGCATCAAGGGCATCTCCATCAGTTCCCCCCATCGCGTGCCAAAACGGGGAACGGCCCACAGGACTCGGATCGGCCCCAAAATAAAGCCGACCGTAAAGACAATGACAAAGTAAAACAGCCCAGACTTCAAGATGAGCCACCTTGATTTGGGCTCAGGGTAACCCGTTGCCGAAGCGACAGGCTGCACTGTAGTTGAGCCAAGGGTATCAGTCTTTTTCATTTTTTTCTGATGAGTCAGGCTCCTGACGTTCAATCACGATCGTTAGGTGGGTCACCATTGCGCCAATGACGCCAGCAGCAGCAACCACTGGAAAAAGCGCAGCACTGAGAACACCGCCAATGACGCCGACAGTCAATGGAATCTCGATCAGGGTACGCCCTTCCTCATTTTTAATGATAATTCGGCGAATATTGCCTTGATGAATCAAATCTTTGATGGTCGAGACCAAAGCATCCCCAGAGATCGTAAACTCCTCAACACTCGGCTCTTTACTTGTATTTGACTCTATTTCTGTTGCAGTGATTGATGTTTCAGTGTACTCAGATGAGTATGTCGTGTCTTTGGTAGGAGTGTCCATCATCAGCTTCCTTTAGACGCATCCACACTTCTATTTTACGGAGGGAAAATGAGGAATTTATGTTGGGACAGGGAACGAAAATCATTGACAATATAGAAGTGGAGGTTGTAGAGCACCTCCCTCCACCATAGAGAAAGTGGTAACGCCTTTGTGAGGGGGCAAAACCAAACCAGAATCTTAGGAAGATGCGCGATGTGAGGGTTCAAGGTAAGCTGCAAGCTCCGAACACCTGAAAATGGTTTAGGAGGAAACCTTGGTCAATTTAATAGGTTTTATTTGACGGACTGGGTCTGCGAGTGACCGAGTCCGTCATTTATGTCTGCATCTAAGCAGCCAGTAACCCTCACCTGCGATCGCGATCTTGACGTTTAGACAGCCACTGGGGCAAAGAGCATCGCCAAGAACATCAGAGCCAGCCATAGGGCGATCGCGCCAATAATGAGGTCTCGAACATCGTGATAGACGGGATGGGTGGTATGTTTCATGATTCCACCTCCTTTAAAAAGAGTCCTTACCTCTATTGTCCTTCATTCCCTGAATATCGGGAGCACTGGATTTTCTTCACCCTGCCTGAGTATGAAAATTTTTCGATTTTCCAAAGTGTCTATTAAATGGATGCACAGCCACTAAATTTCTACCATTGGAATAGCTATATTTAAGGAACGAAAATTATTTTCTTAAGCACTTTAATCTGACAGTTCATGGTGTTCACTTAGTTGATGCTTCAAATTTAGGATTTCAAGTTCACGTTGATGAATGATATCAACGATTTGTTGAATAGCCCTAGCCAAAGTACCTATTTCATCAGTCCTTTCCGTAACTTCTTCCAAGCCAAGATTATCAGCTTGAAATCTATGAGTTTCAATTGCAGCGACGATTGCCTCAGTGATGTAGTATATATGTGCTAAATCTTCAATATTCTGGTTGTGACGTTCTTCAAAGGCACTAATTACCTGGTTATACCGAGTTGCAATATGTCCAACTTCAGTAAATGGTTCAACTGGGACTCTTAAGCTTAAGTCATTCGTTTTTGCTTGATAATCCATCGTTTGAAACAGTTCATAGGTTTCGGTTTTAGCATGATGTTCTGAGATATTCAGTCCGATGTCCTCTTCTTCTAACGAGATTCGTAAAGGATAAAACTTGTTAACTAAGGTGAGTACACCCCAAGCTAAACAAAATGTCCAAATAGCAGCTACACCAATACCAAACAGTTGAACCATGATTTGACTCGTACGACTTAGACCTGTGTCAATCAATTCCAACTGGCCAAACAGTCCAACACAGAGCGTACCCCACATTCCTGCCGCCCCATGAACTGGGAAAGCATCTACTGCATCATCGATTTGCCAGTGATCTAGCAATTGTGAAGCTAATAAAGTAATCGCGGCACCTGTCCCACCCACAATTACTGATAGAGGTGCGTTAATCACATGACAACAGGCTGTCACTGCGACTAAACCAGCCAGAGTTCCATTAATTAATTGCTCCACCTCAACTACACGATGTTTTAAGCTGCTAATGAGCGCAGCAGTAATCATTCCTGCAACGCCAGCCAGAATAGTGTTTACAACGATTCCAGGAACTTGATCATTGAGTTCAAGAGTACTCCCACCATTAAAACCAATCCAACCAAACCAAAGGATCAAAGCACCCAACACAGAAAAGGGTACATTCGAACCCTGGATCCGATTGGATTTACCTTTACCAGAAAATCGTCCTTGTCGAGCACCAACAACGAGAATCACTGCTAGACCAAACCAGGCTCCAATACTATGAACCACTGTTGAACCAGCAAAATCTACAAATCCAATATTCTCTAGCCAACCACCTGAATTACCAGAATTAATGCCATTCCAACTCCAATGACCAAAAAATGGATAAATAATACCTGAAATGAAGAAGGCAAGAAGTAGATAAGCATGAAATTTCAATCGTTCTGCCGCTGCTCCTGAAACAATCGTTGTTGCAGTGCCACAGAACATTGCTTGATATAGAAAGAAAACAGCTTGACTTGGCTGGTCAGTAAAGGAAGGTGCAAAGCTTGTGGTTCCAAACCAACCCGCTTCTGAACTTCCAAACATTAGCGCATATCCGAAGACCCAGAAAAGTCCTGCTGATATACCAAAATCTGCCAAGTTTTTAACAGCAACATTAATGCTGTTCTTTGAACGAGTAAAACCCGTCTCTAGACACATGAAGCCAGCCTGCATCAAAAAGACTAAGCCTGAGCAGATTAGTAGCCAAAGATTATCAATCATGCTGCTGAACGTCTATTGAGGTTGAGGGAGAATCGTTTCAGATGATAGTGTTCAGCAAATTTCGGTAGCTTATCTTGATGTCCAATAATAATTAGGCTGTCATCAACATTCAATAATTGCGATGCTGAGGGGTTAAAAATCAAGCGATCGTTTAATCTTCGGAGGGCGATAATAATAAAAGAACCTTTGCCCCTAACCTGAAGCTCCATTAATGTTTTACCTGCGAAGGGGGATTGTTTTTG
>CAZXWR010000256.1:0-6069 GCA_964644325.1 uncultured bacterium
GAATCAGCTCAATAAAGGAAGACAGCCGCACTAAAGCCACATCACTCAGATTTTTTAGCTCTTCATCTGACAGCTGACGGTGCAAGGAGAAGTTATAGGTGGTGACCGCCAGGGTGGCCGTTGCATCAACCACCCGATCCTCGTCTGGGGCAAAGACTGGACTGGACTGATAGGTGGCCTGCACTTCCGGCCCAAACCGAATCACATCCTGGTCTTTTAGGTCATGGGCAATACAGCGGTTGCCGTTGACCCACAGCCCATTCCGGCTGCGCTTGCCCTGGAGATCGCCATCAATGATGCGAAAAAAGGACTGGCCGCTGCCGGGATCATAGATGCGCAGGAGGATGGCGTGCTGACCGGAAATGGTATTCACATTCAGCACAATGGAATTACCCGGATGTCTGCCAATAGAATAGGTGGCGGCTTCTAAGGCAACCGTGCGCAGTTCGGATTGCAGCTGGATATTCAATACATGCTGAACAGCGGGTCGCGGCGCAGGCGCTAGCTCATCGGTATCCTCTTCAATGGCAGTCCCTTGGGCCATGGGGTCAGCCGGGTTGAGGATGGTCATCGCTGAAGTGTAGTAATCGACCGAATCATGCAGTCTTGCATCCATAACGAATCACAGGCGTGTGAGAAATAAGATCGTCTGATTAAAAGGTCAGTGGGTTACGGACAATTTCAGGTCGGCCCACCTGGATCATAGGTACGGTAACCGCCTAGAGCGTTGAGTTGGGGCAACGTTGCATCGCAAACACTATTGCTGGCCTGGATTTTCAGGCTCTTCAGTCAGCATAGCGGCTGCTTCATGGATGCACCTCAGTAAATATTCAGGTTTTCCGGCAGGCCCATCGCACCGGGTTCAGTATTTCCCACAGTCTCCCCGGATGTCAGGCCCAGTATTGTTGCGCAGATTCTTGCGAAGATTGTTATTGTTGCGGAGCGCTGGGCGCATGGCCTGAACTGAACGATCAATCCTGGGTTTGTCGCGTGCAAGTATGTTGAGCCAAAGTTTGCCAAGCCTGGGTTTCCGGATCTTGGCTAGCGGTTACCATCTCGAAGGAACTTGGGTCATTCTGGGTGATCACAATGCGCTGGGTGCTTTTTGACTGGTTGGGCATGTCCAGACTACTGCCCTGCCAGATCAGCTGATTATCTTGCCAGCCCGCTGAGAGAAAGTTGGCAAACTGGCCATCGCGACCCAGCCGAGTCCAGCCAAATTTGTCCATGAGGGTGTTGTAGCCCAAGGTGTCGTGGTGGAGGGGCTGCTGGTTGCTGGATTGGGTTTGGCCTAAAAACCAAAAGTTGTTGAGCTGCCGCTGTATCGACCAGGTAAAGGAGGGGGACTCAGGGGCGATGGTCTCCGGTCGGTCGGAGGTCATCGCCTGAGCTTTGCAAGTCCAGTCCCCCTGGAAGTAGTCAAGGGTGTCGAGTTTAATGTCGGGGGTCGGGGTGGCACCTACCTGAGGGGGCTGTTGTTCGGCCAGCGCTGGGGTCAATCCTGGGATCAATACTGGAGCCAATACTGAGGTCAGGACTGGAGCCAACATGGATATCCCCAGCCCGACTCCACTCGCTAGGCTCACTGGGAACCAGTTTCCACGGTGTAAGTTCATAATCCAGATTCAGATCAAGCACAGCACTGGTGCCATCCTAGCTTGATCCCCGACCTGAACCTAGTGGCAAACGACCTTTATCCTCGCACTACAGCTGCTGGACAAAAGCCTGGATGGCCTCATAGTTATCGCGATCGCCTTGTTTCAGGTACAGTTCTGCGGCTTTCTGCAAATCGCGCTTGACCTCCGTTTTGTCGGCTTTACTGGCAATCCGAGCCATACCGCGACCGTGATAGGCTTTGGCGTTCTCAGGATCCAGGTCTAGCGCTGCTGTATAATCGGCAACCGCTTCACTATTTTGATCTTCGTTGGCGTAGGCCAATCCCCGATTTAAGTACAGGCGAGCGTCTCCTTTTTCCAGCTGCAGAGCTTTGGAATAGTCTTGGATGGCGGCGGTGGGGTTCCCTAAAATAACCTGAACGGTACCTCGATTATTGTAAGCAGCGGCAAAGGTGGGCCGGAGCTGAATGGCCTTGGTAAAGTCCGCAAGGGCGGCATCATATTCGCCTTTGGCGAGTCGCTGGGTGCCACGATTATTGAGGGCGGCAGCAGACTGGGGGTTGAGTTCTGCGGCGCGTCCATAGTCGCGGGTGGCCTGTTCTTTTTTGCCCAGGGCTTCTAGGGCCACCCCCCGATGGTTATGGGCTTCGGCGTAGCTAGGATCGAGGGCGATCGCCCGATCGTAGTTGACAACGGCTGCCGTGTAGTTCTTCAGGGCCATCTGGGAATCACCGCGCAGCACGTAGGATGCCGCCGATTTCGGATCGAGGGTGATCACCTGGTTAAAGTCGGCCAGGGCATCGCCATGGTCGTTTCTGTTCTGGCGGAGGATGCCGCGCTGGAGGTAGGCCAGTCTGTTTTTTGGGTCTAGGGCGATCGCCTGGGTATAGTCGGCCAGGGCAGCGTCTGGTTTGTTCAAGGCCGTATGGGAAACGCCCCGCTGGTAGTACAGGGCAGGCCATTTCGGATCGAGGGCGATCGCCTGGGTCAGATCAGCCACAGCAGCAGCATTATCTGGGCGGGCTGCTTGCGCCAAAGCCCGATAATATAAAACCTTGGCATTGCTGGGCGTGAGCTTCAGGGCTTCAGTAAAGGTGGCGATCGCGCCTGAATAGTTGGCCTGACTGTACTGCGTTAACCCCTTCTGGAACAGAACCTGGGCCTGTTTGACCTTGGAGTCTGGCTTGGCTTTGACCGTGGGCGCACTTTTGTCCGTGGGCTTGGCCAGGGGGGTGGGTTTAGCCTCGTCCTTGGAAGTTCCTGTTTTTTTCGGGTCTGTTTTTGGGGTATTTGTCCGTTGGGTGTCAGGTTCCTTGGGTTCTTTGTCTGGTTGCGCTGCCGGAGCTGTGGGGCTTGCAGGCTGACCGGGCGCTTCGGTCTGGGAGGACTTCGGAGCCGGATTGTCTGCTTCGGTAGTCTGGGGCGCAACTTTTGGCTCAGCTGTCGTTTTCGACGGGGCAGTAGGCTCCTCTGGATCCTTTCCTGGTGTTTCCGTCTCCGGTTCTTGGCTCGGAGCTTTCGTTTGGGGTGACTCAGCCGCTGGCTGAGACGCGGGTGCATCGGCAGCGGTTGGGGCGGGTTTTGCGGCGGGTTTGAGCGAATCTTCAGGGACCGAGGTCGGATTGGAAACGGCGGCATCGGCTGACCCAGCCGCAGCCCCAGACGCAGGTTGAGGGGCGGGTGTGGCTGGCGCTTGAGCCTGTACTGGCGCAGTCCCAGACAGCAGCAGCAGCAGCACGAGGAGGTTCCCAGCGAGGCTGTGGCCTGAGGGGCAGCACTGGTGACCTTGCCCCACCACTTCAAATCCACTCATTTTGTTCATGCTTAAACGTGCGCCTCTTGGGTGAAGATATGAAACAAATGTTTTGAACCACTGGGAACACAGAATTTTTAAGGGGTTGAATTTTGATGGCCTGCAAACCCGAAAGCTTAGGATGCGACGCCATCGGGATCGCAGTTTAACCGAGAATCCTGTCTTTTTACACCAATTCTAGTGAAAAGCGGGGTTGTCTGCCTGATTTCCCTGGCCCAAGGCCATGGCGTGAGGGGTGGGTGGCTACTGCTGTTTGGGTGGGGCCACCCAGCGCTATGCTGAGAAACAAGGACGCTGCGCTTTTAGCCCCGTGTTTGACCCAGGGTTACTGGGGCGACGGCGTCCTGTATCAGCAACCCGCAGGATAGAGAACGATGCGAATTTTGATCATGGGCGGGACTCGGTTTATTGGGGTTTCCCTGACTCGACTGTTGGTGGAGCAGGGGCACGATGTGGTGCTCTTTAACCGGGGGAATCGTCCTGCTCCCGTTGCAGGGGTCACGCAACTCCAAGGCGATCGCCGTGACCTCAATCAGCTCAAAACTGCCCTGGCTGGCCAGTCTTTTGACGGGGTGTTTGATAATAACGGTCGGGAACTCAGCGATACCCAGCCCCTGCTGGAATTGCTGTCCCCTAGCCCGCGACACTTTGTGTACATGAGTTCGGCAGGTGTTTATCTGAACTCGGATCAGATGCCCCATCGGGAAGGGGATGCCCTTGACCCCAACAGTCGCCATAAGGGCAAAGCCGACACCGAAGCCTATCTTGCGGCCCAAGGGGTTCCTTTCACGGCCATTCGTCCCACCTATATCTACGGCCCCCAAAACTACAACGACCTGGAAGCCTGGTTCTTTGACCGAATTGTGCGCGATCGCCCGATTCCCATTCCAGGCAACGGCCTACACTTTACCCAGTTTGGCCATGTGCGAGACTTAGCCCAGGCCATGACTCAAGTTTTGGGCAATTCAGCTGCGGTCGGTCAAATCTATAACGTGAGTGGCGATCGCGCGGTGACCTTTGACGGCCTTGCCCGTGCCTGTGCCAGCGCCGCTGGCAAAGATCCGGCAGCGCTCAAGCTGGTGCACTATGACCCCAAAGCCTTTGACTTTGGCAAGCGTAAAGCCTTTCCGCTACGGATGCAGCACTTCTTCGCCGACATCCATAAAGCCCAGACCGACCTCAACTGGACGCCGCAGTTTGATCTGGTGACTGGCCTGAAAGATGCCTTTGTCAAGGACTATCAAGCGAGCAAACGCGATCGCACCGAAATTGATTTCAGCCTGGACGATCAGATCTTGGCTGCTTGCATCTAGTTTCGTGACCGAGGTAACGATTGAGATGAGACGCCGTAGATTACCTTGGAATCCTCACAGAGATAACCGCTCGGTGATTGGTTCCATCGATTTAATACGCCGCGCACCCTCACTGTACTGATGGGGCATCAACGTCAATATTTTCATAGAGCGTGACGATTTCGATTTCGATTTGAGCTTCAAACGTACTCAAGGACAATGTGACCTTCGGATCATCATATTCTGATAGCAGCCATTGATGAGCAGCCGTCTTGACATAGTGTTCTATGTGGATACTGTACTGATCGATGAGGAGATATTCGCGGAAGCTGTCAACACTACGATAAGCAGAAAATTTTTCGCCGTGGTCATAATCTTGGGTTGATTTGGACAGCACTTCTGCAATAAAACAGGGGTTGGTCACGGTATCAGTGCGACCTGTTTGCAGCTGTAGGGGTTTTTCGACCACCATCAGATCGGGGTAGGTGTAAAGATTGCGATCCGCAATCCACAACCGTTGATCGGCTCCGAAAATCCGGTAGGGTTTACCTCGTAAAGCAGATTTGAGCATGGTTGCAAGATTAATTGCTAACTCATTGTGGTCAGGTGTGCCTCCGGTCATGGGTCGAATTTCCCCGTTCACGTATTCATGACGTTCCTCTAAAGCGACTTCAAATTCCAGATACTCTTCGCGGGTGTAAGTTCGTTGTTCAAGTGCCTGTGTCATAGTGTTTAATCTCCCTGGTGCTCGAAGAACTTAAAGCCAGCTGTCGGATATAAAGACACCCTAGGCGAAATCAACTCTTTGCATGTCGCCCATGCTTTAAGTTTCGACCAGCACCATTCCTTGCATCAAGCTTGAACCAGTACTAATCGCCTAAGTAAATTCCTAGCCCCCGCGCTGTCTTCACCAGGGTGCCGTCTAGATCTACACTGCTGTACTGGGCGATCGCCTCTTCAATGGGTACGCTCCGCACCGCGCGATTTTGCCAGGTTACCAAGCGGTCATAGCGACCTTCGGCAATCAGATCCACCGCCGCCACCCCAAACGCCGACGCAATCAGCCGATCCAACGGAGATGGAACACCGCCCCGCTGCACATGCCCCAAAACCGTCACCCGAGTTTCGGCAATATTGCGGCTACAGATTTGATCCGCGAGGAATTGGCCCACGCCGCCCAAGCGACACTGCCCCTGGGAATCCGTTTGGGTAATGGAATGGCCTTCAACGGTGTGGGCCGCTTCTGCCACAATGACCAAGGCATAGTTTTTGCCCCGACGCTGCCATTCCTTGAGCCTTGTGCAAATATGCTCCACTGAAAACGGCACTTCCGGAATCAAGATAATAT
>CAZXWR010000257.1:0-6046 GCA_964644325.1 uncultured bacterium
GCGAGTCGGTCATCTATCAGGAGATTGAGTCGGAAGCTGAGGCTAGAGGTGAGGCTAGAGGCAAAGCCGAGGGAAAGGCTGAGGGAAAGGCTGAAGGAAAGGCTGAGGGCAGACTTGATGAAGGGCGATCGCTCATCTGCCGCCAACTCAATCGTCGTATTGGATCGATTGCCCCTGCTCAAGAGGCTATGATCCGCAATCTCTCGCTGGAGCAATTGGAGGCGCTGGGTGAGGCACTCCTGGACTTTACGGCTGCTTCCGACTTAGAAGACTGGCTCCAGTCTCAGGCGTAGAACGATCGCCAGGGGCCATTAGGGGCTGTGACCAGTCTGCGATCGCAGCAATCATCAAAAGCCGCCACATCTAACCCCTGGCTGAGACGAAGATTGCCCAGCGCTCCATCCATTCAAAACCCAGTGATTTGTGACTCCCTGACCCAGGCGATCGCACGATCCCCGCAAAGGGCGATCGCCTACTCCACGCCTGCCGCAATCACCTGACCCAGGCGCTTCAGAATCTGCAAAACGCTGTAGAGTTCCTGACTAGAACTAAGCGGTGCGAACACCCGCGACACCGCATAGTAGCGCTGCTCAGCCTGTACCAGCTTCACGAAAAAAATATCGTCACCATTCGTCACCATGCCAAAACAAGGTTGCAGAGGCTGAGGATTGGCCATCGGATAGGCCAGTGTCTGGGGTAATGCTGTCCAGACCGACAGCGCCGTCTTCTTAGACTCCAGCACCACAACCCAAAACTGATTCAACAGCACCAGCACATCAATGCGCCCCTGAAGCACCCCCTCCCCATCGGCTAGGGTCAATTGCACCGACTCCTCCGCTCGCACCCGAAATGGTGGATCGTAAAAGCCTGCAACCGTCAGCAGCGGTGAAGCCAATAACAACGTAACGGTGCCTTCTAACAGTTGACCCTCCGAACGCTGGTACAAATATCGCTGTCGTAATTCATTGAGCGTGCCTCGCTCAGCGATTGAAAGTGCAGGTAGATCTGTTTGCCATTCAGTGAAAAAGGCAGCATCTTCAGTCCGCTGTAGGCCAAAGCGCCGCTCTGCCTCAGCAATCGTCTGAATCGCATCTGTAATGGCAAGGCTCATACGAGGTCACTGCGATTGGGTGTCAGGGACTTTAATCTATTTTGCGACTTATACTCGATCCGCACTAGCCTTGCGACCGCCTGCTTTGCGCTTGCCCACAGGTTTACGGCTCTTCTTCTTCGAGCCTTTACCCTTAGTCGCATCCTGAGCGACGTTGCCACCATTCCAGGGGCGCAGTCGTAGTCGCTGGCCACACACCTGCACCTGCTGCAAATGACTCAGCACCTCCTCGGGCATCCCGTCCGGCAAAGTCACGGTACTGAAGGTATCAAACAGCTGAATTTTGCCAATATGACGGTTGGTTAGCCCCGTCTCATTGGCGATCGCCCCCACAATATGCTTCGGCAGCACCCCATGTTCCCGACCAACCTCCAGCCGAAAACACTGCATGCCCGCCTCTGCGGCCTTGGGCGTATTGTCTACCCAGCTGGAATTCATCGCCGGAGCCGCTATTTGAGGCTCATCTGCCGCAGGCGACAGCGGTCTTTCCTGCTGCACCAGAAACGCCAGCGCCCCCGCAATTTCATGGAGGCCCAAATCCTGTTCCCGCTGGTAGCTCCGAATCAACTCTTCAAAGAAAAACAGCTCCTCAGACTCAATCGTCTCAGTGATCCGCTGCTTAAACTGGGCAATCCGCCGATCGGCAATATCCGCCTGACTCGGAAGCTGCATCGGCTCAATCGGCTGCCGAGTCGCCTTCTCAATGGCATTGAGCATGCGGCGTTCCCGTCCAGAGATAAAAAGGATCGCATCCCCCTTCCGCCCCGCTCGGCCCGTGCGGCCAATGCGATGCACGTAGGTTTCCGTGTCGTAGGGCACATCGTAATTCACCACATGACTAATCCGATCGACATCCAGACCCCGCGCCGCCACATCTGTCGCCACCACAATATCCAAGCTGCCGTTCTTCAGACGCTCAACCGTCTTCTCCCGCAGGTTCTGATTGATATCACCATTCAAGACCGCACAGCTATAGCCCCGAGCCTCCAGCTTCTCCGCCAGCTCCATTGTCGCTACCTTCGTGCGCACGAACACCAGCATTGCCTCAAAGTCTTCCACCTCCAAAATGCGGGTGAGGGCTTCAAGCTTATTGCTCTCACGGGTCACCTGCCAGTAGCGCTGGGTGATAGTCGAAACCGTAGCCGTTTTGTTCTTAATCCGAATTTCAACGGGCGATCGCAGGTGTTGCTGGGCTACCCGCTTCACCGCAGCGGGCATCGTCGCGGAAAAGAGCGCCACCTGTTTCTCGGTGGGGGTATGGCTCAGAATCAGCTCCACATCATCAATGAAGCCCATCCGCAGCATTTCGTCCGCTTCATCCAGCACCACCATTGATAGCCCCTCAAGCCTCAGGGTTTTGCGCCGGAGGTGGTCTAAAATACGGCCCGGTGTCCCCACCACGGCATGTACCCCCCGCCGTAAGCGTCGCAGTTGCGTATCCATCCCCTGGCCCCCATAGAGGGGCAGCACATGAAACCCCTCCAGATGGCGCGCATAGGTTTGCATCGCTTCCGCCACCTGGAGCGCCAGTTCACGGGTGGGGGTTAAGACCAGCGCCTGGGGATAGGCCTGGGATAAATCGAGCTGGCTCAGCAGCGGCAGACAGAAGGCAGCGGTTTTCCCAGTCCCGGTCTGGGCTTGACCCAGCAGGTCGCGGCCCTCCAAGAGCGGGGGAATACTTTCGGCTTGAATGGGCGAGGGCGACTCGTAGCCAACATCTTCAATCGCCTGAAGTACGGGTGCAGCCAGCGCTAGCTGCGAAAATCGAGAAATTGTTTCGTTTGTCATACCGGACCTAATTAATGATGTGCCCGGTGCATGAAGGTTAGGTCAGCCGAGCATCAGAATCGCGCAAAAGATTGAGATCACATCTTGCAGACGGCAAAGGCCATACTCTGGACAAAGCCACCTCCCCCGAGGTGCTACGCCTAGCCGTCCCATCCTCTCAATGAAGTCCCGTTCAATTCTCGCACTCTCTATCCTAACTAAATGCGATCGCCTTGCCCCGATTATTCTCAGTCCAGCCCCCCATCCTCTGGAACAAAACTGAGCCTATCCAGCGTCAGTTTTATTGCCGAACCGCAATCTAGGGCTTGCGCAGACCAATGTCGGCAGATTATTAATGAGGGGGCATTCCTTCGCAAACACTATGGATCCTCCTGGCGATGCCGCTACTGCCGAACTGCCGACTGATCTGGGTCAGGGTTGGTCTGCCACGGTGCAGCCCGATAGCGCGCAGCTCGACAACATTAAAACCCAGCTTGACTTGGTACTTTTAGCCCTAGAAGCCTTGGCTGGCATTGGCTCTGATGCCATGCTTCAGGCTGCAATTGAACTGGGGGTGCAGGACTTGATTGGCGATCGCGTTTCTCTGTGGCGCTTGCGGCAGGCCAACCCACTGCGACGGGGTTCCGGCGGTCGCAAAAAGCTAGACATTGAAGAAGCTCGCTCCCTGGTGCTCATTAGCTGCCATCTCGCCCAGCGCCATAAAGACACCATTCGCCGCGCCGTTTGTCTCCTGGAAGACCTCAGCGAACAAAATCGGCCCCTCTACCAAGCGGCCCTCCTGGGAGACTACCTCGACCGCTTCACCAATACTTACCAGGAACGCATGGGGGGCCAAGAGGTGTCCCCAAACGACCTCAGCCATCTCGCGCTAAAACTGTTAGTAGACCTCCTGTTTTATAGCAGTCCCCAAGGCGAGCGCCGCCTCTGGATGGCGCTGCTGGATCGCACCCGCTTGACCTAGCGCTTAGGTTTCTATCTAGCTCAGTTTTCCGACCCTGCTGCTCACCCATCAGTGTCCTAGCCTACCCGCGATCGCAACGCTACCCCCGCCTCCCCCATGCCAGCCTTAACGTCTCTCCTCTCTCGCACCTATACCCCACCCACCTGCACCCTGGAAGTGACGGCCCAGACCTCGGCACTTTCGCGGTGGACAGGTTCCCCGGTGGTGAAGTCCCTGCAATTTTTACTGAGTTTTGACGGCCTCTCCCGCGAAGACCGGGAGCCTGTGGAAATTCGCGGCGATCGCCACCAGTTTGATGCCCTGGCCCAATCCGTCACGGGCTACATCCAGCAAATCCTGGCCACCCGCCATACTGATCTTCCGGTGCAGTCCACGGCAATGGCACCCCTGGCCAGCCCCACCCCAGATGACGTCCCGGGTGAAATTGGCCCTAGCGAAGGCATTCAGCTGCGCCCCCGCAGCCTTCTGGCCCACGAGCTGATCTTAGGGAATCTGGCCACCGACCTCTCTGGCCCCAGCGTGACCCTGAAAGTGTCGCAGCTCTTCGACTTGGCCACTGCCCTCGAAGACTGCACCAGCGACTTCCAGCAGCTTCCCGATGTTGCAACCCCGTTAGGCGGCTGGCAAAACACCATTGCCCCCTGGGCCAAAGGGGCCGCTGTGGCAATGCTGGCAGTCGGATTAGGCACCGCCACCTGGCAGCTGTTCTTCGCCAGCCCTGGCAACTTCACCCTGACCCAATCCGAGTCCAGTGCCCCCTCAACCGCCGCCGATCAATCCACGGCCTCCTTGCCCAAAGACTTCAAGCTGGCCCAAGAACCGCCCCCTTCGCCACGTCCGTCGGTGCCCTTGAATCTGCCCAAAATTCAGCTCCCCAATCGAGCTGAAACCAGCGCTCGCCCAGATTCAGCGGGGGAATCAGCCCCAGCCTCCGGGAACTCAGCCTCCGGGTCGTTCTTGCCAGCCCCTAGCGCCCAGCAAGCGCCTTCAGAGTTAGCGCTACCCCCGGAACCGGACTTAATTTCACCGCCCCTACCCACCTTCGGGGGGGCACCCGCCGATTCTGAACCTGCGCCATCGCAACCCACCGGGGCGATCGCCCCGACTAATCGGCAAGCCCAACAAAAAGCTCCCGGAGCCGGAGCCAGCTTAAGCCAGAGTGGCGTCGCTGATTCCAACCCACAGGAGTTGGCGACCGGAGATCGGTTCGCGGCACCGCGCAGTGCCGCTCCCGCTCCAGCCGCGGAGGCATTGCCTGCCGCCCCCGCCGCTGGGGACACCGCTATGCTGTTTGACACTATTCCTCAGGTGCAGGAAGTCCGGCAGTACATTGCCCGACGGCAGCAGTCTCGGCCGTCCCGTCCCGTGGAATATCGCCTGACCCTGAATGCAAATGGCTCCCTAGCCAAGGTCGAGGCTTTGAGCCCCACCGCCAAGGACTACCTAGGAAACCTGCCCGTTCCCGCGCCTCAGCAGCCCTTCGTCTCCCCCATTCCCGCTGGGGGTCAGCCTAAAATTCGCGTCCTGCTCCAGCCCAATGGAACGGTCAAAACATTTCTAGAAGCGCCGCGCCCTTAGTCTATGAATTCAGTCCATGACCTTTAGCTCTCCCGATCGCACCTGCGGATTTGATCGGGCCGCCGTGGCCGCCCATCGCCTGAGCGTAGCCCCAATGATGGATCGCACCGATCGCCACTGTCGGTATTTTCTGCGCCAAATCACGCAGCGCACCCTCCTGTATACCGAAATGGTTACCAGTGCCGCGATTCTCAACGGCGATCGAGAACGGCTCTTGGGTTTTTCCGCTGCGGAAAAACCCCTCGCGCTTCAGGTGGGGGGAGATACCCCAGCTGACTTAGCCCGCTGCGCCCAGATTGCCGCCGATTGGGGCTACGACGAAATCAACCTGAACGTTGGCTGTCCCAGCGATCGCGTTCAGAGCGGTCACTTCGGGGCCTGTTTGATGGCCCAACCCGAACGGGTTGCCGACTGTATTGCCGCGATGGTTCAGGCCAGCCCCCTGCCCGTCACCGTTAAGCATCGCATCGGGATTGACCACCGCGATCGCTACGAAGACATGGCCCAGTTTGTTGAAACCGTCGCTGCCGCAGGCTGTGCCCGCTTTAGCGTGCATGCCCGCAAAGCCTGGTTGCAAGGCCTCAGCCCCAAAGAAAACCGCAATATTC
>CAZXWR010000258.1:0-5993 GCA_964644325.1 uncultured bacterium
TGGCGATCGCCCCCTAAAAAATTCGTCTACATTGGTAGGGTAATGCTTTTGTTGTGATGGCTAAGCCCTTGACCCCTAAGCCCTTGACTAAATCAGTTCCACATCCATCTGCGCACTCGCCCAGCCTGTCATCAACGACTGCGGATCAGTCGAGTCAGTCGCATTCCCATGGGTCTCACGCCCATACCCATGTCCATAGCGAAGCTTCTCTACGAGCGCTTGTCAATCGCCTATCGCGGGTTGAAGGCCACATCCGAGGAATCAAGACCATGGTGCAGGAGAGTCGTCCCTGCCCAGATGTTCTGGTACAGATTGCAGCGGTACGGGGTGCGCTAGATCGGGTGGCCCGACTGATTTTAGATGAGCACCTCACAGAATGTGTGGCCCGAGCTGCCGAAGCCGGCAATATTGAGGTTGAAATTGCGGAATTAAAAGCCGCCCTCGATCGTTTTTTAGACTAAGCCAACAGCGCTTAGCCTCAACTATCGCTCTACAGTAGAAACAACGCTCAAAAAAACAGCGTTCAGTTCCAATTACCAATCACCGTGTAGGCAGACCAGTAGTAGGGATGAGATAAGTCTAGATTTTTAGTCGGGGCGATCGCCTCTGGTAGATCGACGCGTGTCCCATCTCCCAACTGAAGCTGCCCCTCAACCACCTTCACCTGACCGCGCAGCATCGCGGTTTGGGCCTCTCGCACCCCTGCAGCCCGGATGGGGGCCGACTGAAGCTGACGGTAAAATTCTGACATAAAGCCCAAGCTCCCGGCATCGCTCACGAACCATAAACTGCCAATGGCTGTTTTAACCCCCGTCTGCACCGCCAGCCCCGTAAAGCCAAGCTCAGCCTGATCATTCCCCAGGGCGGTCTGGCAGGCGCTGAGTACCAGCATTTCGATATTGGGTGCTGCATTCCACTTCTGCCCCAGAGCCAGTTCCCGCAGCTCCGGCAATGTCAACCGACCATCCCAAAACTGAATGTAGGACTGGTTGACATTCCCCGCATTGAACGAGGCATGAGTGGCCAAATGAATAATGCTGAAACGTTCCTGCTCCGTTAGCGTCCGGAAATTTTCGAGGGTGGACTGCTGGTTCAAGTAGCCCTGGCCATTCCACAGGCGATCGGTCAGGGTTGGCACCTCTACATCCACCGCAGGCAGGGAAGCGAGCCCCCCCGTCGCTGCCGAAATCCCCATTCCCAACATGCGGGTATTCTGAATTGGGCTGTAGCGGGTATCGGTCAAGCTAAAGCTGGGAATCAGGGCAAGATTATACTGCTCTACCAAGAACTGCTGGCCGTCAAATAGCGCAGCCACCGGGAGCGATCGCAGTCCCCGATCCATGCTGAAAATCAGGGTATCAATTTCGTTTTCGATCAGTGTCGGCTGCAGCGGAGCAATTATCCAGTCGTAAAGCCGCTTGGCTGAATTTTGATAGCTGGTAGTGCCCACCTTATCTGGATCACTCACCTCTTGGCGAAACGTCCGGGTCACCCGTTGAAGCGTGCGGGGTTTCGCATCCGGAATCATCTGGAAGCGCAAGTTACTGGTGGTAGGCTGTCCCGTTCCGTTTTGAGCCAACCCAGACCGTGCGGCACGACTAGCCCACAAGGCAGGGCTGGCTGCTGTTGTATCAACTTCTTCTTGGGGCAGCACCAACACGAGGGCCAGCCCCCGTGGCGTTGAAATCACGTAAACCAAGGCAGGCTTTGTTCCTGTGCGTTTACCCAGCTTATTCAGGGTCAACGAGATGTCCGCCAGGGGCGTCAGCTCTCCGTACAGGTTGAACCCAAAGTATTCGGCATAGGGCAACGAGTTATAAACTTCGACACGCTCAATAATTTGAGTCGGATCTGAAAAGCTCGGCGGCACTCGACTGCCACCCCCCGGATCATTCGGCAATAGATCATTGGGATCCGGTTGATTGAGATCTTCAAGCCCTGGTGGAATCGGCGGAACTTCCGGGGTCTCGGGGAACTCCGGCGTCTCAGGATTTTCGGGGAATTCTGGTGTCTCAGGAAACTCCGGTGTCTCAGGGGAATTAGGCCCATCGGGGCCATCAGGGAAACTAGGCCCATCCGGTGAACCCCCATTATCCGTTTGGGCGAAAGCCGATTTGGACATCAAGGTCGCTGATATCAAACTTGAAGGTAGACCCAGGGTGGCCCCCATCCAAATCACGAGCACTGCTTGAGAAATCGAACGCCAAAAGGTCATAGTCCGCTTGTTGTGAATGAGTAGAGGCCTTGGTGCTAATTACGGTTTGAGCGCTGTCGCCTGACCATTAAGAACAGATCAAGTCAGAGGGTGAAATCGGTTGACTTTCCTAGAACGTAAAGCCCAGGCCAACCCCCAATGTAAAGCGAGGGCCATCCCCCGCAGTGTTGGTCACATCAGTAACGGCTGGGGAAATGACCAGCGGGACTTCAGCAAAGGGCAGAATAGACAGCCCCAAGGATAAATCTTGCCCCGACCATTCGGTAATAAAGTGCACCTGCTCAACTAAGCGCAGGGCCACGCTGCCAAAGACCCCAACCGAATTGCGATCGTTGATGACGTCGGCTTCTGAGCGAAACCGCCCTGTGCCAGCGCCCGCACTCACATAAAGCTGACTGAGGGGCGATCGCGGGTCTTCTCGCAGCTGGAAGCGCTTTGTTACCACGCCGTAGGGGCTAACACCCCCAGCAATGTCACCCCAGACAATGGCATTTTTCACCCCCACTGCGATCGCCCAATCATCGGCCAAAATGCGGTGGAGCTTAATCCCGACGGTGCCCCGCTTAAACGTAGTCACATCTGCGATGCCCACACTCACATCAACACCAAGCGACTTTTGGCTATTGCCCAAGCCAAACCCAACTCCCAAGGATGCATCAGACTCTTCTCGATAGCGCACCCGGCCTAAAAAGCTAGCACCCACCGCCACCTGCCCCCAAGACTTCCCGTAGGCGGAAGGTGTAAGCAGCGTAATGCTAGGAATATAGCGCCGCCGCTTTTGGAGTAAACCTTTCCGGGGCTGAAACGGCAACTCATCGGGGGAAAGCGGCTCTGTCCGTAAACTGGGCGGTAACCCCACGGGTTCTGTATCTAGGGGATCTGCATCTTGGGCGATGGTTGATGTCACCTCTGATTCCACATCAGTGGAGAAGCGCTTTGCCTGAGCTGCCGATCTGGCAGTCTGGGACTCTGGATCTAGATCCAGTCGGGAACTGGGTTCTACCTCTAGGGCAAGTCTGGACAAGGGCAATAGCCCTCCGGCAAAGGGACGGGCCACTGCGCCTGAGAAGGCATCTAGAACAAGACTCGGGGGCAAATTTGTCATGGTGTAGCGGCTAGAACTCCAGACAGAGTCTTTGACCGCGATGGGTTCTTGAACCAGGGGGTCAGGGGCCTCTAAGGTCTGCGGTATCGGCGCGAGTTCGGAGGCCACCGCCCTCATTGAATTTAGTTTCAAGTCACAAGCTGCAAAAGTCCCAATCAGCAATGCTAAATAATGTAATTTTGGGCCACAAATTTTCATTAATTTTAAGGCGTGACTGAACAATAGAGGAGGGCTAAACGCCAGAGGTTCTCCCTAGAAAGACCTCGTTAAAATGGGGCAAAAGGAATGAACAAACTTCACGGTAGATCGTTCGAGATTGCAGCCTCCATTCCTTTACTCCGCAGGAATACCTTAGACCTTGGCCGGAATAGAGGCCGAACCAGCATAGTTTGTAGGCCGTCAAGTGAATTAACTAAAGATTCTATAGAAGCAAAGTTTACCTACGCAAGAAAGCGCTCTTTTCTTAAGCAAAATGCGCCGTAGATAAGCATTATTGCTCAGGCAAGAGGGAGACTACGATGAAACATCGAAGCCTATTGCAACGAATTACAACAGCGGGTCTACTACTCTGTACCTCAGCTTCCCTCTGGAGGATCGGACTCACGCCAGCTCGGGCTGATGAAGCGGACGATTACGATCGGCGCGGTCGGTTTCCAGCGGATGTGGAATATTGCGATCGCGATGAGGCGGACTGTCGGTTTAACCCTCGGGAGGATCGGGATTGGCGAGAGAGTCGCGATCGCTGGTATCGCCGCCATCCAAGGCGTTCAAGGTGGCTGCGACGGCAGGAATTACCCGCTGGGACATACATTCCCACTCGGGTCAGCCGTCGAGGGCGTGTCGTGCTGCGTCGTCAGCAGCGCTACCCCATGGCGCTTTTGGTCGCGAAATCCATTCCAAATCGCTGGGGCTACTGGGCATGATCCACTTTTGTGGACAAGGAATTATGAGAGAGCACGCATAGCCACAGGGGTGTGATTATAACGATGTTCAAACTCAACAGGGGACAGATACCAAGCTACAGTTCATTTCTACTGGACTGTCCCAACTTAAGCTGATACTCATTAGCGGACAGTATGTGTGGATTATATCTATAGTGATAGAGTGCAGCCAACCCGACACCATAAACTGACCAGAGCCATATTGCACCCACTGGCCCTTCTATAATAACTTCAAACCCTGTAGTAATCATGGTCGCAAGCCAATAAGCTAGTAAAGACAAAAATAAAGTAGCCCAGTTTTTATTTGCTCGTGCTGTGCTTCTAACATATGCCAGTGATATGGCTCCTGACCAGCTAATTTGAGTTAAAATCCATAGAATAAATCCTGGAACTCCCGACCTGGCAAGTATCGTTATATGTCCATTGTGTGGACTCCGAACTAGGCCATCCCCTAAGGGATCAAATCCAGCGTCAACTCCTAGGTTTATGCCGAATCCCTTCCCTGTCCAAAAATAATCCCCACCAAATGTATAGTCAATGATTTTCTGCCACCAATCTAAACGATAGTCAATTGTTCCTTGTCTGTATTGATTGGCTCCAATAATGCTAAGGGCTTTATTAGCAATTGGATCGATAAGGTCTGGGTTTAGCAATGCGATGAATAACGCGATGAATAGAATTGCAATTAGTAGTCGCCATATCTTCCCAATATTAGGATTGGCAGCAAATATCAAAGCTAGAGAACTTAAAAAGGCAACTAGCCCAGCTCTGTTTCCAACTGCAACAAAATATATATCTATCATAAATATCGCTATGAAGAGAGCTTGATTCATGAGCTTAATTCTTAGAGCGAATGCAGAAACTCCCGAAAGAGCGATCGCCAAATTTCCAGGTCTGTTGCTAATGATTGGCGATGGTGCCCCCGGAAAAGTAGGAGTATATGGACTAATGATTTTTACGATTGGCATGAGGAACATAAAAACGATAGCAAAAGTCTTATGCCACTTCCATACCAACAGAAAGCGTTTAGGTTTTGCAATCAATAAAGTGGAAATTATAAAAGCAAATGAGCAGTAATACCAGAGGGCCGCATCCCGAATGGCTAAAATCCCATAAAATGGTATGTATGGAACTGTATTAAGACAGCACCATGTCATAAATGCAGCTAATAACCAGGCAGGATGTAAATTGATTACCTTTAAGAAGGATGGGTTAAAGCTAAAAGCTATAAGACCAAAAACTAGAGTTATCTCGCCAATGTAGAGAGGGGCAAAGCCTACGTAAGAAAATCCTCTTCCACCTAATGCATAACCCATCAAAACAAAGCAGTGCCAGGTGAGAAAGCTATTGCGTATCCACGGCGTTGGGAAAGATCCTGATATAGTCATATATTTCGCTTGATTGTAAGTATTGTTTTGTTTGTGGGGGAGCTCAAATGGGATAGATGGGTGTTTATTCCAGGATTTTTCAATTTACTAGTAAATGATGCATGATTAAATGATGGTTGTCTTATTATATTCCCGCTCATAAGGTTTTTAGATATTTTCACGGTTTTCCCACTGCAACAGTCTGGGGGTTCTGCGAGTGTTCCCAAGAAAGTGACCTTACCCCGAAAAAGTGGACATTCTCGAAGAGTCGATAACCTAGGAGAATGTTCAGATGACACAAAAACCTCGCAGACTATTTACAGTCGAGCAGAAAGCAGAAGCCGTCACGATTGTGAATCAATCCG
>CAZXWR010000259.1:0-5973 GCA_964644325.1 uncultured bacterium
GAGTTTTCCAGGGCTCGATTGGCCCGCGAAACGGTTTCAAGGTTGAGATCCGGCAGCAGCAATAACCCTAACCCACACAAACCGAGCACAATACAACCTGTCCCCCACACCACTGGATGCGACCAGCGGGTCAAAAAGGACGACCCAGATTGCGTCATCGCTTGCAGGGGGGTAAAGAGGGGTTGGGACCCAGACATCCCAGGCATCCCTTGATAGAGGCTCTGCTGCGATCGCTGACGGCTTTGTAATGCGGACAGAGTTGCCGCTGGGGAGCGCAGGGGGCGGGCCGAACGCCGATTTTTGGGCGGCTGAGCTGGTTTTGGTCGCTTGGGCGCCGGCACCGGGTTAAAAATATCTACCCCCAAGCTGGCACGGCGATCGCACCAGTAGCAGCGACCAAAGGAACGACCAAAGTGGTGATTCGGCTCAATATTGCACTGCTGTAAATCGGCGATCGCCGACTTCAGGGCATCCATCCAGTCTGCAGCAGAGGGGCGTGCCTGGGGATTTTGATGACCCTCGGTAAAGCAGCGCTGAAAACAAACCTGAAGCTGGGGATGAATGATGGAGAGCGGAATTGTATTGGGGCCGGGCTTAATCAAACTTTTAGGTGCATAGGGCCAGAAACCTTGCCGCACTAGATCAGCAGGTTGGGGAGACTCCCCTGGCCCCGCCCATTTTCCCTTAAAGGGCTGATCGCCGAAAATCAAAAGGTAAATCATGACGCCCAGGCGAAAGCGATCATGGGTTTCAACCTGGTCAGTTTGCGACAGTTCCTTGCCCAGCAGTTCTGGGGGGGTAAAGCCTTCTGAGCCCACCATACAGCGAAAGTTTTTCTGCGACCCCGGTGCGCGCACCTGAAACGAATCGGTATCAATCACTGAGATCAAAGCCCGATTATTGACCAGCAAATTCTGGGGCTTAATATCCCCGAGCACGTAGCCTTCTTGATGGAGTG
Source organism: uncultured bacterium (assembly GCA_964644325.1). Taxonomy (GTDB): domain Bacteria; phylum Cyanobacteriota; class Cyanobacteriia; order Thermosynechococcales; family Thermosynechococcaceae; genus CAZXWR01. Next base: position 959 of record CAZXWR010000259.1, read on the forward strand.
ACTCAACGGCAAGGGCAAAATTCAGGGCTGCGGTATGCAAGTAAAACCAGTTGAAGCGGGGTGCTTTACGACTACGCAGCCGCGCATTGTAGATCAAAGAAAGCTTGACCCCATCCACAATCTCAGGCATTAAAAAGCCCACGCATTCTCCCCGGGCATTGGCCAGCAAGTCATGGGGCCAAGCAAAAGTCACATGGTGATGTTGCTTCATGGGATCCTGGGGCGGGTGAGCCACCATGACCTTTAATTTCTCAACCCGCTCTGGTGTGGGCGTATGATAGAGCTTGGCTAGAAAGCCCGTCTGACTGGTTGTCCAAACGGTGCCTTCCCCACTACTGGCAATTTGCTTGAGCAGGGAAATAGACCGCCCCGAGAAAAGGGCTTTGAGCACGGTACTCACGACAATTCCTCCTGCACTGCTGTGTGGAGACAGGTCAGCAAGGTTTTGTCATCATCGGTTTTGGCCCGCAAACGATCTGACTCCAGAAAGGTTTGCAGGTAAAGATCGCGGTCATCTTGACTGTCATACTGTGCTAAACAAGCCTGAAAAGGCGCAAAAAAAGGCTGGAAGGGCTGCCAGTCTTGAAAACGAATAGCCACCCGTTCTAACCCGTCTGTCGCCGCGCAAATAAAAGGGTGCGGACATCGTTTGGCCGCAGTCCGCATGTAGTCAAGGGCGATCTCGGCAGTCACGAAAATTGTTTCGTTGATGTACTCCCCTTTGTCGGGTTCAAAGAGAAGCTGGTAGGGGTCGTCTGCGCTACCGCGACACACGATAAACCCATCGCCAATTTGCATCGCCAGTACCCCATCCGGGGTTGCCAGGAAGGCGATTAAAGTACAGGCTAAATCCCGCAAGTCGTAGCCAGACTCATCTGCCTCTTGCCCAAGGACAACCCGCACCTGCTGCACAACTTGATAAAACTGCTCGTGGACGGTGGTGGCCAGCTCTGATATATCAGGAGGCATCCCATTTGCCAAAAAATGAGCCGCCATTGCCTCCAGTACCGCCTGAACGGCTACCTTAGCCCCCACCTCGGCGTGCTTCGCACTGCCCGCACCATCGGCGATCGCCCCGAGCAAGCAGCTCCCATGCACAACATATTGACCGTAGTCCTGACAGGGCTGACCTTTCTGCTCATGTCGGCTACCAATGGCGGAGTAAACACTTGCTTTCCAGGCCACGGAATGTCCTCAATATCTCAAGCTCAACGAATATGGCTGTGCAGCCATCGGTTTACCCCCCTTCTCGCCGCCAACGTACCCATCGCTCCGACAATGAGCGCCCAATGGCGCCGTTCGCCGGATGCCAGTCTATCAATCCGGGCCGCTAAGTTGTAATTTGCCCCCAGCCGACAGGCGGCAACGCCACCATCTCACCCCCCACGGTACTGCTCGACACCCGCACCATTGAATCGCTCAGCCAAAGGAACATCGACCGAAAATCAAGGCCATTCAGCATCAGAGGCGGACGCTCTTCTGGGGTAATCTGCCGCAGGGTGTGCATATCTGCCCCCTGCACCCCAACCGCGAAAAATGAAAGCTTCCGCTGCCGCTCTGCATCCCGAATCCGCTGGGCTGCCTGCTGCCAAGGGGAATTAGGATTAGGGGCCCCATCCGTAATCAAAAACACCCAGGGACGGTAGTACTGAATGCCGTTATTTCGGTAAGTCGCCTTCCGATTTTCGAGCAGGTTCAGGGCAAACTCAATGGCCTCCCCCATGGGGGTCAGGCCATGGGCGACCAGGGTTGTCGGCTCCAGCTGGTCAATGGTTGTAAAGTCCTGGAGCAGCTCGACGGGGCCAAAGCCGACAATGGCTACATCTACGCGCAAGGAAGCCTGCTCATCCTGCATGACCGCCTGTTTGAAGGTTTGCAGACCCTCGTTAAGGGCTGCGATAGGTTCCCCAGCCATTGAACTGGACGTATCAACCAGAAAAATGACCGGACAGCGATTTTCGGGATTTTCAACAAATTCGGGTTGTCCAACCATCATTGCCCGTTCCGCAGGATGAAGCATGAAATCGTATTTTTAAGCATTTATTGTGATACATCTGCCTCCGTAGATTAGCAACTCTATTCTCGAGGCGCAAGGCAACGCCACCGGGTTGATCCCCCGTAAAATCAAAATATTTCTTTGCACCACAGGGGTTACCCTCGAAAAAGGGTGGAGTTGACGAAGGCACCTGCTCAAAACACTTGTGCAGATCCAGCATCTATGGTCTGCGCGACCTTGCTCCTGCTTAAACCTGCTGGGTCCGACGAATGTTTAAGACGTCGCTCATCTTCCGAATTTGGGCAAATATTTGTTCCAGCTGATCTTGATGCTCGATATCTAATCCCAGGTAAATCAGGGCAGGCCGATTGGGGAAAGTTTTGACCTGGGCGTCATGGACATTCACCTTACTATCTGTGAGTCGAGTCAGGATGTCTTTGAGGACGCCCACCCGGTCTAGTACTTCGATCTGCACCTGCACCGGATAGGTTGGCCGGCGGCTACCGCTTAGAGTATTGGGGTTCCATCTGACGGGGATGAGGCGATCGCCGGGCATATGGTCAACATTGCTACAGCCCTGACGGTGAATCGAAATGCCTCGACTACTGAGGGTCACGGTACCAATAATGGGCTCACCGGGTACAGCATTGCAGCACTTCGCCATGTGATAGACCAACCCTTCAACCCCCAGGATGGGGGAGTCACTGGTCGGGGATGCCGCCCCACCCCGACCAGTGTTTGTGGGCAACAGGCGCACCATTTCTTGTTCGGCTTGATAGTCAGCACTAAAATCGGTCTCGACCGACTGCTGTTTGCGGTTAATTTCCCGCAGACGGTTCACCACATGATTTAAGGTCACCTCACCATAGCCAAGGCCCGCCAGCAAATCCTCCGGCGCATGATAATTGCAGCGTTCAGCAACTTCTTGCATGGGGGCAGACTTCAACAGGGCGTCAAACCCGGTTTTGCCCATCTCTTTCTCAAGCATTTCCCGGCCCCGGAGGATGTTTTCCTCCCGACGCGATCGCTTGTACCACTGACGAATGCGGTTACGCGCAGCCGTAGTCGTCACCACATTCAGCCAATCCAGGCTGGGGTGCGCGCTCTTTTGGGTCATGATTTCAACGATATCCCCCGTCTTCAGGGGGGTGTCGAGGGTCACCATTCGTCCATTCAGGCGGCTGCCACAGCAGTGATTGCCGACCTCGGTATGAATCCGATAGGCAAAATCTACAGGTGTCGCCCCCTGGGGCAGCGCCACTAAATCACCCTTCGGTGTAAAAACATACACCTCGCTATCAAATAGATTGGCCTTTATGTCGTCTAGGTACTCTTGGGCATCTTTATCCTTTAGGTCTGTCTGCCACTCCAACAGCTGCCGCAGCCAGGTAAACTTGTCATCCTTGGCACCCAAAGATGTCGGCAGCGAGTTCCCCGACTCCTTATACTTCCAGTGGGCCGCAATTCCATATTCAGCCACTTGATGCATCTCTAGGGTGCGAATCTGTACCTCTAGGGGACGCCCGTTCATACCCATGACCGCAGTGTGTAGCGACTGATAGCGATTGGGCTTCGGCAGACCGATATAGTCTTTAAATCGGCCTGGAATCGGTCGGAAACAGTCGTGAACCACCGCCAAGGTCCGGTAACACTCATCGTTGCTGTGAACAATGACCCTGAGCGCCGCAATGTCAAAAATCTCGTGGAACTCCTTCTGCTGCCGCTGCATCTTCTGGTAGATACTGTAGAGGTGTTTGGGGCGGCCGCTCACGTCCAGATACTGTAAATGCAGCGGCTCTAGGCGATCGCGTAGCCGCTGGGTCACTTCTTCCAACCGTGCCTCGCGATTGGTGCGCTTTTCAGCCACCAGCTGCTGCATTTGACGGTAGGCATCTGGCTCTAAATACTTAAAACATAGGTCTTCTAGTTCCCACTTAAAGCGCCAAATCCCCAATCGATTAGCCAGCGGTGAGAATACATCCCGAGTTTCTTGGGCGATGCGGCGGCGCTTCTCATCAGACAAATGTTCCAGGGTACGCATGTTGTGTAAGCGGTCAGCCAACTTAACAACAATGACCCGAATATCCTGGGCCATCGCCATGAACATGCGCCGAAAATTTTCGGCCTGACGCTCGGTCTTACTCGAAAAATTAAAGCTTGACAGCTTGGTTACCCCTTCCACCAGCTGGCGCACCTCCAAGCCAAACTCGGCCTCCAGCTGATCGGGGGTAATCTCGGTATCTTCCACAACGTCGTGCAAAAAGCCAGCGGCGATCATTTCGGCACTTCCTCCCAAATCCCGGAGTAACCCGGCAACCGCGACTGGGTGGGCAATATAGGGCTCCCCTGAAGCACGCTTCTGACCTTCATGGAGCTGGTAGCCAAAATTAAAGGCGCGACAAATTAGATCGCGACTGTGGGCCGCTACATCAGAAATCTCTGCGTCATCCGACTTGAACAAACAGCTCTGTAACCAGTCTGGAAGCGCCACATCTAAGTCAGAAGGAACATCTGTCACATGCATACGCAGGAAGAAGGCAAGATGGGTTTAGAGAACAAGGCCAATCCAAACTGAGCCAATAAATCGCGTTAGGATCCAGGACTAGCATCCCCAGGGATGCTGTTGCCAAACTGGAGCGGGGACGGGGTATAAAAGATGACAGGCGTCAAACCCCCCTGAACCATTCACAATGAAGGCAAATCCTCAGTATTCCTATTTTATTAAAACTTGCTTAACCTTTGCATCTTTTTTCAGCACCGAGGCGCCATCCTTGCTCTCGCACCCCGAATTTAAGCCGTTCCCAGGTGGCACCAAGCGGTTCACGGGCAGAGCGCAAAGCCAACCTCAAGACCAGATGCAGCGTCTTTGCCCAACGGGTCTGGCATAAACGCGCAAACAAACCTCGGATATAACAACGTGCAGTCCTCTTTCCTCCATCAAACTCAAAGACTACAGGGCTTATTTGAACAGCTACCCGATCCTGCCTCGCTGCCAAGCTGTCATGACTGCCTCAGAGAA
>CAZXWR010000260.1:0-5962 GCA_964644325.1 uncultured bacterium
AGGGTACCTGGACGGACTACGCCCGCGAGCTATTCCGGCGCGGCATGGAAATCTTAAGCCGCTAGGTTGAGGTTGCGTGAGCTCTGAAATAAATTGGAGTTAACCGACGGGTGCTTTGCCTCCGTCGGTTTTGCCTATCGACGCATGAATCACCATGATTGGGGATTTAGCGCAAGGGATCGCCGTTACGGAGGAAACCCATTAAATTCAGTAGAATAGAATACCGATACCCGGTAGATCATCATGAACCAGCGGTTTTCACAAACGGCCATTGAGAATTTGCAGGCTGAATTCAGTGCCTTACTCACTCGGCTGCCTCAGCAACCTAACGGGGAGCTGATCTATGAAACCCTGATGACGCTACTGCGGATGACCGAGGAAGAGATTGATCGCCTAGATTGGAAGATCCTGAAGGCTGCCCTTCAGGATATGGAAAGTGGTTTTCAGGTGTTTCAATCCCACCGCCACGTCCGTAAAATTGCCGTATTTGGTTCGTCTCGGCTGCCCGCAGAGAGCGAAGAATACCAGCTTGCCGTTCAGTTTGCCCATTGCGTGACCGAGCGTGGCTTCCGGGTGATGACGGGAGCCGGAGGCGGCATTATGGAAGCGGCCAATAAAGGCGCTGGCCCTGGACAGTCCTTTGGCCTCAACATTCAGTTGCCCTTTGAACAGTCCACCAACCCCTTTATTGAGGGCGATCCCAAGCTCATTAACTTTAAGTACTTCTTTACTCGCAAACTGTTCTTTTTGCGGGAAGCCGATGCGATCGCCCTGTTCCCCGGTGGCTTTGGCACCCAGGACGAAGCCTTCGAATGCCTCACCCTCAGCCAAACTGGGAAATCGCCCCCGGTTCCGGTGGTGCTCGTGGACAAACCCGGCGGTACCTACTGGCGCGAATGGGATCGATATGTCCAATCCCATCTCACCCAAAATGACCTGATCAGTGCCCAAGACCATCGGCTCTATACCCTCACCGATGACCTAGGCGTGGCCTGCCAGACCATTTCTGACTTTTATCGGGTGTATCATTCCAGCCGCTACGTGGGCGATCGCCTGGTTATCCGTCTCAACCATGAGCTAACGGACGACCAGGTGGCGGCGCTTAACCAGGAATTCCAGGACATCCTGATCGATGGCAGGATCCACAAGTGCCAAATGCTGCCCGAAGAAAACCAGCACCAGCAGCCTCAGCCTCAGCAGGTCAGCGACCAAACCGAGCAGCTCCCCAGGCTTGTGTTCCGCTTTAATCAGCGCGATCATGGTCGGCTCTACCAGATGATTAATACCCTCAATGAGATGGGCAGCTCAGCGGAACTGGATCGCCCGCAACGCAAATAGCATGATCAACCTTGAACCGATCTCAGGCTGTCGCCTTCACCGACACTGGGGAGTCGGTCGCTTGGGTATGGCCGCGATCTAAATGGTGGGGTCACGCTTTACAATAGGTAAGCTGTACTCTGCACCAAAGATTTGCTAGAACGTTACACCTTGCCCGAAATGGGCGGCCTGTGGACTGAGGCCTACAAGTACAAGACTTGGCTAGACGTTGAAATTGCCGTTTGTGAAGCCCAGGCTGAACTCGGGAATATTCCCGCAGCAGCCGTGGCCACCATCAAAGAAAAAGCAAACTTTGATCCGGCCCGCATCCTGGAAATTGAGGCCACGGTCAAACATGATGTGATTGCGTTTCTCACGAACGTCAACGAGTATGTGGGGGATGCAGGCCGCTACATCCACGTCGGCATGACCAGTTCTGATGTGTTGGATACGGCCCTTGCCCTACAGTTAGTGGCCAGCACTGATCTGATTGTGCAGCAGGTCGCCACCCTGATTGAAGTCATTCGTGACCAGGCCCGCCAGCATCGGTATACGGTCATGGTCGGTCGGAGCCACGGTATCCATGCCGAACCCATTACCTTTGGCTTTAAACTCGCGGGCTGGCTGGCCGAAATGTTGCGCCATCAGGATCGTTTATCTCACCTACGCACTGAAATTGCCGTGGGTCAAATCTCGGGAGCGGTTGGCACCTACGCGAATATTGACCCCCAAATTGAAGCGATCGCCTGTGCCAAGCTGGGTCTTAAGCCCGATACCGCCTCAACCCAGGTCATCTCCCGCGATCGCCATGCCAACTACCTTCAGGTCTTGGCGCTGCTAGCCGCTAGCATTGAGCGGTTTGCCGTTGAAATTCGTAACCTTCAGCGCACCGACGTTCTAGAAGTTGAGGAATTTTTCTCCAAGGGGCAGAAGGGATCCTCCGCCATGCCCCACAAGCGCAACCCGATCCGCTCCGAGCGCTTAACGGGGATTGCCCGCGTTATCCGGGGCTACGCGATGACGGCTCTAGAGAATGTTGCCCTCTGGCATGAGCGCGATATCTCCCACAGCTCTGCTGAACGGGTCATTTTGCCCGATGCCTCCACGCTGATGCACTTTATGCTGGCGGAAACCATCAACCTGATCCAAAACCTGCTGGTGTACCCCGAGAACATGCAGCGCAACATGAACCTCTATGGCGGGGTGATTTTCAGCCAGCGTGTGTTGCTAACGCTGGTGGATAAGGGCCTGTCTCGCGAAGCTGCCTATGCCATCGTGCAGCAGAATGCCCATGAAGCCTGGAATCAGGAAGGCGGCAACTTTCAGGCGTTGATTGCCCAGGATCCGCAAGTGCAGCAAACGCTATCGGCCGCAGAACTAGAATCGTGCTTTGATCCCCAGCATCATCTGCAAAATCTCAAGGTCGTCTATCAGCGCCTCGGCATTGACTAGAGGCATAAAACCCGCCGTAAAACCAGTCTAGTCATTGGTCTATCCATGGCATAAAAAGTGGCTCATAAATCAGTGGGCTGCATGAACCCATGCAAGTCAATACTTGTGCTACTGCCAACGTGCTTCTCCTGCGTTGGGTGGCGTTGGCATGCCCTTAAGGTTAAAATTAGGTTAAATTAGCGAATCTGAAGAATGTCGCTGAAGTTTGGATCAGTTTTCACGGCTTGTCTACATCGGCTGGAGCATGCAGCCGAATGAAGGCCTTCAAAGCATTGCAACAAAGAAATAAAATCACCCGGCTTTTGGTTTGGTCAAACAGTATTGTCCTTATCCTGATCATCAGCACTTGGGGGTTTGCGAAGATCCTGAGCATTCCCATCTATGATTTAGTCGCCGATCCTGCGGAAATTGCCCAAAAGGCGCCCTACGCAGGTCTAATTTCCCAGGTTGGGATCTTACTTTGGACAGGGACAGTCTGCATTTGCTGGTTCTCGGCATCTATTTTAAGGAAAAATAATCCGAAAGACACCCATGCCAACTGGTCTCAGTTCCTACAGTTTTCTGGGTACATCACAGCTCTTTTCCTGTTGGATGATCTGCTACAAATCCATGAATACTCCCCCATCCTTTTAGGACTAGGCAGTAGTCCGGAGGAGATCTCACGCCCTTTGCAAAATGGCGTTGAGCTTGCTGTGTTCGCCCTTTACGGCGTTCTTTTTTTGGCTTATCTATGGCGGTTCAAACGCAAAATTGTCAAAACCAACCTATTGTCTTTAATCCTTGCGATCGCCTTTATGGGCATTTCAACCTTGATTGACTTACTTGCTCCTGAACAAATGCAAGAGCACTTTATCCTTGAAGAAGGCAGCAAGTTAATGAGTATTATGAGCTGGTTTAACTACTTTTTCCTCGTCAGTCAGCAGCGATTAATGATTCATTTTGCTGCGTATAAGTTCAAAGACGACTAAAGCCAGATCAACGGTTGGATTTATACTTCACCCTGTCCAGAGGTTATTCCTGCTTGAGGCGGATTAACCCTTGTGATTTGCGTAGCCAGTCATAGCTAAACAGACCCCATGAAAATAGGTTAAGCCCCAGCAGCAAGCCTTTCCCAACCCCCGAATGTACCTGTCCCCAAAGATAAAGGCTCCCGACACTCACGCATAGCCGCTCAATGAAGGCGACCTGTGGCCCGTAATACCTTGGATCCCAGTAGGAGAAAGGGCTAATAAATCGATACTGACTGAGCGGGAAGAAATGGCGATGTGCATCATCGTTATGTACAGGGATGTCTCCTAGATTATGCAAAACCATGCTGAGACTGAGCCATCCCCACGCCGTCCATCCAATCCAGAAGCTAACTGCGGTCATGAGAACCGTTAGCGGGAAAGAATGAAATGCCGTTGTCCAGGTGTACCAGAACGGACTGTAGTAGGTTTTGCCCCAAATCTGGGCCTCTGGCTGACGACAGATCCCCTTAGCCCAGGCGTACATCAAAAAAATGGGCAGGTCTGGCAAAACTGCACCCCCTAAAATGGGCAGGGCACCCTCTAACCCCGGCCAGCAGGACAAAAGTGCGAGATTCAGTACTGCGTGACTCGGTGTTTTCATGGTCTGAGTAGGGTTGTCGCACCGGAGTCCATTGACCTGTCGGCGAGGAATTGAGGGCGCATTAGCGATTATCCTTCGAGCAGACTTCGCAACATCCAAGCCGTTTTCTCATGGATCTGCATCCGCTGGGTCAATAAATCGGCGGTTGGCTCATCATTGGCCTCATCAGCCAGGGGAAAAACCGAGCGCGCTGTACGCACCACGGCTTCTTGCCCCATCACCAGGTCTTTAATCATATCAGTCGCCTTTGGGACTCCCTCCGCTTCCTTGATTGAGGAAAGTTCGCTATAGGTTTTATAGCTGCCAGGAGCGGGTTCGCCTAAGGAGCGAATACGCTCTGCGATGAGATCCACAGCCAAAGCCAATTCTGTGTACTGACCTTCAAACATCAGGTGCAGGGTTTGAAACATGGGGCCAGTCACATTCCAGTGATAGTTGTGGGTCTTGAGATAAAGGGTATAAGTATCGGCGAGCAACCGCGAGAGGCCCGCTGCAATCTGCTTGCGCTGTTCCTCAGGAATCCCTGTGTTGATGGTCATGCTAGGGGACGGCATTATCTGAACCTCCATGTTTTTTGTGTACGACCAAGAAGACAAACCCAAAAAGATTTAGCATGCGTGATGTACCTCTAAATCATAGTCGTTATGAGTTCGTCTTGCAAGATAAGATGGCAGTTTTAAGGGTTATGAATTTCGTCCCCGGATCGGGTGAATATGCCTCAATAATAGAGGGCGGCTACACTGGTATTGCATCGATGAGGCTGGGTGGCTTCTCCGGGTAGAAGCGTGCAGCAGTATCAGGATGGCAGATGGGGTGAGGTGCAAAACAATGATTGGTGGCCATAGCGTGTTGAAGTCAACCACAGTCTGCAAGGATGGCTGTTTCAGGTCGGTTGTGGGCTTGTCCACGGCTGGGATGCTGTTGGCGACTGTATCGCTAGGTATCCTATCTCAATCGGTGCAGGCCAAGGCACTAAACCCGAAGCTCAAGATTGGCATTGTGCAGCGTTTTGGCAGCACGGCAAAGGATAAACTCCTGCTCAAGGCGCTGCCGGGCGATCGCCTCACGGTTTCCTTCCCCACGGACAAGCAGCGCACCACTTTTGAAACTGACCAGCTGCAAATTGATACAGCCATGCAGCCCCTGGCTGAGCCCCAGCGCGTAGAGCGCGTCGTGTTGAGCAATCATCGTAGCTTTGAAAGTGCTGAAACGACGGCAAATGTTTGGCGCCAACAGGGGGTTGAGGTCGAGGTGGCCCAACCGGATAACTGGCAAGTTTGGGCCAAGCGCGATCGCTACACCTCAACAGTGGGGCGCTTGCTGCTCCTGCAAACCTTGAAGGAACGGGGCTTAAAGTCAGGGTATCTAGACCGTCAGCCGCGCATCCAACGTCCCCTCCTGAGCTTTGTGAAAGATGGCTACCGTTATAACCGCACTGAGATCTCAATTTCGGCTAAGCAAAACATCATTCAAGTCGGGCAAAAGCGCTATGCTGGGCCGCTGAACTTTCAGCCCAACGCTTACGGTACCTATACCCTGGTTAACACTGTCCCCCTCGAAACCTATTTACGGGGCGTTGTTC
>CAZXWR010000261.1:0-5920 GCA_964644325.1 uncultured bacterium
TGATTGAAAGCCCACTATGAAAAGGCTTCCACGACTTGTGGGTAAGGCATAGCCTAGACGATAAAGATGGCAGTGACCCCATCTACGTCTACTCCCGCAGCACAGGGTTGTTTGGCGGTGCCGCCTTCGAAGGTGCAAAATTAGGCTTTGACGATGATTACAATGCTCAATTCTACGGTCGCCCATTAACCGCCACCGAGATCTTCCAAGACCCCTCCTTGCCAGCACCCGCTGCTGTCAGCACGCTCAAAGATGCCCTGTGGCAAGCGCAGTGAAGCGTCTCCGATCCGCAGCACCCGTTCATCACCAAAGGCAAGGGGCTGCATTTGTCGAAAGCGATCGCCTACAGTGGGTCAATCTAGATCGATAAAGCATCCCTGCCTATGAACTGCTGGACATCGAGTGAACATGCCCTAGACTACCTGAGTCGCGCTGACACCATTCCCCATCGCACCGAGGGGGAAGCGGCCCTGCTAGCCCAGGTGCCGACCTCTGCCCAGCGCATCTTGGACTTGGGCACTGGGGATGGTCGTCTGCTGGCTCTCTTAAAAATCGAGCGTCCGCAGGCCCAGAGTGTGGCCCTAGACTTTTCCAGAACCATGCTGGCGAAAGTTCGCGATCGATTTGCGACAGATGCCACCGTGACCGTTGTGGATCACAACCTAGACCTGCCCCTGCCAGACCTGGGACAGTTTGATGTGATCGTCTCGAGCTTCGCCATCCATCACCTCAACCACGACCGGAAGCGATCGCTCTACGGCGAAATCTTTGAGAGGCTCCTACTGGGCGGCATCTTTTGTAACCTAGAACATGTGGCGTCCCCCACCCCAGAACTGCACGCCCGTTTCTTGCAAAGCATTGGCTACACGCCAGAAACCGAAGATCCCTCCAACCAGCTCTTGGATGTTGAAACCCAGCTGCAATGGCTGCGACAGCTTGGTTTTACCCAGGTTGACTGCTACTGGAAATGGCTTGAGATGGCTCTGCTGATTGGCGTAAGACCCTAACTGATTTACACTTTATCCCGATTGGCTAGGGCGACAGTATGCAGATCTTAATTACGGGTGCCGCTGGTTTTATTGGCTACCACCTCACCCAGCGTCTTTTAGCAGAAGGACACAGGGTCTGTGGCCTGGATAGCCTCAACGACTACTACGATGTAACGCTCAAACTCGCTCGGCTCCAGCAGCTGAAGGAGCATCCAAACTTCACCTTTCAGCACTTAGACATTGCTGACCGCGAGGGTATTCCGGCCCTTTTCGCGCACTATTCCTTTGACAGCGTGGTCAATTTAGCCGCTCAAGCAGGGGTCAGAGCCTCCCTCGATCGCCCCTTCACCTACATTGACAGCAACATTGTGGGCTTCGCGAACCTCCTGGAAGCCTGTCGGAGCCATCCGGTACAGCACCTAGTGTTTGCGTCATCCAGTTCGGTGTATGGCGCCAATACAAAAGTCCCCTTTGCGACAACCGACTCGGTTGATCAGCCCATTTCCCTCTATGCGGCCACCAAAAAAGCCAACGAATTGATGGCTTACACCTACAGCCACCTGTACGGTATTCCAACGACTGGCCTGCGTTTTTTTACGGTCTATGGCCCGTGGGGACGGCCAGATATGGCCTACTTTAAATTTGTGCAGGCCATTGTGGCAGGGCATCCGATCGATATTTACAACTTTGGCAACCTGGAACGGGATTTTACCTATGTAGACGATATTGTGGAAGGCTTGGTGCGCATCTTAAATCAGCCTCCTACGCCAGAGCATCCCGCCTCACCCCCCCAGAATGCTGCCTCACAAACGACGGGTCAGCGGTTTCCACCTCCCCCTTATCGGCTCTACAACATCGGGAATTCTTCGCCCGTGAACCTGCTTACCTTCATTGAGATTATTGAGCAGGCCCTGGGGCAAACCACAACGAAGAATCTACTGCCGATGCAGCCGGGTGAGGTTTTTTCCACCTATGCCGACACCTCAGATCTGGCACGGGACTTTGACTTTAAGCCCGACACCTCTCTGACTGAAGGGATTGAAAAGTTCGTCGCTTGGTTCCAAACCTACTATGGCTGATCAGAGCCTGCCGGAGTATTCAAGACGACCCCTGGATCTGTGATGGGTGCTGTCGCTGCCGGTTGCGCGTTCGTGGGCTTGGAAGGCGAACGCGACATCCAGACCATACCCCCGGCGATCGCCCCGAGAGCCAGTAGCGCCATGGGAACAATCATCAGCCATGGGCGGGTAGTGGAAGCAGTGTCTGTGTTCTCAACCTGATCCGCTGTTGGCAGTTTACCCGCCGTTTCCTGACCATCATGTAAGGTGTTGGCCCAGTGGGGGATAGCCGAACGTTGCCGAGCCGCATCAACCCGCGATTGAAAAATAACGGTATTGGGTGCTGCATCCGGTGACTCAGTTTCTCCTTCCGTAAAAGAAACGAGGGTCGCCTTCGCATTCACCGCATCTGACTTGATGCTCTGGTAAGCGATAGATTCCAGGTAGCTGGCAAACTCATCTTCCCCCATGGAAACCGTCAGATAGGAGGCTTCGATACTTTGTCCGAAGCGCACCACATCGCCATTATCAAGGTCTTGGGAGCTACAGCGATCGCCATTCACAAACACACCATTGGCGCTGGGACGTCCCTGGGAATTGCCGTCGAGAACACGATAGCGATAGGCCTTTGTACCGGGCACAGGTACCCGTAGCAGCATGGCATGTTGCCGGGAAACCGTGTCAGAGTTGATCACAATCGCATTCGAAATATCCCGCCCAATCGAATAGGCCGCAGCATCCAGGGCAAATGCACGTCGCTTCCCGTCATTAACGACAAAAATGTGTCTTTGCTGAGATATATCCTGTGGATTTCCCATATCAATTCCCCCTGGCGCTCTTTTCATAACTGAAAATCTATCTAAATGCATTAACTGAGTTATTTATGGACGAGATGCGTAAGGCCACTCATGGATCAGAGAATGAAGGGGACAATCCTTATGCCCACAACCTATCTCCAACCTAGCGTGCCCACTCCCATCCTCAAATCTGACGATCGAGCCTGGGTTTTTGGATCGTCTTGATAGGGTGGGTTTGGACCAATCTGTCCCCTGACCTGCTCAAGAATATGGAAAGATAAGACTACGCTGGCATTTGCTTGCCCAAAGCGGTGCCCACTTGAACCACTTGTTTTTGCTGTACCTATGTCCACTACCTATACTGTCGAAGTGCATCATGAAGGGGCGGTACATACCTTTACCGCTCCTGAAAACCAGACTGTGCTGGAGTCTGCTCACATGGCAGGTATTGACTTGCCGAGTTCTTGCTGTGCTGGCGTTTGTACGACCTGTGCCGCCCAAATCCTTGAGGGACAGGTAGAGCAAATTGATGCGATGGGCTTAGGGCCAGATACAATCGCCCAAGGGTATGCGCTCCTCTGTACTTCCTATCCCCGCTCCAACCTGAAGGTTGATGCCGGGAAGGAAGAAACGGTCTATCAGCTCCAGTTTGGCCAGCCTTAAAGGTTGGAAATGACCAGGGATAATCAATCGTTTAATTTCCATCGACTCGGAGAGTTTGAATCATGACAACCCACTTCATTACGGCTGAAATAGCGTTGCCGGAAACGTCAGCCGACCTAGAACAGGCAATTACGGCTGAACTGGCAGCCCAAGGTGAACCGATTCGCTGGGCGATTACACAAGTGGTGGATCAAACCGCGCATGTTGAAGCCGTTGTTTCCCAAGCTGAGGTTCCTGGATCAGTCTCTTGAAGGTTCAGCGTCCCTTCACGGTCGGGTTGATCATTCCCACAGGGATTGGAGCCGCCATGGGTGGCTATGCCGGAGATGCGCTACCTGTGGCCCGGACAATGGCGGCCGTCTGCGATCGCCTCATCACCCATCCCAACGTCCTCAATGGGGCGCAGCTTTACTGGCCGATTCCCAATGCCTGGTATGTAGAGGGCTACGGGCTGGATCAGTTTGCGGCAGGTCATTGGGGTTTGCGGCCCGTGCATCAAAATCGCATTGGCCTGATCCTGGATCAGGGCATCGAGCCGGAGCTACGCCTGCGGCATCTCCAGGCGGCTGATGCGGCTCGCACCACCCTGGGGCTATCGCTGACCGATGCCGTGATCACGGATACCCCTCTGGCAGTCACCCTGAATACCGCTGCATCGGGTGCGACCTGGGGCACTCTGCAACACCCCGACAGCCTGCTCCGAGCTGCTGAACAGCTGCTGCATGCTGGCGCAACGGCGATCGCCGTTGTGACGCGCTTCCCCGATGCCCTTGATAGTGAGGCCCTCAGCCACTATCGTCAAGGCCAAGGGGTTGATCCGCTCGCTGGGGCCGAAGCCGTCATCAGTCATCTCCTTGTGCGCACTTTTCAAATCCCCTGCGCCCATGCCCCAGCCCTAACGCCCCTACCGCTAGACCCAGACCTGAGCCCGCGCTCCGCCGCCGAAGAACTGGGGCATACCTTTCTACCCTGTGTCCTAGCGGGTCTTAGCCGTGCCCCGCAGTTTGTGGAGCCTTCCTTACCCGAAAGCAGCCTAGGGCGCGAAGCCTTGGATGCCCTCGTGATTCCAGAAACAGCCTGTGGCGGTAGTGCCGTGTTGAGCCTGAGCCAAACCGATACGGTCATCATTACAGTTGCCGAGAACGAAACCACTTTAGCGGTCACCCCTGATAAACTGAAGCTCACTGTCCGCTCCGTGCGATCCTACAGTGAAGCGATTGGTGTATTGGTTGCCCTACGCACAGGGGTAGATCCCAGCGCCTTGACCCCTGACAGTCAGCGCATCGTTTGCCACTCCCCCATCGCACCCGTCAGCCCTATTCCCGTCCAGACTGCGCGCAGTGAACCCGGATAGAACCCGAGCGATCGCCCGAGCGCTGAGCCCAGGTCACCCGTTACCCAGAGTGACAGCGCCTGTGCCTAAACCTGTTACCGTTGATATGTCAGCCCCAGGCTACTTAGCAAGCGACAGCCCTACGTTAGGAACAAAGCTCAGTTAGGACTACGATTGAAATTTAAGCTTCCTTCATCATTGCCAGTCGCCGTGAAACCCGTATCTCCAGACCCTGAATTTGAACCCCTCAGTCGATTGCAGATTTTAATTGCGATGGGCATCACGGCCGTGATTCTATTGGTGATTGCTAAGGTTTGGCTACGGCTGGATCCGATGCCCCAGATTCCATTGCAGTGGACAGGATCAGGATTGTTGTGGGGGCTGAGCCTAGGCCTGGGTATCACGGGGGCCAGTGCCTTGCTCTATCAGGTTTGGCCCCAGTATCGCACCGCCGCCGATGTGTACCTACAGCTCATTCTCAAACCGCTCGTTTGGTCAGATGTCGTTTGGCTGGGGCTTTTGCCAGGACTCAGCGAAGAACTGCTGTTTCGGGGAGTGATGTTGCCCGCATTAGGGCTGAATTGGGCCGGACTCATTGCCTCAAGCTGCTGCTTTGGCATTTTGCACCTGAGCAACTTAGAACAGTGGCCCTACGTTGTTTGGGCGACGATCGTTGGTATAGCCCTAGGCTATAGCGTACTCCTGACCGGAAATTTATTAATTCCTGTAACCGCTCACATTGTGGCCAATGTAGTTTCCAGCACGACTTGGAAATGGCGGCAGCAGCAGCTCAATACCCTGGGCTAGACAGCGAGGGCATCAGGTAAATTTCTTGAATATCCTGGGGCAATGAGGCAATGAGTGCATCGTAGGCTTCAGCCAACGTCTTTTTGAGGGTATCTAGGTCGCAAGGTTCACCTTCTGCCTGGAGCAGTGCCAAAATGCGGGGGAGCGGCCAACGAAACGTCTCTGACAATAGCAGCGTGAGGCGTTGGAGTTCCGGAAGCTGATCAATCGCGAGCTGAAGGTAGCACCAGAATGGCGGCGAAGCAATATCCATGGTGTATTGAATCGTCTCGA
>CAZXWR010000262.1:0-5793 GCA_964644325.1 uncultured bacterium
ATGATTGAAAGCCCACTATGAAAAGGCTTCCACGACTTGTGGGTAAGGCATAGAACAATAGGCGACCCTGGACAAAGTTATTGATTGAAAATGGAGTTAAGAAAAGAACTCCGGCGATCGCGACGCCTAAGCTTGACGCAACTTGAAACTCCGACAGCAATTTAGACTGATTGGAAGATACGCTCATCAGCACGACGATCGCCCAACTACCGTCTCATCATAATCTGGGTAGGGTTTCAAAATAGAACTTTATTGCCGCCGGGTGCCCTTATCCCGAATGTCCTTGGTGATCCTGATGTAAGGCTATAACTAACCTGCTAATGACCCCATTCAGGATCAGTTTCAGCTTCCCGGATCAAAGCGGCATCTAAGTTGGCATGGTTCAAGGCAGCCCCCCGAAAATTGCACTGCATCAAATTTGCGCCAGTCCATTGGGTATGAGACAGATCGCTCCAGCCAAAGTTGGTTTCAACCCCTGTAGCTTCTGTCAAGTTGGCCTGGTATAAGTTGGCCCCACAAAAATTCGTGAATTTGAGGGTGGTGCGATTCAGGTTGGCCTCATAGAGCTGAGTACCAATGAGGCTGGCGGCACTCAAGTCACTTTGCGCAAGGTTACTCAGGGTTAAGTTTGCCTGCAAGAAATCAGCGTGGCTGAAATCGCTCCGACTCAGGTCGGCTTTGTCCATACTGACTTTCCGGAACAGCGTGAAACGGAGCGTTGCCCCCATCATCTGCACATGGCGGAGGTTGGCGAAGCAGAGGTTAGCATTTCGCAGATCACCGCCGATGAGGTTGGCCTGGTCAAGATTGGCCTGAGTGAGGTCGGCACTCATCAGCTTCGTCAGTCGCAGGTCTGCATTTACAAAAGTGGCTTGATGGGCCTGGATGGCGATTAAGGTTGCGTTGGTGAGCGTTGCCTGAGTGAAGTTGGCAGCGGTCAGGTCGCTGCCCGAGAGCACAGCACGGCTCAAGTCAGTATGCTGCAACTGCACCCCCGCCAACTGGCAATCGGTCAGGGAAAGGTCGCTCAGGTCAGGATGTAGGGTTGGATACTGCGATCGCCACTGATTCCAGACCTCCGGGCCAGACTTCAAAATTGCTGCATGTTCAGGGTTTGCCATCATACCGCCCTCCGTTGCTGCCTGCCATTCCTAAAGCGGTAGTTCACGACCCGACAGATTCTCTAGCACACCCACTACGGCTTGGGCTGCGGCCTTGATATCTCGTTCTTCTCCCCCCAGATAGAGACGGCCAAAAATGCCGACCGCTTGCACCTCCAAAATATTGATGAACGCGGCTTTCTCGGCTTCATTGGCTGCCAGGGCTGCATAGGCAGCAGGCTGCACTTCCAGAACATAGAGGGTTTGCCCCGCCAAAAGCATCATGCCCCGGCGGGTACGGTTAATCAGCTGGGCCTGGTGGGCATCAATATTACGAATAATCTGGCTCGAAACTAGGCGGGGCTTAAAAGCATCTTGATGACGGTGCCCTAAGGTATTGAGCACCGCATCGGCAGCGGCCCGCACCTCAGCCTGACTGCTCGCATGTACCTCCATGAGTCCGTAGAGTCGTTCGACAACCTGCACACCGGGGCGTACCACGGCTGCCTTGAGGGCCACATCCATGATGCGGTTAATTTCAATACCGGGAGAAATTTCAATCCACAGGGAGGTATCACCCGGTAGAGGCAAAAAACCAAAAGCGACGGTTCCCATGTAGGAAGCATGTTGGCGCTGAAGGCTATCCAGGTAAACGTAGCTTCTGAGTTCAATCCCCAACGGTGAGTTCTCCCTTAATATTGTTCGCGCCACCCAACTTTGTGAACCCGCTGGACAACTGGCGGCAAAGGCTTATCCTTCACCACCCCGTTGGCAACGCGCACTGATTCGCCCAAAGGGCCACTGTCGTTTTAGGCAACACCCGCAGCCTCTAAGTTTACCTTGCTTGATGATCGCTGCGGGCATTCCGATCGATTTCTCGACTGCGGCGATCGCCAAGCTATCTTAAGACTCGGGTTGCATTGAAAATCGCCGCGAGTGCCACCCCAACATCGGCAAAGACCGCCTCCCACATGGTGGCCAAACCCAGCGTTCCCAAAACAATAAAGATCCCCTTAACGGCCATGGCAAACAGGATATTTTGCCAAACAATACGATGGGTTTTGCGGGCAACTTGAATGGCCTCTACAAGTTTACTGGGGGCATCCGTCATCACTACCACATCCGCCGTCTCGATGGCCGCATCGGATCCGAGGCCCCCCATGGCCAGTCCGACATCCGCTCTGGCAATCACGGGAGCGTCATTGATGCCGTCCCCTACAAAGGCAACGCTGCCCCGACGTCCAACCGCCTGAAGCAGTGCTTCGATGGCAGTCACCTTGTCTTCTGGCAGTAGTTCAGCTTGGTAGGCATCTAACTTCAAGGTTCGGGCTACCTGTTCAGCCACAGCAGCATCGTCCCCCGTCAACATCATGACCGTCTCAATGCCCAGCTGTTTTAGGGCAGCCACGGCTGAGGCGGCATCAGGCTTGAGTTCGTCCGCAATCACCAGGTACCCAGCATATTGCCGATTGATGGCTAGATGTACCACAGTGCCCGCCACGGTACAGGTGCTGTGGGCAATCTGCTCGCGGTGTAACCAGCGGTCATTCCCAGCCATGACGGATTGCCCTGCAACCTTAGCCCGGACGCCGCACCCGGCCACTTCTTCGTAGTCGGTAATGTGGTCAGGGGCAATGGGCTGGTTATAGGCGGCTTGAATGGATTGGGCAATGGGATGAGTGGAGTAGAATTCGGCGGCGGCGGCAACTTGAAGCAGGTCGTCAGGGGTATGGCCGTTTTCGGGGCTAATCTGAGTGACCCGGAAATTGCCCTCGGTCAAGGTACCCGTTTTGTCAAAGGCGATCGCCTTCACATTGGTCAGGGTATCGAGATAGGTCGCCCCCTTCACTAAAATGCCCCGCTTAGCCGCACCGCCGATCCCGCCAAAATAGCCCAGAGGAATGCTGATCACGAGGCCGCAGGGGCAGGACATGACCAGCAACACTAGGGCACGATAAGCCCAGGCTGCCAGGGAACCCCAGTTGAGCAAGGGCGGCACCACAGCCACTGCGATCGCAAGTACGACCACAACCGGCGTGTAGCGGCGAGCAAACCGGGTGATAAATTTTTCAGTAGCAGCTTTTTTGCTGCTGGCATGCTGCACCAGGTCTAACAGTCGGGCAATTGAAGATTCTGTAAACTTCTGGGTCACCTGAATGGTCAACACCCCAGCTTGATTGAGCATCCCCGCCAACACCCGATCGCCAGCTCTCACCCCGCGCGGCACCGACTCACCCGTGAGGGCCGCAGTATCCACTTGAGATTGTCCCTCTAAGATCTCGCCATCCAGAGGAATCTTCTCACCAGGCTTCACTAAAATGACATCGCCCACTTGCACCGTATCGGGAGCGACCGTCTGTAACCCTGATCTAGTCTTGAGGTGGGCCTGGTCGGGCTGGATTTCTAGGAGCGATTGAATGGAGCGCCGCGAGCGACTGATGGCCAAGGACTGGAACCATTCCCCCACCTTGAAGAACAGCATCACCCCCACAGCCTCCGGCAGCTTATGAATGGCGATCGCCCCCATTGTGGCCACCGACATCAAGAAGGTTTCGTCAAAGACTCGACCCCGGTAAATATTGCGACCGGCTTGTCGCAGCACATCCCAGCCACTCAATAGATAAGCCGGGATAAAGACTAAATATTCACCGATAGCAAAGGGGGTGTGATGAAGGGACGGTTCAAAGAACAGGCCCAGGCAAAACAAGACAATAACCCCACCAATCAGCATGCTTTCCCGCCATGGCTCAAACTCGCCTTGATCATGCTCATGGTCTTGCCTGTGATCATGTTCGTGATCATGGGCACAAGCGCTACAGGAGGTCAGTGGGGCGTTGTTCATTCCCATCGTCTGAGCTGTAAACGGCAGATTAACGAAAATCCTGGTTCAGATTCAGTCTAGAACTGACCCACGCTACCCTAAAGATAGCCCCAAGTCAGGACGGGAGGGTTCCATGGCACAGCTGACCCATCGGCGTCACGAAAATGTAGCGGGTGACATTTTTGTGGATGATAGCTGCATTGACTGTGATACCTGCCGCTGGATGGCCCCTCAGGTATTTGAGCGCGTTGCTGGGCAGTCCGCGGTGACCCATCAGCCCGAAACCGAAACATTACGGCTGCAGTCCCTCCAGGCCCTCTTGTCTTGTCCGACCGCTTCTATTGGCACAACGTCGCCGCCCAAAGATATCAAAGCAGCCCAGCAATCATTCCCTCTGCCCATTGCTCCAGGCGTTTACCACTGCGGCTACCATTCAGAAAAGTTCTATGCAGCTGCCAGCTATTTTATTACTCATCCTGAGGGCAATATCCTGGTGGACTCACCCCGGTTCGCTGGCCCGCTGGTGCGCCAGATGGAGGCGATGGGCGGGGTACGCTATCTGTACCTGACCCACAGGGATGACGTAGCCGATCATCAGGCCTTTCACAATCACTTTGACTGCGATCGCCTGCTCCATGAAGCCGACATTACCCCCAGTATTGGCTCAGTCGAGATCCCGCTGACGGGCATAGCGGTCATGCCTTGGCTGACGGATCTGCAAATCATTCCGGTTCCAGGCCATACACCGGGGCATACCGTCCTGCATTATCAGAACCAGTTTTTGTTTACGGGTGACCACCTTGCAAAATCTGGCCAAGGCAATTATCTGACCGCGTTTCGGCGCTACTGCTGGTATTCCTGGCCCCAGCAAATTGCCTCAATGGAACGCCTACTGGACTTTAAGTTTACCTGGGTGTTGCCCGGTCATGGTCGTCGTTACCAAGCCCCGCGCCCAGTGATGCAGGAGGCCGTTCAACGCTGTATCTCCTGGATGAAGTCCGCTGCCTAACCCTGCTGTTACCTAGCCCTAGCGACGGATGCTTTTAGGATCCAGGGCATCTCTGAGGGCATCTCCAAGCAGGTTAAAGGACAGGACCGTCAACACAATGAGGATAGCAGGGGGCCAAATCAGCCAGGGTTGCAGCACAATAATCGAGGAATTGGTCGCCAGGGAAAGTAAGTTCCCCCAGGAGGGGTCAGGCTGTTGAATGCCTAAACCAATCAGGCTTAAGACCGATTCCGCACCAATAAAGCCCGGAATGGCCAGGGTCGCTGAAATAATGACGTAGGAGGCCGTCTGGGGCAGCACATGGCGCACAATAATATAGAGCGATCGCCCGCCCATGGCTCGCGCGGCCTGGACAAATTCTCGCTGTTTAATCGACAGCACCTCGCCCCGAATCACTCGCGCCAGCCCCGCCCAGCTCACCAGCGACGTAATCAACACAATCAAAATAAAGCGATCGCTGCTGCTGAGGGTATCGGGGAGCACCTTCGCCAGGGCCACCATTAAATAGATGCTGGGAATGGTCATCAGCACCTCGACCACACGCATCAAGACGCTATCGGTTAAACCGCCAAAATAACCCGAAATCCCGCCCACTAACAGCCCCAGCGGGAAGGCGATCGCCACCCCCAATAGACCTATGCTTAAACTGACGCGGCCCCCAAACAGCAGGCGGCTAAACTGATCGCGGGCCTGTTCGTCGGTTCCGAGAAGGTGAATCTTACCCGGCCCCTGCGTGCCCAATACATGCCAGGTGCCCTGAAACCCGGGAAAAACCACCACCTGATCAATGCTGGGATTGGAGAGGGAGAATCGCGTGGGCAAGGGCAGTTTGAGCTGCAAGAACTGGTACTCCCAGCCCCGGA
>CAZXWR010000263.1:0-5785 GCA_964644325.1 uncultured bacterium
TGGGCTAGAGGGATCCTTTTCTATCTTACATTTAATTGCGCCTACCTACTTAGTCGGGCGCTTCTCGATTGAAAAAATCTGGGCTCGAGATTTATGGCACTTGACCAGTCGTATCAATCGCAAGCTTCTCGCTCATACGGTCTGTCGATGGCTCAACCGCCACAGCGATGAACCCTTGCAGTTCGACCAGCTTGTCTCACAGTAGTTTTAGTTGCACATCGCGTGAGGTATTTAAAATTCACCTGATGTTTAAACAACCTCACAGAGCGGTTTATAGCCCAAATTGACCTCCTCGCACGGATTTCTATTGACCCAAGGTAGTCCATTTTAGTAAAGGATGGAGGAAATATTGCTGGATTCATTCTCTCTAATCTTTTCTCTGATTAAGCGGTTGTACTCATGAATAAAACTCCAAATCGCACCGACGTGGTTCTCTAGTTTCTTCGAAAAGGACAGTGTTTTCCTCACTAATCGTGAAACCCGTTGTCTCAGCGTGTTATTGAACCGTTCGATATAGCTTGTCAAACCACTGTCTTTACCGACTGCCCGGTGACGCTGAGCCGGAATAACCGTCTCGTAGGCTTCCCAGTAATCTGTGTAGACTGTGGCACATTGCCGATACACTTCCGGTAACGACTGCCACAACGCTCGGGCTGATTCTCTAGCGCGTTCGCGCAGCGTCGCCTTCAGCGAATCGCCAATGTGACAGCCAATGATTTCTCGGGTGTCCGCATCGAGCGCCAGCCAAACCCATTACTTGTTGCCTTTGTTATAGACAAATGACCACAACTCATCCATCTGAACCCTCAGCTTGCCTTGAGGTTTGGGGACGACCTTGACCGCTTGAGGGACAGCTGCGATGGGGTTTGGGGTTTTATAGTATTCGTATCAATTCTCAGTGGCGTATCATTTTTCGCTGGGCTGATGGCAATGCTCTTGATGTCCAAATCGTTGACTATCACTAATTAACGTAGAGGTTATTTATGATTCCTAGCAATAGAATAGCGACTCATCCTGGAATTATCTTGCTCAAAGAATTCCTGGAACCTTTAGGGTTAACTCAAAAAGCTCTGGCACATCATGTGGGTATTCCAGTTCAACGAGTAAATGAAATTGTGCGTGGGAAAAGGGGTATTTTCCCGGAGACAGCATGGTTGCTTTCCGAAGCATTGGAAACGACCCCTGAATTTTGGTTAAATTTGCAAGCAGTACATGATTTATCATCTAGCCGTCCTGAACATCATGTACAGCCATTGACAGCAGCGACTCCATAACCTTCAACTAAGCTGTTGCCTCTAGCCTATTCCCTTATATGCTAATGGTTCTGGTCTAACATTTTGCCGCAAGGGACGCTCGAAACACTATACTGGTTGACGCTTTAGATTTATTCTCGCGCCCCTGAGCAACCCCGTTAGCACACATCCAGATCACCCAATCTATCCACACTGTTCGACAGCAGACGCAGTGTAATAATAATTCACGCATTATCAAATATTGTTGCAGAAGCAGCGGCGCGTTCTAGGCACAGCGATAGGCTGTGAAAATGTGAGACCCCTTGCGGGTGACTCACAGTGCTGAGCGAAGACCGCATAAGGGAGTTCAACCTATGAAATTGGCCTACTGGATGTATGCTGGCCCTGCCCACATTGGCACGCTACGAATTGCCACCTCGTTTAAGAATGTGCACGGTATCATGCATGCACCGCTAGGAGATGACTACTTTAATGTCATGCGCTCAATGCTGTCCCGAGAGCGAGACTTTACCCCCGTCACCACCAGCGTAGTCGATCGTCATGTACTCGCCAGGGGCTCCCAGGAAAAAGTTGTAGACAACATTACCCGCAAGGATGCCGAAGAACATCCTGACTTAATTGTTTTGACCCCCACCTGCACCTCCAGTATTTTGCAGGAAGACCTGCATAACTTTGTGGAACGGGCTTCCTTCTCAACCCAAGGCGATGTGCTGCTCGCCGATATCAACCACTATCGTTACAACGAACTTCAGGCTGCCGATCGCACTCTCGGGCAAATTGTTGAGTTCTACGTTGAAAAAGCGCGCAAAGCAGGCACATTAACGACGACCAAGACCTCTCAACCCTCCGTCAATATTTTGGGAGTGACCACCCTTGGATTTCACAATAACCACGATGTCACGGAACTCAAGCGGCTCATGGCGGATTTGGGTATCACGGTCAATGCCGTTATCCCAGATGGAGCAACAGTGCATGACTTAACCCGGCTCCCTCAGGCTTGGTTTAACTTGGTGCCGTACCGCGAAATTGGGGGTGCCGCCGCTCAATATTTGGCCACGGAATTTGGCACCCCCACTGTCGATATCACGCCGATGGGCATTGTCGAAACCGCCCGCTGCATCCGCTCGATTCAGAAAGTGCTGAACGCCCAAGGTGCTGCCGTTGACTACGAAGAATTTATTGATACCCAGACCCGATTTGTGTCGCAAGCGGCCTGGTTTTCACGGTCGATTGACTGCCAAAATTTAACGGGCAAGAAAGCAGTTGTGTTTGGGGATAATACCCACGCCGCTGCAATGACCAAAATTTTGGCGCGGGAAATGGGCATTCAAGTGGTGCTGGCTGGAACCTACTGTAAATATGATGCAGATTGGTTCCGTGAGCAGGTGAGCGAGTACTGCGACGAGGTGCTGATCAGTGAAGATAATGCTGAGATTGGCGATAAAATTGCCAAGCTAGAGCCAGCCGCTATTTTTGGCACCCAGATGGAACGCCATGTGGGTAAACGACTGGATATTCCCTGTGGTGTCATTGCGGCACCGATTCATATCCAAAATTTCCCCGTGGGTTATCGGCCCTATCTGGGGTATGAAGGGGCCAATCAAGTCGTAGATTTGGTCTACAACTCGTTCACCCTGGGGATGGAAGACCATCTGCTGGAAATCTTTGGTGGGCACGATACGAAAGAAGTGATCACCAAAACCATGTCAGCTGGGTCAGATATGTCTTGGACAATAGAGGGGCAGGCAGAGCTGAATAAAATTCCGGGATTTGTCCGGGGTAAGGTGAAGCGTAATACTGAGAAATTTGCCCGTGAACGGGGCATTGCTGAAATCAACGTGGAAGTGCTGTACGCCGCGAAAGAAGCTGTGGGCGCTTAACTGCAGCCATCTGGTTTAGAACTGAAGAGAACTGAAGGGTGGCTGAATTTTCGCTTCAGCCATCTTTATTTATGGCAGTTGAGTCGGAATCGGGCATCGGTAATCTAATCTGACGCTCGGTTTTTGCCTTACAGAGCAGGACTGCGTTGACGATGCGCTCCTTGCGCGGTCGCCAAAAGATTGCGGTAGATTAGAATAATGGCTTCTACCCCTTCGGCTCCACGCTACTCTCGCTTTCGCAAACTTCTCAGCTACCTCCGGCCCCATTGGCAAGCCATTGCTGTCGGTATTTTGGCGCTGCTGGCGGTGAATGGAGTTGGCACCTACCTGCCACTCCTGATCAGTCAGATCATTGATAACCTGCAGGTCACCTTTGAAATCAACCAGCTATTGGGTCAAGTTGGTCTGATTGCTGGGTTGGCATCGGCCATGTGGGGATTGCGCATGGTGTCGCGGGTGGCAATTTTTGGAACGGGTCGTCAGGTTGAGTTTGATCTTAAGCAGGAAATTTTCAATCATCTTCTGCGTCTAGAACCGGCTTACTTCTCGACGCGGACTGTGGGGGATTTGATCAGCCGCTCTACTAGCGATGTGGAGAATATCCGACGGCTGGTCGGGTTTGCCGTGCTGAGTTTTATAAACACGTTATTTGCCTATGCCTTTACACTGCCGGTAATGTTCGCCATTGACCCTGGCTTGAGCTTGGCAGCTCTGGCGGTGTACCCGGCAATTTTGCTTCTGGTGCAGGGGTTTAGCAATCGCCTGCGGGCTGAACAGCTTGATGTGCAGCAGGCTCTGTCAGCCCTGAGTGATTTGATTCAGGAAGATATGAGCGGCATTTCGCTGATCAAGATCTATGCCCAGGAAGCGAATGAGCAGCAGGAATTTGAAACCCTGACGCAGGATTTACTGCGTGCCAACTTAACCCTGGCGAAAACGCGCAATACGCTGTTCCCCATTCTTGGGGGGCTGGCTAGCTTGAGTTTGTTGGTGTTATTACTGTTTGGCGGGCGGGCGATCGCCAATGGGGCAATCAGTGTGGGGGATTTTGTGGCGTTGATCCTATACGTTGAACGCTTAATTTTCCCAACGGCACTGCTAGGCTTCACCATTACGGCTTATCAACGCGGCGAGGTCAGCATTGATCGCATCCAGTCTATTTTGACGGTGCAGCCCGCCATTGCCAACGCCGCAGACGCTGAACCGTTTCCTCCGCAGCAGGTACAGGGTGCCCTCCAAGCCCGACACCTAACCTTTACCTACCCAGGGGCTGAGAAACCCGCACTCCACAATGTGAGCTTTGAGGTTACGCCGGGAGAAACGGTGGCCATTGTCGGCCCGGTGGGGGCCGGTAAATCGACCCTGGCCAATGCGATCCCCCGTCTGCTGAATGTTGCAGCAGGCCAGCTCTTTGTCGATGGTCAGGATATTACCCACCTGAACCTGCGGGATCTGAGGGGGGCGATCGCCTATGTGCCCCAGGATAGCTTTTTGTTCAGTACCACCCTCAAAAACAACATTCGCTATGGCAACCCGGTGGCAGAACAGCCGGAAATTGAGTACGCGGCCAAACAAGCCCAAATTCACGGCGATATTTTGACCTTTCCGAAAACCTATCAAACCATCGTCGGAGAACGTGGCATTACCCTGTCCGGGGGGCAACGGCAGCGCACTGCTCTGTCCCGGGCTCTGCTCCCGGATGCCCCAATTTTGATTTTGGATGATGCCCTCTCGAGTGTGGATAACCAAACGGCGACTGACATCCTGGATAATCTCACCCATGGCACACAGCGGAAAACGGTAATTTTCATCTCCCATCAGCTCTCTGCGGCAGCTACCGCTGACAGGATTATGGTCATGGATCGCGGTCAGATCGTGCAGAATGGCACCCACGCCGATCTCATTTCGCAGCCAGGGCTCTATCAGAATCTCTGGAACCAGTACCAGCTGGAAAAGGTTTTAGAGTAGGGCTGGCAACAATCGCACCTTTAGGGTGTCCGGTCGGTCAGCCCTTCACCATACTCAAAGCCACGGCCTCAGCAACCTTAATACCATCGATGCCAGCAGACAGAATGCCCCCGGCATATCCAGCGCCTTCTCCGGCAGGGTACAAACCGACTGTGTTTAAGCTTTGGTAGGTCTTATCGTCCCGTTTAATGCGGATCGGGGACGAAGTTCGGGTTTCAATGCCAGTTAAGACAGCATCGTCCATGGCAAATCCAGGAATCTTTTGGGCAAAGGCCGGAATGGCTTCTCGGATCGCGGCGATCGCATAGTCTGGCAAGCTTGAACTTAAGTCTCCTAGGGCTACTCCCGGTTTATAGGACGGGTACACTTGGCCAAACGTATTCGAAGGTCGCTGGGCGAGAAAATCACCCACGAGCTGACCTGGCGCTTCATAGGTGCCACCCCCCAAGGCAAAGGCCCGTTCTTCTAAATTTCTCTGCAACGCAATGCCCGCCAACGGGCCGTCAGGATAGTCTGCCGGGGTAATCCCCACAACAATCGCACTGTTGGCATTTGATTCATCCCGAGCGTATTCGCTCATGCCATTGGTGACCAGTCGGCCTGGCTCAGAGGCGGCGGCGACCACCTTGCCACCCGGGCACATACAAAAACTATAGACCGAGCGCCCATTCTGACAGTGGTGGA
>CAZXWR010000264.1:0-5778 GCA_964644325.1 uncultured bacterium
ACCGCCAATATTTCAGGGCCAATACCATCACCGGGCAGTAGCGTAATGCGATAGTCCTGGGTCATAGAGTTTGAATGGAATGGAGGGGTAGGGTGGGGCGCACAGGCTCAAGACTCACTTGAAGGCACTGGACGCAGCCAGTCCCCATCATAGAATGCTTTGTCCCCGCCAAGAATGCTTCTAGAAACTGGGAAATGAGTCGCCCGATGGCTGACTGCCAGCCCAAAATCAGCTATAAGTAAAGAAGAATTGAAAGTTGTACAGAAAATAAAGCAATGGGTCGTGGTGGCAAGCGTCCGGGGGCAGGTCGTCCCAAAGGCAGCGGTAAATATGGAGAGCCGACGCGGGCAATTCGGCTGCCGCTGAGCGTCATTGAACAACTAGAGCGATCGCAAGCCCCAACCCTTGACCAGGTCATGCGTCCCGAGGTTAAGCCGGAGCAGCCCGCGCTGGGGCAAGTGGTGCCGTTATTCATGATGCCTGTGGCCGCTGGATTTCCGTCAGCGGTGGACGATGACATTGAAGCTGAGATTAACTTAAACGACTATTTGGCACCGCATCCAGCCACCACCTTTTTAGTGCGCGCCACCGGCGATTCCATGATTCGGGCCGGGATTCATTCAGGGGATATGTTGGTGGTAGACCGCTCCCTATCGGCCCGTGACCAGAAAATAGTGATTGCAGTGCTGAACGGTGAGCTAACGGTGAAGCGCCTGCATTATGAGGGGGCCAACCTTTTTCTTATGCCCGAAAATCCCGACTACCCCGCGATCGCCATTAATGATGAGATGGATTTACAGGTATGGGGTGTCGTCACCCATGTGATTCATGCGGTGTGAAGGATCAAGAATCCAGATCCTCTCATTCGATAACAACCTGGCCTTTGTGCCTGCCTTCACCCAAATTCTGGATCAATCAAGGAACTGCACTGAGTTTAGGAGAGCAGGCCACAACGTGAGAGGTATGCAGTTCCCCCTTGTAGATCGGCACAGAGGCTTGGCTGGTCAGAGGTAAACTGTAGACTACAGCCTCAATCTGTTGCTCCCCCGTACCATTATGGTCAGCGTTGCACCCCTTGTCTCCCAGCCAGTTCCCCAACCCGTCGGCGAAAAGCGGCTTTTATTTCACTCCCTTGACTGGCAGCGATATCAAGCTCTACGCGAAATGCTTTGCCAAGCTCGTGGCGTTTCCAGTCTGGAAAATCGCAATATTCGCTTTACCTACCTGCAAGGGAAGTTAGAAGTTACTGTGCCATTGGAAATTCATGAATTCTCAACTCGCTTGATTGAGGTATTCATTCGTATTCTGGTGGTGGAGTTTGGAATGAAGGTTAAAACCATGGGTTCCACGACATTAGACAGAGAATTGCTGGGGCGCTCGGCAGAACCGGACAATGCTTACTACATCCAAAATCAACCGCTAGTGGCCGGTCGGGATATTGATCTCGATCGTGACCCGCCTCCTGATTTGGTTGTCGAGGTGGATATTTCCCACACCGATATTGACAAGCTAGCGCTCTATGCCGCGATGAACATTCCAGAATTCTGGCGGTATAACGGCGAAGTTTGGCGCGTCTATCAATTGCAGGACGGTGAGTACCGGGAAGTTGCGAGCAGCCCGACGTTTCCGCAGGTGCCGAAGGTTAAGCTCTATGAGTTTCTGGCTATGGCTCGGCAAGATGAAGTGTCAGCAGAGTTGGCTTTGCGACAATGGGCGCGAGAAATCTCGGCTTGAGGAGAGTTATGACCGTTGGCTAGCCTGCATATCAAGGCAATAGGTGGCGCTGGCACCCAATGCTTACATCTTCTGGCTTCTAAAGTGTCTAGGCGTCATCCCCATTACTTTACGAAACTGCTTGCTGAGGTGACTGTGACTGGTGAATCCACAGTCCAGTGCAATATCGATGATGGCCTGATCGCTATGTTTCAGGAGATGCTTAGCCCGTTCTATGCGCTGCTGAATGACGTATTGATGGGGCGAGATTCCCGTGGACTGCTTAAACATGCGCCCGAAATGAAACGGGCTCATCCCCAGTAATTCTGCCAGATTAGATAGCTTGATTTCCTTGGCTAGTCCGGCATTGATGTAGTCGAGTACCTGATTGAGCTGATAAGTGGGTAACCCACCTTTAAAACTTGGCAACTGCACCGAGTTCGTCCCATGGTGGCGCAGCAGCTGCACCGCCAGCACATTGGCGAGTGAGTCTAGATACAGATCGCCGCTAGGTTGACGTTGCTGGATCTCTGCCATCAGTAAGGTCGTAATCGATTCAAGCTGCTGATTTCGACTTTGAAACGTCGGCACTAACGTGAGGCGATCGCCATTCTTCCCCAGGGTTTCCTCCGCAACTCGCTTCAGGAATGCTGCGGGTAGCTGAATCTGTAGGCAATTTTCATCTCCCTCCCACCGCACAAAGAGTGGTGTATTGGCAGGGGTAATCAGCATATCACCCTGGCGATAGAAACCACGATGGGTTTTCCCATCCTGTCTCTGCAGGTAATGCAGGGGGCGCGGCGTCAGATTCACAAACAGCGTGTGGGCCGCGTCAGCTTGAAAGTCTCCCTCACCCGGCAGAAATCGCAGATGTTCAATCTGAAGCGTCTCTGTTTCCAGGACTAAAGCAGACTCACTTGGATGCGAGTCTTCAGGGAATGAATCGGTTGCCTGGGATTGAGCAAGCGCCATAGATTCAACGCCAAAGTCGCGCTGCTTGTAGCAAGATACTGGCTGCACGCCACATGCACATCTCGGAGATTTCTTGACACATTGAGATGTTTCTCAATATTAAGGGTTACCTATCCGGTCTCACAAGTCACCGCAAGAAAGTGACAATCCCGCAAGAAAGGGAAAGCACCCGCACATCACTCTCCGTAGGCTAAGGATGTCTTCATTGAGGAATCAAGCCATGCAACTCGTAATCTTTGGTGCAACCGGAACCGTTGGCCGTCAGGTGGTGCAGCAAGCCCTTGAACAAGGACATACCGTCACAGCCTTTGCCCGCAATCTGACCAAGCTCGATATCCAACATCCTCACCTTAGCTTCGACCCAGGAGATGTGATGGATGCCTGGGCGGTGGAACAGGCCATCCAGGGGAAAGATGCCGTCGTTTGCGTGCTGGGTTCCGGCAAAAAGTTAAAGAGCACCATTCGCTCAGAGGGCACCCAACAGATTATCCAAGCGATGGAAAAGGTCGGCGTGCGCCGATTGATTTGCCAGTCCACCCTGGGGACGGGCGATAGCTGGAGTAACCTCGACTTCTTCTGGAAGTACATCATGTTTGGCTTCATCTTGCGCCAGGTCTTTGCCGACCACGAGCGGCAGGAAGCCCTGGTGCGCAACAGCAGCTTGGACTGGACCATTGTTCGGCCCAGCGCCTTTACCGATGGACCCCGTACGGGTCACTATCGCCACAGCTTCCCCAGCACCGACCGAAACATCACGCTCAAGATTTCTCGCGCAGATGTCGCAGATTTCATCCTGAAGCAACTCTCGAATCAATCATCTCTGCACCAAACGCCCAGTTTGTCCTACTAAATTGGCCAGGTTTAAACTATTTGCCCCAAGGGGAACTGGTTAAATAGACTGCTCTATCACTGGTTCCCTCTCTGATATCCTCGCAGACTAACCCAGCACTTCATTATCCCCAAATGCTGACTTCTAAAATCAAGGAACTTGAACCATGTCAACAGAAGCAACCTTTCAAATTGTCCTCATCACAGCAACCTTGCTGTGTTCCCTTATCGCGGGATTCCTATTCGCCTTTGCCACAGTTGTGATGCCAGGCATCACAACATTAAATGACCGCGAATTTATCCGAGCGTTTCAGGCGATTGACGGTGTCATTCAAAATAACCAGCCGCTATTTGTTGCGGTCTGGATAGGTTCCGTAGTGGCATCGGTAGCGGCGGCTGGGCTGGGCTTTGGACAACTCGATGGAGCCCAGCGTCTGCTGTCGATCTCGGCACCTCTCGTCTACATTCTGGGGGTTCAATTATCGACCTTTACGATTAATGTCCCGCTAAACAACCAGCTCCAAGCGCTGAACGTCGATGCTATGGATGAGGTCGCGGTGCAGACAGCTCGAATGAATTTCGAACCCGGTTGGAATCGATGGAACTTGGTCAGAACGCCATTTGCTGGCTTGGCATCTGTTCTGTTTATGATTCTCATCTTCAGGCTTTGAAATTCATGCGAGAAAGGAGCGGTTTATTCTATTTAAAGGTATAGCGCTGATTGGCCAATTGATCGGTCTTTTCTGACGTTGATAAAAGCTGGATATTTACCTTTAATCAACTTTAGGGGCAGGAAGTTCCTGGCCGTTTTGCAGCAGCGTGGCACTTTCCACCGTGCCGTCGGGGGTGGTATTGAAAACGATGTGAAACTCCAGGATGCGGGCAAAAAATTCAGTTGCGGAGGCGGGGTAGACCGGAATCTGCGGCTGTCCGGTGCCTTGGATGTAAAGCTGCCCCGATTCGACGGTGATCGCGACTGAAAAGTCAGGGGTAACTTGGTAGGTGCCGACATAGGCGTCTAATAAAGCAGGATCAATGGCCACTGCTTTCGGGTTGGCGGGCAGTGCATAGGGCTGTTCCCATACAATGGCGGCTAGGCCCTCAGAAATACCTTGTGGATTGGCGGTTTCCACATTACTCAATACGGCAATGGTGGTGCCGAGAGCCGGACTCCCGCCCAAATGGCTTACAAAGCCATTGATACCGCCACCGTGGCTGATGCGGCGATGGGCGGGGCGATCGTTAATGATCAAGCCATAACCATAGAACAGATTGGGAACCTCGGTGCCCATTGCCACGTAAGGTAAGGTCATCGCAGCGATGGATTCATCGCTAAGAATCGTGGTATCGCGGCGATCGCCATCAAACAAGAAACGATTCCAGCGGGCCAGGTCATCGACGGTGGAGTACAGCCCGCCAGCGCCAGCCGGTACCGCCATGTTGATATGCTCAGCCTGCTGATAGTCTTCTCCTGTGAACCTGTAACCGCTGGCCAGATTCTCAATCACGGCTAAGGGTTTCTCGTAGCCAGTGTTTTCGAGGCCCAACGGGCGCAGCAGATGGGCTTGCAGGTAATCAGCATAGGGCTGGCCCGATACTGTTTCAATCACCTGGGTCAGCAGCACATACCCCGAATTGCTGTAGCGAAATTGCTCGCCGGGTTCAAATTCCAGAGGCAAATCGCGAAAGCGGTCAACCAGCTCCGCCAATGTTGTCGGCTGTCCCATCCATTCCAGATAGTCAGGAAAGCTAGTCAGGTTCGGAAGACCCGCAGTATGGGTGAGCAGGTGATGTAAGGTCATGCGATCGCCATTGGGGTAGTCTGGCAGGTAGGTAGCAACAGCCGCCTGCACATCGAGCTTACCCTGGTCTTGCAGCTGTAAGATGGCGGCGGCCGTGAACTGTTTCGTGATGGAACCGATGCGAAATCGGGTCTGAATTGAGTTGGGAACCTGATGCTCTAGGCTGGCCATGCCGTAACCTTTTGCAAAGATGACGTCACCCTCGCGCACGACAATCGCCGCGCCCATGAAGCGCCCGGTCTCGTGGTGAGCTTGTAAATAGGCATCGATCTCGGCGGTCAATGGCGCACTTTCAATGACAGTGGTGGGGATGGTTACAGAGACAGAAAGGGGCATAGTGGTTTTCTCCTGAGTGGATATCTGAGCAGTGTGGTTAGCTGGGCGGGGTGTACCCATAGTCTGATGAGCACATAAGTAGCTAGGCGGAATTAAATGTAAAACGCTCTAGGTCATAATCACCTTT
>CAZXWR010000265.1:0-5712 GCA_964644325.1 uncultured bacterium
TCTGAAAGGCTTCTGACTGAGGGTTCATGTCCATGATGGCCAGGACACCACCCGGTGAGAGCAGGCGGCGAGCTTCCGCTAAAATGGCCCGCGTGGCCGACTGAGGCAGCTCGTGAAACATCAAACAGCTGGAAACCAGGTCAAACTGGCCGTTGGCAAAGGGGGTTTGTTCTGCGGCTGCATGAACCCATTTGAGGATGGGCTGTGTGGACTGATGGCGGTGGCGGGCGACCGTTAGGAAATAAGGCGAGAGGTCTAGGCCCGTGACCTGAGCATCAGGGTACGTCGATTGCAGGGCTGCGGTGCTCATACCGACGCTACAGCCGAGATCCAGAATGCGCTGGGGTGGGTCAGGTACCTGCTGTCTCAGAATTTGGTGGAAGCTATCGCGGAGGCGGGCGTCGCCCTGGGGATCACCCGCTTTATCCCAGATTTGGGCATGGGCGGCATAGGCGGCCACTTCCACTTCAGTGGCCGCTGCCCAGCTCAGGTTTCCGGTTTCATAGGCGTGAAAAGGCTGGAGGTAGTAGCTGGGGTAGTCCAGACTGGGATCTTGGATCTCAGAGAGTTCTTGGCTCCAGGTTTCTGGGCCTCGCTGTCGCAGTTGCTCGGCCTGTTGCGTCCACTGCACACCAATGGACTCTGCCCGCTTAATCATCAGGGTGCGGGCCTGCTGCTGCATAAAGTGAGCCAGAGGCCGGACGGCCAGCAGGCCACTCACCACTTTTGACCCGAATCCAGGTGCGGAAGGTATGGCACTAGACATGGCAAGAAAATACGGGGTAAAACGACAGCCCTGTTGCAGGGAGCCATTTCATCATAAAACGATGCGCGTCTGACTGAAGAACTACTGAAGAACTGCGGCGGTAGGTGTTGCATCAAATCGGGGGCTGGCTGTGTGGGTGCTCGGGTGCCGCAGCGGCCTCCCCTAGGAGTCCGGAAATATTTTCACCACACCCCATTGAACCAACTGAGGCAGGGCACTAAGATTGAGGTTTGATTGGCAGATGTAGTGCGCTGCAATGGCAGGAGGAACGATGGCGAGTTGGCAGGTTATTCCCGGTGGCGTCACTGCTCCAAAAGGGTTCCGCGCTGCAGGCATTGCGGCCAATCTCAAGCCGTCTGGCATGCCAGATCTGGCCCTGATTGCCTCTGACATCCCGGCGATCGCAGCGGGGGTATTCACCCTGAGTCAGGTGCGGGCTGCTTGTGTGGATTATTGTCGCCGGCGGCTGAATATTCGGTCTACGGCCCAGGCTATCTTATGCAATGCGGGTCAGGCCAATGCGGGCACGGGAAAGCAGGGCTGGGAAGCAGTCCGGGAGAAAGCAGCATTAATTGGGAATGCCCTGGAAATCGAAGCGGATAACGTGCTCATTGCATCCACGGGCGTGATTGGTCAGCAAATTCCCATGGAAAAAGTCCGCACGGCGGTCCCAACTTTAATAGAGGCTCTGTCTCCAGAGGGATCCGCGGCAGCGGCCAATGCCATTGTGACGACAGACTTAGTGGTTAAGAGTATTGCCCTGGAAGCCCAGATTGGCGATCGCCCGGTGCGGCTGGGCGGCATTGCCAAGGGATCGGGCATGATTCATCCCAACATGGCCACGTTACTGGCCTTTGTAACCTGTGATGCCGGGGTGGCCCCGCACCTGTGGCAGGAGATGCTGAGTCGAGCCGCAAACCGCAGCTTCAACCAGATCACCGTGGATGGCGATACCAGCACGAACGATATGTTGTTAGCGCTGGCCAACGGTCAGTCCCGGACACCCGCGATCACGGAACCTGGGCCAGAGGCTGATTTAGTCGAAGCAATGCTGACAGAAGTCTGTACCTACCTGGCGAAACGCATCGCTCGGGATGGGGAAGGGGCCACCTGTTTAGTGGAGGTGCAGGTGTCTGGGGCGACGGACGACACGGCGGCACGACTGGTAGCCCGCACCATTGCGGGTTCGATGTTGGTCAAGTCCGCCATCTATGGCCGTGACCCAAACTGGGGCCGGATTGCAGCCGCTGCGGGTCGAGCCGGAGTTCTATTTAATGCCGATAAGCTCACCATTCACCTGGGGGACTTTTTGCTAATGGAGAACGGGACCCCCCAGCCCTTTGACCGCACGGCGGCGATCGCCTATCTCAAGGCAGCGGCGCAGGTGAAGGAACAGACAACCTCAGCGACGGCCCAGAGCAATGATCGGGTTGTGGAGACCAGCGGCGGCACTGCCCCCTTTGGCCGTAGTTCTGCGGATCAGCAACCCATTGATAATCCCGTGGTGATCTCGGTTTGCATTGGCGATGGTAAAGGGACTGGCACGGCCTGGGGCTGTGATTTGACCTATGACTACGTCAAAATCAATGCTGAGTACACGACATGATGAGCCTTGTCATAATCTGCCTACTTCAGACAGGATCCAGGGCTGAGCAACGGTTTATTCGGTGAGCGTGGCGGTGTAATTCCCCAGCTGCAAGAGACGACCAACCACTGGGTCAGGCACATTGGCAGAGGCGCGGGCCACGGCTAAATCTTGGCCACGGCGAAGCCGCCACACGACATCCTGAATGCGATAGCTGAGGGGGGCTGTGTAGCCAATTTCGCCCGTGCGGTTAGCCACCAAAAGACCCCGCACAATGGCGTTCGCGTAGGCGTGGGAGATGCGATAGCGTTCATAGGAGCGCTCCCGATCTGGGGCGATCGCCAAGGCTGCGCTGGGATCTTGGCTCAGGGTTAGCAGGCGCTGAATGGTTGTTTGGGAGACTCCAGAACGCTGACTCGCTGCCGTAATAGACTCGCCCCGCCGCAGCCGACGAATCACATTTTGGACGCGATAGCTCAAACTGGAGCGATAGCCAATTTCACGGCTACGGTTGGCTACCAACAGCCCTCTTGCTAGATGGTTCGCTAAATCTCTGGGGGACTGATGAATGCCCATCTCAGCGGACTGAGATTCGCTCATGGGCAAGGGCAATTCAAACAGGCGGGTTTCTAAGGGAATGAGCGGGAGTTCTTCGGCGGCAGCCAGCTGA
Organism: uncultured bacterium; assembly: GCA_964644325.1. GTDB lineage: Bacteria > Cyanobacteriota > Cyanobacteriia > Thermosynechococcales > Thermosynechococcaceae > CAZXWR01. The sequence goes on from CAZXWR010000265.1 coordinate 3,022, forward strand.
TGATGGACGGGGCTCACAGCCAGGACAGCGGTGGAGTACAGCGCTGTACCCAGGGTGGTAATGAGTGCGATGATGCTTATCCTGCTCATGATGTATCTCCGTTTGTCATCGTCCGGATCAAAGAACGCCGGGATCAGTCCGCGTCTGTTTAATTTAAGCCGTGGCTGCAATCGTTGTCATCTCAGGTTTAAGGATGAGGCTCCCAGGGCAAACCTACGCAGGTAAATACTGTAGGCTACTTTGTCCCTTTTTGCTGGTTCTCATCGTCGATCATTCTCCTCGGAAAAATTAAAGGGTGCTGCCAGACCCCCTGCAGCAGCGTGACGGTGAGCAATTCAGAGTTAGGACTGGGGCAGGTCAGATTGAAGCTGCTCGACGAAGTCTTTGGCCTCTCTCAGTCTCTGTTGGGTCACCTCCCGGACATGCTCGATGGTCTCTATTTAAATGGTAAGAGCACCGTGTTTGTTCACGACTGAAGGTTGGCAATACCCAGGTAGGCTTCAGGATACTCTCAGGGAACTTGCCTACAGTGAAACCTGAGAACAACATGACCGCGATCGCCCTAGAAAGAAGCCCATGCACTCTTTGCCTCATCGACAAATGCTCTGTCAGCTTTTCCTGCTGGGGATTGTTGGCCTGAGCAGTGCTGTGTTGGCTGAGCTGGCTGAGCAACAGTGGCGCTCGCATCAGCCAGCCACCGTTCAGTCAGTCCCTAACCAAACTCGACCTGACGGCTAAAAATATTTGGGTGTGACTGAGTTCTAATATCCCTCAGCCTCCTATATCCCTCAGCCCTCTCCATCATCCACAATTGAGATCTGAAATTGCTGTATGTTTGTGCATTCATTGAAGTCTAGATGGCATACATGCAGCAGAATGCTTGGTTCTCTGTCGTTCGCCACAATACAGGTGGGAGCTAAAACTCACGGTATGGTGATGAAACGTGTGTTTCTTGATTTAGAGCTGTATGGATGTTCGTCAGGTTCAGGAGCCTGTGTTTTTGGTGGGTGCTGAGCGCTCTGGCACAACGCTGCTGCGGCTCATGCTAAATCACCATCCCCAAATTACCTTCACCCATGAGTTTGAATATGCCCTGGAAAACATTGGGGCGGCGGGACGCTGGCCCGATCGGGTGCAGTATCACGAGAAGTTAGCAACCCACCGTGTTTTTTTGAGTGCAGACTTTAAGGTTGATCCCCACCTGAGCTATCCCCAGCTCATCCAAAGCTTTCTAGCCCAACAGCGCGATCGCCAGCAAAAGGCAATTGTCGGCGCGACTCTGCACTGGGGCTTTGAAAACGTCCCTTATCTCTGGCCCAAGGCCCGGTATATCCATCTTTACCGCGATGGTCGAGATGTCGCCCAATCTTGCATCAGCATGGGGTGGGCCGGAAATGTGTGGACGGGTGTTGAGCGCTGGATTCATACGGAAACCGCCTGGGCGTCTTTCCAGCCCCGCCTGCCAGCTGCCAGCTATCTGGAGTTGCGCTACGAAGACTTGATCCAGGATCCGGCTACAGCCCTCAGCCGGATCTGTCAGTTCCTGAAGGTGCCCTATCGCCCAGAGATGCTGACCTACCCGCAAACAACAAGCTACAGCCGCCCTAATCCCCAGCGGATTCAGCGGTGGAAGCGGCAGCTGTCGCCATACCAAGTCCGATTGGTTGAGGCCCGCATTGGCCCGCTGCTGGTTGAGCGGGGCTATGGCCTGAGCGGGTTGCCTCACTTGACCCTCTCACCGACCCATAAGCTGTGGCTCAAGGTTCAGGACTGGTTAGCTCGCCAAGCATTTCGGCTGCGATTTTATGGATTGGGGTTGATCCTGTCGGATTACGTCAGCCGGAAGCTGAGTTTGAGCTTTTTGCAGAGGTGGGTCAAGGTAAAGCTCAATGCAATCGAGACGGCTGCCTTGCAGTAGCAGCTGGCGCCTCCATCAGGGGGAGTCCGCCTGGTAGCAGATCGCTGAGCTTTGGATAGCAATATTCTTGCCGTTTACGGAGCCCGAGCCTTGTGGCACAGAGCCGCAGCCAGCCGCGTATAGAGGGCAATCCCCAAATTGCCAGTCGCCGCTGGCGGAGGATATGGGCTAGGGCGTAAGGTGCAGCCGTCCCTTTTAGGGTCTGGAGAGTAGGGGGTAGGGGTTCGTTCAGCTCCGCTTCCAAAAAGTGCAGGATTCTCTGAAGCTGCTGCCAGCTTTGTGCGTCGGGCATGAGCGCATGTAAGCGATCGCCATTGAGCTGCTCCCCCCAGCGCCGTAGGACATAGATAAAGTCCAGCACCCAAAAGAGGAGGATACCCGTTTCGGCCAGATGTCCGTCCAGATGAACGGTCAGATGAACCAGGAGGGCATTCGGTTCCAGGCCATAGAGCACAGGTAAGTTCACCCGTTGGGGGGCGACTGGCGCGGTCAAGGCAGCCGTATCTTGGCCCTCAAAGAGCCGCACCCGATGGTGGACATCAAAACAAGCCTGGTAGTCCGGGTGCTTAAAGTAAAACGCATCTTCAGTGGTTTGCTCTGGCTTCAGTTCAAACCCTAAGCTCTGAAAAATTTGCTGGGCTGGGTTCATCTCCTGGGGGGCGATCGCCAGATCCACATCCCCTATCAATCGCATGGCTAGGTCTGGGTAAACCTGATCGACTAGAAAAATACCTTTCCAGACCACGGGCTGGAGATGGGCGTCATACATTTTC
>CAZXWR010000266.1:0-5695 GCA_964644325.1 uncultured bacterium
TCTAGCATCGTTTAGTGGGACTTTCTTGAGCAAAACTTAGTTGCACATCGCGTTATGTCAGAACTGGATGCCCGGCGATCGCCAGGTTGCCATTGGCTGGGATGCTGAGATCTCTGTCCCGAATGTGCTAAGCCCAGGGGACAAACGTTATTTGCCGAAATCATTCAGCAGTGACCTGCAAGGCAGAAACAATTTGAGAAAATTCTCAGGAATGGTAATCCATTGCCTCAGCAAACTTCTACGAATAACCCAGCTTTGCATCATTGCCGCTTCATAAAGCCCATTTAGAGTGCAGGTATTCCAAATGGAGCTTAAAGATTATGCAACGTAAACAGCGGCTGACAAATACGCTACTGGCAAGCGCGACAATATTGACACTCACCGTACCTGGGATAGCCTTAGCTAGCCCAAAAACCGAGACCCGAGGCCCCAATGGGGCAGCGGTCATTGTCTCCGTACCGATGATGGATACAGAATTTCCGATGATGTCAGCTAAACTCGGGATGGCGGTCACCCCCTTCAACCTCGTCTTTTTAGCCTATCAAGGGTTTTTTACAGCCGATAACATTCCCGCCGGGTCAGGGCTAATTCGGGCTTCCCGCAACGGCGAAGTGAAAGCAGCTGACCTAACCAAAGTAGCCATTGGCATGAACCGCCTGCCTGAAACATCTTTGCAAGATGAGTATTTCCAAGCGCAGGTTCAATCACAGTTGAACCTGCTGACTCGGGGGGATAACTAACCCCCACAGAATATAGACCCTGGCAGATTCAGCAATCATTCTTATCTCTGTATCCTTGCCCTATAGCCCACTTCCAAGCTTGGAAGTGGGCTATGGTATTCCGACCTTTGCTGCTCAACGTGACGATTTCCGTACCCAGATCCAGGCGAACTTTGGCTAGCTGGGGTATGCGAAGCTGGGCACTGTTTCAGGTGGGAAACCGATCGCTCCAAAAGCACTATGACTCTTCGAGATCTCCAGGTACTTCAACGTACATCTCGGGTTCGATGGCATAGTTGTTCAGCAGTCCTTCTTGGTCAACGGTCATTCCACCTTCGGTGTCAAAGTCTGACTCGTTTTCAGGCATTTGTTGAAAATCCTCACCTTCACGCTCCTGGCGAGCGGCTGTTTCCGCCGGAACGATGTGGCGGTCATATTGGGTATCACCCTGTTCACCTTTGGTCTGAATGCGCTCTTTCATGGGTCAAAACCTCGTTGCGTTGCATGAATAGTATCGCTAGGGCTTTGGCCACAGGATCTAGCCAGAGAGGGAGATCGGTCGCACCCTTGGGTAGAGGGGCGATCGCGTCACGGCTGCCCTTTGGCTTAGACTGAAGCTGCTGGAGCAGGCGCTGATTGCCTTGTAAACCCAACGCTCCTTTCTAAGGTTAGGCAATCATGCAAGATGTCCGTATATTGAGCAGTGAATCGAACAGTGAATCGAGCCATGCGTTTGGCAGGTTGCAATGAGCCAATCCCTGAACTGTTATGACCTCATCCTGCGCCAGTGCTGTTTGGTCGGGCAGCCAGAGCAGCTGGATATTGGGATTCGCGAGGGTGTGATTCAGGCGATCGCCCCCCAGCTTATGGCCACAGCCCCCCAGGAAATTGCCGTGCAGGGGAAGCTCGTGAGTCCCCCCTTCGTCGAATCTCACATCCACTTAGACTCAGCGCTCACAGCGGGCCAGCCGCGCTGGAACCAGAGCGGCACGCTGTTTGAGGGCATTGATATTTGGCGAGAGCGGAAGCAAACCCTGACCCTAGAGGATGTACAGGAAAGGGCGATCGCAGCCTTAAAACTCCAGGCGCAGCAGGGGGTTCTGTTTGTCCGCAGCCATGCAGATGTGAGTGAGCAAAACCTGATTGCCCTCCAAGGATTACTAGCCGTGCGGGAAGCGGTCAAAGACTGGCTGACCCTGCAAGTGGTAGCCTTCCCCCAGGATGGGGTGTTTAGCCAGCCGCGCAATGCCGAATTGCTTGAAGAGGCGCTGAAGTTGGGAGCGGATGTGGTGGGCGGAATTCCCCACTATGAGCTTACCCGCGAGGACGGGGTAGCCTCAGTCGAGCATATTTTTGAGCTAGCCCAGCGCTACGATCGCCCGATTGATCTCCACTGCGATGAAATTGATGATGACCAGTCCCGATTTCTGGAAGTCGTGGCAGCCTGTGCCATCCGATCGGCAGCGGGCCGTCGGGTGACGGCCAGCCATACGACGGCCTTTGGCTCCTACAACGATGCCTATGCCCTAAAGCTGATGGGTATTTTAAGGCGATCGCACATCAACTTCATTGCCAACCCACTGATCAACATTACACTCCAGGGTCGGACAGATACCTACCCCAAGCGGCGCGGGGTGACGCGGGTCAAGGAGCTGTGGCAGCAGGGCTTAAATGTAAGTTTGGGCCATGACTGCATTCAGGATCCCTGGTATAGCCTGGGGACAGGCAACATGCTGCAAGTTGCGTCGATGGCGGTGCATATCTGTCAAATGACCGGGATGGCAGAAATCCAGGCTTGCTTTGAGATGGCAACGGTCAATGGAGCACGGACGTTAGGGGTCGAGAAACAGTACGGCATTGAGATCGGCAAACCTGCGAATTTAATCGTGCTGGATGCTGAGAGTCCCTACGATGCAGTGCGACGGCTGGCGACAGTCACCCAGGTTGTCTCGCGAGGACGACTTTTAGTGGAATCGTTGCCGCCGCAAATGACTTGGCAGCAGTAGAGCGAGAGTACTGTGAGCATGCGCAGACAGAACTGGGGGCATGTACTTCCACACAACCCTCCGCGCACAATCCCCCAGAATTCAACCGTCTTTCAAAACAGGAAATAGCCTCCCTGCTTTCTATCTATGAACGTATCCAACTAGCCAAAAGCAAATAACTGATCTCGATAGATCCGGCCTTGATAGCTCTGGCGCAGTAACTAACTGCCATAATAGGCTGCATCATTATCGCCAAAGCCCTAGATTATGAGACTTGCGATAGATCGCCATTCTATCCCCTACATCGATCCTGATGATCACTTCAATCCCCCCATTCAACTCAGTCGAGCCTGACCACAAGTAAAAGTCACACTTATTTAAGAGTAAGTTAATCCTTTGATGCTGAAAAGTCAATTATTTTTATCATCTTTCCGGCTCGGGAAGATTGACCCACGTCACTATTTTTTCCCATTCATGTTTAGCTCGCCCTATATGCATTGGACATACAGATATCTCCCCTATCTGATAGGTAGAAAAAAACCGATCAAACGAGCCTCTCGTGCTTTTTCCAAGGCACAATCAATTTGACAGTAGGGGCACAAGATTCCTACCTCATGGGTCAATCGACTCATAGTCAAGCCAAGACTTGCTCAATCGCCATGGATTTTACTGGATACAGTATTCATCTTTAGACTGTGGATAGTCCTAGTTTTAGGATAATTGTTAACCGGGCCGATTATCCAAGTATCTCTTCTGCAAAGATTCATCTTTAGTGGCATGACTCCTGCTCCAATTCTCCCTAGCTCAGAACAGTGTTTTTTGGTTTTTGTGAAGGCTCCAGTGCCTGGTCAAGTTAAGACTCGACTGGGTCAGCGGATCGGGATGCAGCCTGCCGCAGATCTGTATCGGTGTTTTGGCCAGGATCTACTCATCACCCTCGACCAGCTCCGGGCTGATGTGATCATTTTTTACGCGCCAGCTCATGCTGAACGCTCTATCCGTGAATGGTTAGGGGCTTCCAGGCATTATCGGCCCCAGTCTGACGGTGATTTGGGGCGGCGGATGTCAGCTGCCTTCCAGTATGGGTTTGAGGCGGGCTATGAGCGCTGCTTAATTGTCGGGAGTGATAGTCCAGATCTCCCGGTCAACTATCTGGAAACGACCTTTACCGCCTTAAAACAAGGGCAAGTTGTTCTGGGCGCAAGTAGCGATGGGGGCTACTACACCCTGGGCTTTACCCCACAAACGTTTTGTCCTGGTGTTTTTATAGACATGCCCTGGAGTACCCCCCAGGTTTATGGCAAAACCCTAAATTCCCTACACAGGGCATCTCGTGCCGTGCATCTGTTGCCCGAGTGGTTTGATATTGATACGCTAGATGACCTTTGGGCTTTCTACCAGCGACATCCCCACCCGGTTCCGTCAAGCTATAGTTTGAACTACCTTTGTCTTCACGCCAAACGCTTCTTCCAAGGGTATGACGCCTGAGCTATCTATTATTATTCCGGTCTACCATGAAGCTCACCAAATCCAAGCCCAGTTAGAACATATTGAGTCTGTGGGTCGTGGGGTTCCCTATGAGGTGATTGTGGTGGATGGCGACCCTGCGGCTTCCACGTTGACTCAAATTGGGCCTGATTGCAAGCATGTCCAAGGGGTAACGGCAGGCAAAGGGCGTGGCTCTCAAATGAATGCGGGGGCTCAACTGGCACGGGGGCACATTCTGCTGTTTTTACATGTCGATACAAGGCTGCCCGATCAGGCACTCCAGCAGGTGCAGCGCATTTGCCACGAGACGCAGAGTGTTGGAGGTGCCTTTGACTTGGCGATCGCCTCTGAACGAACGCTCCTCAAAGTCATTGGCCGCATTGCCTCAGTGCGATCGCGGCTGACCCGGATTCCCTACGGCGATCAGGCTATTTTTATCCGTCGGGATATCTTTGAAGCCATTCAGGGCTACCCCAACATTCCGATCATGGAAGACGTCGCGCTCATGGAGCGACTCAAGCGGCATCGCTACCGGATCCAAATCCTACCCAATACCGTACAAACTTCCCCCCGTCGCTGGGAGAAAGAAGGCATCCTGCGCTGCACGCTACGTAACTGGTTATTGATGCTGTTGTACCGGGTTGGGATGCCCCCCGCGATTCTGGCAAATTGGTATCGCCCCCAACCTGAATCGGGGCAGGCCGAGCAACTTTAAACGCGCTCCCCTCCGAATCGCTCACTTCGACTGCTTGATATTAATTTTGAAACGTATGAGTTCAACTCATTCTGAACCCTTGGCCCCTTGGCGGCCTCATCTAGCCCGCGCGCTGCACCGGAATCGGGCACTGGCTCACGCCCGCTATGTTCAACTCGCGACCCTACAGCCCAACGGCTGTCCAGCAAACCGAACCATTGTGTTTCGGGGTTTTAGGGAACAGCACAATAGTCTCAAGTTCATCACCGATAGTCGTAGCCAGAAAGTCATTCAACTCCAGCACAACCCCAATGCTGAACTGTGCTGGTACTTTCCGAAAACACGCGAGCAGTTTCGGATAGCTGGCACGCTTTCCCTAATCGGGCCAGATGCGCCACCCCCCCTCCAGACGCTCTGCCTTGAAACCTGGCAGCAGCTTTCCGAGAGTGCCCGCACCCAGTTTTTCTGGCCCTCGCCCGGTTCCGCCTATGAATTGGCAAGTTGGCCCACAGAAAATTTACCCGTAGAGAATATGTCTCCTGTATTTCGGGTACTGCTGCTCTTGCCCAGGCAGGTCGATCACTTGCTGCTTAGAGAATCTCCCCACCAGCGTTATCTGTACCGGGCCACCACAGATGCCGGATGGGAGGTGGCACAGGTCGCTCCTTAAGGGCGATCGCCCTTTGCCATGGGATGCCCCACAATCCTTGCTGCAATTTCCACATGCTCTAGACCATGAAACAGCGATGGTTAGGCCCGGATTTCTCACCAGGGCAGACAGAGAGGGTCAGAATTGCGCCAGCTTGTAT
>CAZXWR010000267.1:0-5686 GCA_964644325.1 uncultured bacterium
ATCAATACATCGCTCAACGAAAAAGCAGCAAATGTATTCTTTATGTTTGCTGCTCCTGCGGCTGAGATTGCTCAGAACAGCATTGCCACAGCTTCTATCACAGCCTTTACCGCTATTTATTCCTGTGTCATGGCCTATATCGGCCTGGGTGGGCCGATTGCAGGACTTTCATCGCTACTGGTACCGGGACTTCAAAGTGGTTGGATAGTCTGGCTTACTTCAATCTTTATGCTTTGGTTTTGGCGGCTGAGCTACATGACCATGATGTGGTTCTTGTCCAAGACGCTTGTTAATGCAACGGCTGAAAATATTGTTGGGACTGCCTGGTTTACGCTGAGCGCGACAGTGCTTGCACCGATTCTTGCAACGGGAATCGCTGGTGGGGGTGCGTTTGCGGTCTGGTCTGGCCTACTTGGGTTTGCAGGTGCTGCTGTCTCAACGGTCACAGCAGGGGTTGTAAGTTCAGGACTGTTTTCCTCTAACTCGCCCTCAGAATCACAGTCGCCTTCAAGCAACAGTTCATCCCCACCTCAAGGTTCTCCAACCCCTTACGTCCGCACTGATTACTAGGAACCCTTCACCATGCCTAAAACTAACGGTCACCGCAATAACGGGTCGGTATTGCCTACCTCCCTCCGAGAACTGCCAAAGTCTGAATCACTGCCAGTTCTCAACCCCAATATGGAACTGGTGCTTTCGCGCCTGGTCATTGCCCAAGCCGGGACATTTGTGGCACTGGTGCTCATGGCGATCGCCCTTTTGGGTATTGCTTTTAAGCCAGTGCCTGATTTGGTGGTGGCCGCAGATGGGACACCCCAGAAAACGCGGCCCATAACGGATGCGGATCTGAGTGAACCGCAGCAGGTCATTCGGTTTTTAGAAACCAGACTGCCAATTCTGTATACCTGGGTGGGCGTTATCCCCAATCCAGAAGACCCGACTGGGACAACCTTCATCAAAGATGATGGCTTGCCTGTGTCTGGCATTAACCCGAAGACGAATAAGTCTGAAGTGATTGGCAAGATACCGACCTCAGTCTTTAACGAGCAGTTTATTTTGGCAGAGCCGATTCGGGAATCAACGCTAGCCGGGATAGCAAACCTGATTGCCAAGACAAATGGGATTATTTGGCAGACGAGTCCTGATAATCCAGCGCTGGGGGTGAGCTATCGGTTTGTATTCCGCGCCCGTCCTCAATTTCCAATTGAGGTTGAACCGGGTCGGTGGAAGGTGGTGGTCAATGCCGATATTGTGCGCGTTTCTCCGACCCTTGGTATTGCCCCCAACAAGGAAAAGATTCAAGCATTCAACTTCGATGTCTATGTTAGGCGAGCAGGGCGATCGCCTTCGCTATTCCTGGATGACCGCAAAGATCTGGTGGCCTATGGGAAATCTTCGGGGTTTGAGATAGACGCGATGATTCCGTTCTCACCCCAGAATGTCGTAGTTCCGCGACCCAACTAGAGAAACTGCTCAACCTTTGTTCGCTTTATAGCTGGTCTACCGATATTGATTTAGAGTTTAGGGTTTGTAACCATGACACAGCTTCATGAAAAATTTGCGAAATTTTCGGGGGCGAGGGTACTTCCGAAACAAGAGACTGAATCTACCCTGGCGGTAGACCTGCCTGAATTTGTTGAGCCAGAAGAGACCACACAACCTGCTGAGCAAGAAGAACCCTCCTATGTACAAGAGCGGTTCAAGAAAAATAAGGCGATCTGGAAAAATCCCAAGGTGACGTTGGGAGTCGTGGGTGTAATTTCCCTGCTGGCCGCATTTTCAGTAGCGGCGATCTTCAACAACAACTTTCAGATGCCGGACTTTAGCAAAGCGAAGTTGGGTAGCGAAGAAGTGGCGGATGATGACACGGTTCCCCAGCAGCCGCAAGATGGTCAATTCCAGTCCGCTGCAATCGGTATGGGCTTGGGCGAGGGTTTCGAGCGCGAAGGGGAGCGTGAGAACCCGTTTTTAGATGAGAAACCCCCTGAAACTAATGCTCAGTCTCAGGCAGGGAAAGGGACAAGCACGACCGTTAAACCCGTCAGTGCTCCAACGCCAACTTACCGCACGATGTCTACCCCGCCGCCCACTACCTATATCCCACCGACACCCCGGCGCTATGCTCCGCCGCCAGCTCCGGTCTATCGTTCAGTTCCCCGGCCTGCTGCTTCCCCCCAAGTCTCTGCCCCTGCACCAGCGGCACCCAAGCCGGAAGTTTCACCCCAAGACAGGGTTGCGGCAATCCTGGCAGCGACTTCAGCCAGTGGCATCAGTCAGGGTATAGCGTCGAATCAACCAAATCAAGTTGGCAATCAGCCTGTTGCAAATGCAGGTCAACCGGGCCAGGTTGAGTATCTAGCCTCAGAGCAGGCAATTCTTGATGGTCAGCCCCAAACTTTGATTAGTCGCTCTCAGACCGCTGAAGCAGAACTACTCACAGGCATTGCATTTGCCTCGGGCGAACTTGACTACTTAAGAGGTCAGCCGATTGAAGTCAGTCTTACGGAGCCATTGGGCGAGATTCCGATGAATGCTCGAATTATCGCCATTATTGACCCTGGTACGAATGGTCGGGCCTCTGGCACAAATTCTGCCTCTGTGATCCGCCTGGTGCCAACTGCGATCGCCCACGGGGACATGGAAATACCGTTGGATGAATGTGCGCCGATGTCTGCGGTGGGCGGGGGGATAAACCCCTGTCCAGTTCAGATTACGAGTCAGGATGGAGCGCCCCTCGTGGCGAAGCGCGGTGGCAGTGAAGTGCTGCGGTTCCTGGGTGGACTGCTCAATAACATCACAGGGGCTGTGAGCCTCGGCAATATAGCCGGGGGGCAGGGTGGCTTTGGCGGTAACCTCACCTCATTGGGTGCCAATCTGGGGAGTGGCATCATTACCAATGGTGCCCAGCGGCTTGTGCAGTCCGGGGATAACGGGGCCAATATCCTCTACGTGAAGCCTGGTAAGAAGCTGTTGGTATCAGTCAATCGCCCGCTCTCATTGCCGCAATACACCTTCAACACCTCGGATATTTCCCAGGTGGTGCAGTTCCAACCTGGCCCCTTGATTGCGATGGCTCAGGATCCTATTGAACCGACTCAGCCAACTCAGGCGTATGAATTCCGACCGCCGACAGACGAGGAGTTGATGTCGATGGTGCAGGAGGGGATCGATGTCGATTAAAACCTCAGTCTTAGGAGTAGTCGCGGTCACGACTGTACTGACAGCATCAAGCGCGATGGCCCAGGATGTCTGCCGGGGGCGTGTACGCTGCATCACGGTTGAGGATGCAGAAAGTGGAACCGTACCGATTACTGTTCATGTAGAAGGGGGTGGGGTCGCAGTTGACTTCTCCCCTATTGGTGCCAATATTCGCAAGATCCGGCTGGACGACCCGAGCCGGATTACGGTCGATCATTGCCTAGTGACCAAGACCTGCGATAACCTGCCCAGTCCTGTTATCTACCTGACTCGCAACAAGACCATCCCTTTTACCGATATTCCAAGAGCGACCGTCACTCAATTATTGGTAGAAGCGATCGCCCCTGATGGTGAGTATCAATCCTTTATCTTCCCGGTGAGCTTAGGGGATGGTCGGGCGGCAGTCGGCAAGCTGCTGGTGGGGGGTGAAGAGTCTAAGTCTCAGCCCAAGACCATCCTGGCGGGCAACGGTGTTTCGACGACACAGGCCATCGCCTTGGGCGTGCAGTCGGCACAGAACAAGTCGTTGTTGGTTGACCCGAAGCTCAAGTTTCGGATCGCTCAATATTATGGCTATGTGCAGCAGGGGATGAGTCCGCGTAAAGCTGCCAAGAAAGCAAAAATTTCTAAAGAACTCGCAACTCGACTTGAGGATATGGGTGCAACCCGTATTGCTGAGCTGCGGGAAGAATCTAACCTTGCCCAACAGCAGACAGAGGATGCCGTTGAGGAGAAGATTGCTAAAGCTGAGACACAACCCAAGGCGATAGTTTCCGAGGAACCCAAGAAGGTGGTTGCTCTACCTCCACCACCAGAGGTCAAGGAGAAGGAACCTAAAACAGTCAAGGCTAAGTTGACGGAACCCGAGCCTGAAGTGGCAGCACTTCCTGAAGCAAAACCTGAGCCTGACAAGGAAGTGAAACCAACTTCTGAGGGGGAAATTGAACCAGCCTCTGAACCAGTGGCAGCTGCAATTCCAGCTCCAAAAGTAGAGGAATCTAAATCTGAACCAAGCCCCCATGACTATGCCAACGCACTTCAGCGGGGGCTGAACAATGCCCGCATCAATAAACAAATTTCCTATTACGAGCGCAAGTGGTTCTTGGCTCAGAATGCGATCCGGGTTTTTCGTCGCGGTGGCACGCTCGATAGGGCTGCACAAAAGTCTGGACTACCCAAAGCTGAATTGCTGAAACTCCTCAGCAGCGGAGGCTTATCGCTGTGATCCGCAACCCATATCTAAAAGGGATCGCGGTGGTTACAACGGCTGTGGTCATTGGTGGAACTGTCTTACCCAAGGCGATCGCTCAGTTTGGTGATCCCTTTTCCTATGGAACAAGTACAGCCACTGACTATGGCATGGATGCAACGGTACTGACGTTTGACTCGATTGGCCCCATCCAGTCATCGGGTGCGGTCAGTGACCCAAACTTTGGCAGTCTTTCCTGGTCACCTGGTACGCCAGCATCTGAGATATTTACCCTTGGGATGCTGCAAAATTCATTCGGCTTCCAGAATCTCACCATTAGTCAAATTCAGGCTATTACGGGCGAAGCGGTAACGGATGCACCCCTGTCCGACTTTGGCATGATCCATGACCTATCGGTGCAGCAGCTGGCCGCAGCGGTGCCGGGTCTCGCTCAACAACCGCTAGCGAATGTGCCACCCATTCAGGCGATCGCCCAGCAACAGGGTGTTGCGGCATCTGGTTCATCAACAGTGGGCAGCATTTCATCATTGTTGCAAGGCCCAATTGGTCAGCTTGGTGGCCAGCTCATTAACTATGGAATCTCCCAGATACCGGGACTGAGTAACCTACCGCTCAATCAACTACCAGACTGGGCCAATGCTCAGATCGCTTCCATACCGGGGTTAGGGAAAATCCCGTTGATCAATCCATTGAGTCTGAAGGACTACTTTGTTCCATTTGATATCGGGTTCGGGATGTCAGAGTGCAAGATGGGCTGGGACTGCACAGAGCGCGATATTGACAACACGGCTTCCGGCAACTGGAAGAACATGAGCATTCCTTGTGTGGGTGGGCCATGCAGCCACATTGAAGTTAGACGGTGGGGGCCAAACCCTACCGATAAGATTCGCTGGGTATCGAAAGAACAAAAGGTACCCGGTGGTAATGGTTATCTCTGTACTGAGGAGCCCACGGGTCGATTTCCTTTTGGGAAGAACCCAAAAGTCGTCGTAGAGGATATTGATGAGAAAGCGGGTGAGGTTGAGTTTGCGCTTTATTTCTCAGTAGATGGCCCCTTTGGAGCAGAGTCAGCCCATTGTTTTGGGCCATTCCCGATGCCCTTCTGGGGCAGGCGCAAAGAGGGCCAGCTAGTTCTATTTGGCCCCGACAAAATTAGCAAGTCTAGCCCCCTTGCAGGACTGCTTAACCCTGCTGTTGGCCCTGGTGGTAGTGGTGATGGAGCAGGTGATATAGCGGTTGTCAGTTGGGTGAAGTACAGTAACAGCGAAAGGTGAACCA
>CAZXWR010000268.1:0-5663 GCA_964644325.1 uncultured bacterium
GATTCGAACTCCCGACCACCTGGTTCGAAGCTACGAACGCAACTGTAACTATCTGATCTAAATAGCCAGAAAGACGGCGTCCGTTGCATAAAGCGCCCTACGAAGCACAGCAATGCACGACGAGTGTCGGCAAATTGTCGGCACCACTTGAACGCAACACCCAAACACCTCGGCTGCATCCCAAATTGTTATGCTCCTTCGTTTTCCGTGCCATCTGCTATTGTCTTCAAAGGCGCGTACAGGCGATTCTTTGCAACGTAGTGCTTTTGGTAGCCAATCAGAGCCGCGGCCAAGTCTTGCTGCCCATTCTCCAGCTTGGCAACGAAGTACCACCAGAAGTCTCCTGTATTGAGCAGATCGTTCACCGTGCCAGACTTCATCGAATACATTGTGTCTTGGGCGGCTGTCATTTCTCCGGGAGCTTGCGTCGTTACCTGCTTTTCCGTATGAATCAAACAGTTCATCGCAATGCGAACACAGTCACGGGCCGCACCCGACCTAACAACGTCAAGTGGCTCGAATAACTCCCCGGAAATTCTATTAGCGAAGGAGTACATAGCCGGTTCCCGCCCGCGCTTGAGGGCAATCATGAGATCGATCGCCGGCCTCAACGCGTTCCGAATGTCGTCCCCAGCAGTGATCCAGGCCACGAATGCCGCCGTTATCTTTTCCGAATGAGACTCCGTTGAGCGAACTAGCTTGGCTGTAACGCCAGCATCGGACAGATCGCGGCCCTGAGCGGAAAAAAGCTGTGCAGCCTTACCAGTTTCCTCTATTGACGAGACTGCTAAGAAGTACGCTCGCGCATAATGATCGTTGTTGAGCAAAAGGCGGGCTTCATCTAGTAAGGCCTTCGAATTTCGAAGCGCCGCTCTCGAGTAACTTTGCAAGAGTTCGATGGAGAAACGGAATGCTGCGGGCTGCTCAACTGTCGACATGACACCTACCATCTGAGCTCAATCCGCGCTCGACGCAGGCCGCCTGGAGCGGCAGCGCACGGCCGGCACGTCAAGTGTCGGAGCAACACGATGTCAGCTTGCCGCCGGATTGGCTACTTCCACATTCTGTTGGGGTCGAAACTGAGCTTGGCGGCCCTTAGCTCATTGACCAGTTTCGCCTTCCAACCTTCTGCGGAATCCATTTCCGTGTAGACAACCCCGAAGAGATCCGAGGGCATTTCGACGTCTCCCTTGCGCAAAAGGCATACGCGTCCTCGACCAAGCCTCCCTGCGAAGTAACCCAATTCAAATATCACGTTCTGTCGTACTCTTCGGTTCTGCTCTGTCTCCGCGACTGACGACCCGAGATCGTCTGGCGTCAACAAAACTACAGCGAAACCAACTTCGCTTGCATAATCCTCATACTTTTCAATGATAGTTCGGCCCTGGTTCGGCTGCTCCCTCAGCACAATAGCCTCTAGGTCCAGTTTCTCTAGGAATCGGGCCAATCCGTGGAGGGCTGCCTCATCATGGCCATGCACAACAAACACCTTGTTCGTTTCGCCAATGGCTAGCCTTGGCGTTGTTTCGCCCTCACTTTGCACGTACGTCTTGTAGTCGCGGGCGAAGGGGATGATAAGCTGCCGAGTAATCGCGTGGACACCGGCGATAAGTTTGCGGCCGGAATAGAAGTATGTGTGGCCGAAATTAACCATGAAATCCGGCTTACCGGCGAATCGCATTATTAGCAGAAACGTCAGGCCGAGCGCCTTGTTCGGGTCCTCCGGCCAGTCGAGTTTCGCGCTTCCTACCATCCCGCCCTGCGGCTTTTGGCACCGAAGAAACGCTTCGAGGTCGAGACCTTTAGTCAGGTTGCTATTCGCTTCCTCCAAGTCATGCTGCTGCAAGAGCCGAGCTAAATTCTTCAGAGGTCGCTCGAACGTCTGGTAGTCTGCAGCCTGCAAATCGAGGACCGCGTTGTTGATTTGCGTGAAAAGTTCATTCGCCATCCGGCTTGCCCTCTAGCCGCGAGGCCGCTGCCTTCTCGAGAATGCCCTCCCGATAATGCTCTTTCATTGCGTCTATCACCGGGCCTATGACTGGGTTAGCACTGTATGATCCCAAGCGCTGGTCGATCATGTTCTCTACGTCTTGAATTGCTGCTTCAATGCTAGCGGGATCACTCGGATCGAAAGACACTGCTCCAAGGTCCTCGTCGATTTCGGACAACGCTTTCTGAGCTTCGTCGAGTGTCTTCGTCAACTTGTCCAGCCCTTTGATTCTCACCGCCTATCCCCGAGTTTAAAGTTCGACAACACGAAGTAGGCCGCTCACATTCGCCTGTCAATGGCGCCGAAGCGTCGCGGCATCTTCACCGACTGCGCGACTGCTGATGCCCATCATTTATAGCCCAATGTCCGAGCTCAACGGCGCCTGCAGCTGGCGCGTGGGTTGCGCATGCAATCCGGGTGGCAGATGCGTCCGTTGTCCGGTGCGGCGATTTACGGGGCCGCTTTTGCGCGGTCATGGAGTCTTCTGCCGCATAAATAGATTTACACTCTCCAACATCAGCCGAACTCGCGAACGGTCGCCGACTTCGTCCCATTCACCGTGGGCCGCATGATTTCGCACACCAGCCCATGCTGTAATATCTTTAACATCTTGCTTGGAAAGAAGGTCTTTTTTCCGCAAAGTCTTTGTATAAGTATCAATGCCCGCCTTGGAATTTCCGATACTTAGCCCCTCCGCCTCAAACCAATTGCGGAGAAACTCCTCCAGCGAGGCGCCTATTAAGATGGCTGGGGCCGCCGGATGAAATTCCTTTGTATCCAACATCGACAGTGCTTGTGCTAAAAAGTCTGATACGACGTCGATCTGCGCTTGGCGTTCAGGAGATAATCCCGTTGCAAGGCCCGCCTCTAGATACTCAACAAACGATTCCAGAATGGTCGACAACGTGTGGACTAAATAAGACGGGAATCCCGATGTCTCCTCCGCACGACTCGTAAACGAACTCTTCGGACCAGCGTATTGGCGTAGGAATTCGCAAACTTGAGCTTTGGCAGCTTGGCCAGCATCGCCTTGGCCACTGTCATTGGCGTACGCCTGGATACGTGAGTGCAGGCGTTTGGTTTGGTCGATGATCTGCTCCGTATTCAAATATTGCCTCCAGCTGCCTAACGTCTAAGCTCATCCGCGCTTGACGCAGGCCGCCGGGAGCCCCAGCGCAAGGTGCGGTTGGGTCAAGAGTCGGGTGCAGCGCATCCTTATAGCTCATTTTCGCCGATCCTCCGGAGCGCGTCCAACATCTTAAAGCCCATGTGCAGAGCTTCGTCAGCATGATTGTCTGAAATCCGCTGCCCATGAATCGCAGCATTGCAAACCTGCAGAATGTAGTTAAATGATGAGCGCATTCCACTGTACTGCGGAAGCACTTGCGAAAACTCGTTAAACAGTGACCGCGCAGAGAGAAATCGACCTTTCATTTGGCTTGGATCTTCGGTATCAATTCTCTTGTGAAGAATCCTTCTCAGTTCCTTTTCAAGCTCCATGCGCAACTTCGCAAGTGCAAAATTTCGATCTAAGTTTTGCTCAAGTAAGAATGTCTCAATCCGCTTGTCAAGATCTTGATCAGACGGAGTTCCGATCGCCTCTTCAAGCTCCTGTTCTGCCTCGTCTAGCTCTTCTTTCCCCGGCAGGTTGATATTGATATTTTGATTGAGAGTGCTGCTTACGGTATTTATGATTGATGCTTGGAGCGCAAGCATCTGCCTTGTATCATCTTTGAACTCTCTAACTTGTTCCCGAAGCTCCTTTACGTGGGCTTCGTATTCAAAAAGCCTACCCAGTTTCAGCTTCTTAGCGGCCGGAAGAAGAAAGAAGAACACGGAAACAATAAGATAGGTCGTCGACGACACCTCAAGCGTGCGCTCCGGAGGAAAACCAACGGCTCTGTGAAAGAGATAGAAGAAATATGCCGCGATAAGCAAACAGCAGCTCCGGAAAACATCTATACATGCCAGTCGTCTTAGACGTCCCTCTGAAGTTTCCATGAGCTATTAAAGTTCACCCGCACTTGACGCAGACCGCCTGGAGCGGCAGCGCAAGGCGGTCAAGGGGCGGAGCAGCACATTGTTAGGCATCACATTCTCGCTACTCTGACTCATCACCAACTAAAAAGGGATTGCGCCAATCACTAGCAATCTCATGCCAAGAACTTGTAAGGCGGTGCCTCAACGGTTTAACGACTAATCCTCAATGGGATCAAACATTCCTGCAATAATTGCGTGACCCGCTTCTTGGCAGAACCCGTCGAATCCTTTTCTGGCGCGGTTCGCATCATTCCTATCGTACTGGGCGGTCTCAAGCTCCTCAAGTTTGTCGGGATGTTCTCGACACCGAACGTCCCATATCCAATCGATCTCCTTCTTCGTACTCGGCCGAATGTGGCGCCCAGCGACAAGCAAAGAACTTCGCTTCTTGAAGGGCTTCACCTGGTTTGCTCCGACGACCCCCAATTCCCGACACGACTCGTCAAGCAGGTAATCGATCGCATGGCCATGTATGCAGATGTACTCCTTGACGATCTGAGACAGCAACATTCCGCTTAGGTCCGTTCGGATCGCAAGCCAGCGAAGCAGATCTGCCATATGGAGTGAATAGCAGATATTTCGAATTTTCGTTTCATCAAGTAGACCATAGGACACGGGAACCCTATTACGTGTCTCGGTTGTAGTCCGGATATAGCCTCTTGGAAACTTGAAACGTGCCTCCTCGATATTTTCACGGCCCACCAGCTTCTGAATCTGCGACATGGTCTCACTCACTGAGGCACTAAGCCTAGCGAGCTCTGCCTTTTCGTCTGGTTCCATGCTCAATCAAGCCTCGCCCCGCCTAACGTCTAAGCTCACCCGCACTTGACGCAGGCCGCCTGGAGCGGCAGCGGAAGACGGACTGCGTAAAGTGGAGAGTTCCTACGAAAAAGTGGACACCCGTTAGTTAGCAGCATTGACGTTCAAACTCCACTGGCGGCCGGTAGCCCAAAGCAGAATGTAGTCGCTGATGGTTGTAAAAGTCTACGTAGTTTCGGATCGCCGCACGCAGTGACCGGTTATCGGTGAAGCGGCGGCGATGATACATGTCGGATTTCATCGACTTGTGCCACGACTCCATGTGCGCGTTGTCAGTCATCCGGCGTGGCCGGTTCACGCTCTGTTCGAGCCCATTTTTCGAGAGGACATCACGGTAGGTACCCGCCAGATATTCGACGCCACGGTCACTGTGGAAGATCGTGGCCTCGGTGGGCCGTCGGGTTCGCAAGGCATGCCGCAATGCCCGAGCTGTCAATGCGGCGGTCTTCTCTCGACCGTACGACCAACCCAGAATCCGGGGCGAATAGCGATCCATGACCGTGGCCAGGTAGCGCCATTCTCCTCCCGCTTTCAGGTAGGTGACATCACCCACCCATAGCTGGTCAGGTCGATCGACATCCAGCGTATGCGCTTTGTTCTCGCCACTGGCGAAGAATCGGCTCAGCCCCGGCAATCGGCGATAGAGCTTGTGTGAACAGGCCTGGATGCCATTTTCAAGTTGAATCGCTTGCCTCGAAGACCTCCGCGATCTGCTCCAACAGCTGAGCATCATCCTGATCGCGCTGGCTCGGCGGCCGGTCCTTCCACGCGTAATAGCCACTGGTACTCACCCCGTGCAGCTGACACATCGTTG
>CAZXWR010000269.1:0-5657 GCA_964644325.1 uncultured bacterium
TAGCGATCAAACTCTATGCGCCAGAGGCTAGCGGCAAAGTTGGCAAGCTGCTTTTGCCGACTTTCTATTTTTTGCTCGTCCCAGGCGTCGTAATGCTCTGCGATCGCCCGCGTAATCGCAAAGTCACTTCGCTCAAAAATGAACCGCTTCACGTCATAACCCGCATTACCAATATCGTTGTTTAGCTTCGTCTCAAGTGGGGTCATATTCCCCAGCCGGTAAATCAAACGATTCTGCTTGGCCTCATCGATGTAGTCCCACGCCTCAGAAGGATTCTCCGGCAAAATATGCTCTAGATTGTAAGCTGCACTTTCCGCATCAAACTTTTGCCCAGAGCGCTGCTTCTCAATTTCAAAGAGAATATAGCGCACTACTTTTTTATTGCGACTGGTCGTTGTCTTTAGCTCTTTTTCGACAAATGCCCCCTTGAACTGAGCATCATCAGGGTAAATCCGACGCAACGCCTCTGCAACCTGCGAGTGAGTCTTGTACGTACCGTCAGAAATATTGCGCGCAATATCGTTGTAAATTTTCTCCTGCTCGGACGTGAGTAACGAACAAATAACGTTGTAGCGAAACGAAACCACCAACACAGAAGACAGAATTCGAGCAAAAGACGAGCGATTAGTCTTAAAGAAGGCTTGATAGGTTGCTAACAGCATCGACATTGGCTGCCGAACGCCAAACATCTTCAGGTTCTCAAGCACCTGCCTCTCTTTAGGTTCCCATCTACTATCTTGCGGATCTCTAATTGCCACATAAGCATCGGCATAGTCATCAAAATCTCGAACCAGGGAAAATGCATGTTGGCGAGTTTTTACATCTCTTCTTACCGCCTTGAACAGGTCTGTTTTACGAACGAGTTTGTGACTACTATTCCAATAAACGCGCAGAAACTCTGGAAAGCTTTCGCTCCCCAAAATACCCACAACACCCTCCCAAAGATCTTCGAGTGCCTGTATTTCAATTTCGTGAATATCTTCTGAGCTGATAATGGAAAAAAGGTAGTTTTTTAATAAGTCTGTTGAAGATAGCCGAACACCTCTTGCATTTAACGTCTCAAATACCTTGAATGCATTTAGCTCGTCAGTAACTGTAATCACTGTAAAAAAAAGCTTATCGACCAGCTTATCAATAAACCCGGCAAAGTTCTTTCCGCTAGAAGAATGCGTCCCAACTCTTGCTTTAATTCGGTCTTTGAACCAGCTGAATGCTTTTCTGAGCTGGTGTTCAGATGCATTTAGATTTCTGCTGGGAATTCGTACCAAAGGGACAAGATAGCTCTGATAAAACCGATTGTTATGACGATTCAGCTCTAGTTTCGACTGAGGAACCAGTGTCACTGGATCAAGATAACCAATGTAGCTATTCTGTAGCTGCTCCTGTCGTCTCTGATTGTTATCTGCATCCAATCCAGCGTTCACAAGATCTTGAAGGTGTGAGAGCCCTGCCAGTATCATTACACTCAGCGTAGTCATTCGTTGTTGACCGTCAATAATATCGAATTGCTTACTATCTGGCGATTGGAGAACGAGGTAGCCCAAGTAGTGGGCTGGTTCACCATCTTCTTCAAACAGGCCGACAATATCTTGCCAGAGGTCATCCCACTCGTCTGAGCCCCAGGAATAATCGCGCTGAAAGCGGGGCACTCGGTAAGTTAGGCCGTTACCCAGTAGCTGGCGGAAGGTGCTGTTGGTTGTATTGAAGTTGATAGTTGCCATATCTACACGTCTTCCACTGCACCTCAAAAATTATGCAGCTTCTGAGCTTTGGACTATTTCTATAGGATAGACAGTGAAGTCTATCTGGATAAAGCATTGAAACTCACTGAATGAGCTTTTGCGGGATTAAGTAGGCCACCGCCAGCGGAAATAGCCGGGGCGTCGGTTTAGCGAACCGGGCTCGAATGATGGCTGCTTCTTGCTTAATTTCATTAGGAATTTGCTCTATTCGGAGTCGCAGGCTGCTCAAGTTTCGCTCTAGCTGTTCTTTTTCCGCGCTGCTAAATAGCTCCATTTGCTCAATTTCTGGCTCGTTTAGCTCATTCATAATTTGCTGACGGAGTTCAGTGAGCACGGCTGTCATATCCGCCACTTCCTTTTCGCAGCGCTCGGCTAATTTTTTCTGTAAGCCCTGAGTGCGATCGCCCATTCGCACCTCCAGCGATCGCAGCAACGGCTCTTGATGCCCTGACCAAGCCGCCTGTAATCGTGCCCCCACAGCCTCCGGCACCACAGCATCGCCCCTGATGCCCTGTGCCGCCGCCAAAGCCGCCTCGATCTGACCCACATTCAAGCGGCTAAAGCGTCCCTCCTTCAGTTCACCGCCCGCCGTAATAATTTCCTCATGCAGGCGCTGCTGATCGCTCCCCAGCACCACCAGCCGACCGTAGGCCACCACTACGGGATGCTCCATTGCCATACTCGGGACCCGTCGCACCGTCACCCGATAGAGCTTTCTACTATCCTGTTGCGACCATACTTCCGCCCGGAGTAGCCGCAAACACATCTGTACCAGCCGATGATTCAGATGCACTAGCACCATCTCATCTTGCCCTCGCGCCAAATCCGGGTCAAACACAATGGGACGAATTACCCCCGTGTGGGGATGTGCTAGTCCTTCAGAACACTGTGCCCAGCTCCCTTGCAACACTGGCAGATGGTAAGCCTCGCCACCTAAATTCGGAACCTCCACTGGCACCAGTTCAGGCTGTCCGGCCAGTTCCAACCCAATTTTGACCACGGCTGTAATGTTCCCTGGCGTTAGTCGAAGCGCTCGGCGCGTATCGCCTAACTGTTCTTTGAGCTGTGCAATGCGATCGCGCACCGACCGTTCAAACTTCATCAATCGCCTAAGGGGCTGCGCCTCCTGTTCCGCCACAACCGTATCCAAAGTACGCCGTCGCCCCAACATGGCTTCCTCCACCTGGGTTGCAATCACTGGCCCCACCTTACCCAAATCTTCCCGGATCGTATTCACCTTCAGTGCCGCCCGCATCAAAAACTCTAGATCACCCTCCAGTTCTCCGGGCTTACTCCGCAGGGCAGTCTGTTCAAATCCCTGGCCCACAAAGTGGTAAATCCGCACTGCCGCCGCCCGCTGGCCATGGCGATCCACCCGACCATTACGCTGCTCCATCCGATTCGGATTCCACGGAATCTCGTAGTGAATCAGCCGCGAACAGTAATTCTGTAAGTCCAACCCTTCACTAGCCGCATCCGTTGCCAGCAAAATTCGTACCGGAGAAGTCGTCGGGTTTGTCTGAAACGCAGCCTTTACCCTTTCGCGATCCTTCGAGTCCATGCCACCGTACAGCGTCATCAGTCGATCGTCCTCAGCCAAGCCCTCGCTCGCCAATAAATCAAACAGCCATTTCTGAGTGGCCCGATATTCCGTAAAAATAATTACCCGCTCAGTTCCCCAGTCCCCATCGGGTCGGAGCACTGTCGCAATCCAATCCAACAGCTCTTGGGCCTTAGCATCGGGTTGTCGCGATGCCTGTTCAGCCCAGTCTTGCATCCGATTGAGCTGGAGTTGTTCCTCAGCTGTCAACGCACGGAAAAAGCGAGTGGTGGTAGCGATCGCATCATCCGTTGCCTCCTCATATAACGCATCATCAGCAAATTCCTCCTCCACCTGTTCGAGCTGACGCCGTAGAATACCAACATCGGGCTTTGCAAAGCTTTTACTTACTGGTCTTTCTCCCCTCAAGGATTTCTGGTGTTGCACTAAGGTTGTCCGAAAAGCCTCCGGTGATGAAAATAGCCGCTTCTTTAACAGCTTCAAAACAAATTCAGTCGCGTATAGTTCAGTGGGATTCCCCTTTGCCCCTTGCCGTCGTAGTTCAGTGTAGGCCTGGAGCAACTGGTGGGCCTGACGTTCTGCTGCGGTGTAGCTGACGGCGATCGCCTCCAAGCATCGCTCTGGGAACCGTGGCTGGCCAAAGTCATCTGGGGGTAGCTCCTGCTTCAGCCGTCGTACCATCACCGTTTGTAATTGCGTCGGCTCCGGCGACACCCCCCGCGCAAACCGCTGCCTATCCAACAGCTCCAGCAAAGCGGTAAAGCTTTCGGGATAGCCATTGTGCGGCGTTGCGGTCAGAAACAGCTTGTGCTCAAAATGTGGCTCTAGTAGCCGAATCGCAGCCGTCCGTTGCGAATCAATCGCATACTTGCCACTGCCCGAAGGCGCTACATTATGCGCCTCATCCACAATCATCAAATCAAATCGCCGGGGGTAGAGTGATTCACCTTCAGCCGGAAGAATTTCACGGAATAGGCGCAGCGGGCGATCGCGCTTAATAAAATCAATCGACGAAATAAGGCGCGGGAAATGCCCCCACGGATTCACATGAATCCCTCTGCGCCGCCGCAACGCCCGCATCAGATTGCTATCCACAATCCGGAAATCTAGCCCAAATTTATGGTGCATCTGCTCCTGCCACTGCACCTGCAAAGCCGACGGGCAAATAATCAAAATCCGCCTCGCCCGCTGTCGCAATATCAGCTCTTGGGCCACTAGCCCTGCTTCAATCGTCTTCCCCAAGCCCACATCATCGGCAATGAGCAAATTCACCCGAGGCATCTGCACCGCCCGCACCACCGGGTCAAGCTGATAGTCCTCAATATCTATGCCGCTGCGAAAAGGTGATTGCACCGAGCGCACATCCGCCACGGAAGCCGCCCCCCACCGCACCGCGTCCAAAAACGCATCCAACCGTTCTGGGCAATCAAACCCAACGGGTTCAGGGAGTTCTGCCTTCTCTAATACTTCTGCTCCCGGTTCCAGCTCCCAAATAACCTGTAGTTCTTGACCGAGGGCTTCCTCTTCCAATGAAGAAAGTGTCATTAAATGTTGGCAAGCCGAACTGCCAGCATTCATCAAAGATGTTGGGAGCTGGGTTCGCTTAATATCCTTGACCACAAAGCGACTTTGACGAACATTAACCAGCTGACCCTGTTCTGGAATCGAGATAGCGCGCACAGACTCTTATACCCTGACATGCTTACTGTGTCAGGGTATAACAATTTTTTCTTACCCCCACATCCGTAGATGTCCAGTTCAGCATCAATATCGCTCCAGACTTAGTCCTTAACGCTTAATATGCGCTTGTTTCAGTCCGCCGTAGCGTCTGCTGAAGCTGAGGCTGTAATGGGCGATCGCGGGCAATGCTCAAGCCTTCCCCTGACGGGTGAGATGAAGCGGACATTTCTAGGTTGTCGGCGGAACTTGACGCTGATAGGGGCTGCCACAGCAGGTAGCGGCTACCCAGGGGCACCTGATCCATGGCTGGCGAAGCAGTCAGCCAAATCAAAGGCTGAGCTGGCAAATGCGCTGAGGATGCAGCTCCAATGCTAATTTGGGCCAGGGTTTCGAGCACGGCTTGATTCCCCTGAATGAGTCCAGAGGCGGCACTCCAGAAAGCCACTTCGCCGTGGGTGCGACGAGCATAGGTATAGAGGGACGCTGCTGCAATCACGGCCTGCTCAAAACAGTCAGGGTGCCAATTGGCCTGGGTATCCAGGGCAATCACAAAGGTTTCGCTGCCCCCCTGCACCTCAAGCTCGCGGATGCGCAGTTCATTGTGGCGAGCGCTGGAGCGCCAGTGCACCAGCCGCATCGGATCGCCCCAGCGATAGGGCCGCAGCGATCGCGTG
>CAZXWR010000270.1:0-5626 GCA_964644325.1 uncultured bacterium
TGGGGACATCGCACTTGGCCATCGTCAGCAACATTTCGGTGCGGATATCTTGCAGGGTATCCGTCGGTGAAACGGGGAAATAGCCTTCTTTGTAGCGAGGCTTATAGCCTAGGTTGCCCCCTTCTTCTTTCCGGCCAGAGTTCCAGCGACCTTCGACACTATCGACGTGGTAGTAGCTTTCGTTTTCATTTTGGTCAAAGCGGACATCTTCAAAAATGAAGAACTCGGCTTCAGGGCCAAAGTAAGCTGTATCCCCAATGCCTGTGCTGGTGAGATAGTTGAGGGCCTTTTGAGCAATGGAGCGCGGACAGCGATCGTAGGGTTGTCCGGTTCGGGGTTCACCGATGCTGCAAATCATGCTGAGGGTCGGTTCTTCCATGAACGGATCGATCCAGGCAGTGTTCGGATCGGGAATCATCACCATGTCTGATTCATTGATAGCCTTCCAACCTCGGATACTGGATCCATCAAAGGCAACACCCTCAGTGAAGCTACTCTCATCAATTTGATCTTGAAAGAGGGTGAGATGCTGCCAGATACCAGGCATATCAATGAATTTCAAGTCAATGACTTGAATATTCTCATTTTTGATCCAACTTAAAACGTCCTGGGGCGTTTGCGCCATGGAATGACTCCTTAATCACAGCTAAAAAACGGTCAATGGCTCGGCTAGAACCCAATTATTGTGAAGCAAGACACCAGTCTGATTCAGAAATGCAGCCCATGGGCTCGGGTGCGTTGAAAGGGTGGTTGCTTGCGCTCTTAAAGAAGGAAGGGAATGACCCGCTTCCCGCAGAACAAGTGCGGCAAAATCGCTTAGCCTCTGATCGTAAAGACCTAATAAGCGTTTTTTTGTATCAAAGATTACATTTTTCTGCCGCACGCCCATGGCCCATCGCGGATAAGTATGTCAATCGGTGGAGGCTATAGAGTCACTTACAGCTTTTTTTTAAGTTTTGGCAGCGATCCCTTGGGTAGGCGGCATGCTTGGGAGTTAATCGCCTGTTTTTAGACAAGGGTGAGCGATGAGACGGTTATTGAAACAACTAAATGATGCAAATCTTAATGATTTTGTGGCCGAGGCGAATGTCTCAATGTCTTACCTGTGGAACGATTGCAGCACTCCGGCATGATAGACTTAAACCCAAAACTGACTTAATGTACTGAATCAATCTGCGATTCTAAATTCTCAGAGTTCAGTCCGTATCGTAATTCAAAAAAATTATCAGCTGAGCGTTGTTGGGAGAAAACACATGCAGGATGCAGTAACCGCTGTTATCGGGAGCTACGACATAACGGGCCGCTATCTGGATCGGGATGCCATTGACACCCTGAAGGCCTACTTTAGTAGTGGTACCAGCCGGATTCAAGCTGCTGCCGTGATTAATGGCAATGCTGCCCAAATTGTTAAATCCGCCGGATCGCAGCTGTTTGATGAAAATCCTGAGCTGATCCGTCCGGGGGGTAATGCCTATACAACGCGTCGCTACGCGGCTTGTCTCAGGGATATGGACTACTATCTGCGCTACGCCAGCTATGCGCTGGTGGCGGGTGATATGGATGTCCTGAATGAGCGGGTCTTGGAAGGCTTGCGGGAAACTTACAACTCTCTGGGGGTCCCCATTGGCCCAACGGTGCGGGGGATCCAGATTATGAAGGGGGTCGTACAGGAGCAGGCAGCGGCAGCGGGTGTCGATAATTTGGCGGCAGTGGCTGAGCCTTTTGACTATATGTGTCGCCAGCTGAGTGAGCAAAACATCTAGCGCTGCTCAAGAGCCTCAAGACTCTGTTTTTTGTGGCGGCTGACAGCTGTTGCCCTGGCAGGCCTCGCTTGTCTTCAGGGTCAGTATGGTTCCCGAGTGGGAAAGGTGTTGATGCAAGAGAACTTGAAGCGACCCGGCCTTTCTGTCCGGGGTCATCTAGCGATCGCGGCATTGCTGTGGACGGTGGTTGGTGCTGGTCTACTCACAATGGGGATTGTGTTTTGGTTTCACCTGCCCTATCTCGGCTTTTTCGATCGGCATCATTTGCTGGTGGGCGGACTGGCTTTGGGGGTTGGGTTGCTGAAGGGGCAGTTTGTGCTGAACCGAACCGCGAACCGCGTGATTGACCGGGTACAGCACTTGGCGGAACCCAACCCGTTGAAGAGCATCTTTCAGATGTTTGGCTGGAAGACAATCCTGTTGATTCTGTCCATGATGGGCATTGGTGTGGCGCTCCGTTGGGCCGGGGTAAGTTTTGAGGTCAGAGGTCTGATTTACCTGGCAGTGGGGCTGGCGCTGCTGTGGAGCAGCCGCTGCTATTGGCGTGGGATGCTGCAAGGGCCAGTTGAGCGGCCTGAGCTGTCTTGAGTTTTGAATTTTAAGTTTTGAGTTTTAAGTTTTAAGTTGAATAGCGCTCTTCATCCTTAGACCGGATTTATGGCTTTGGGGTTAGGGTTCTAAGATGAAGGAGTGGTGGTTGACCTGATGCGCGAAGGCGAAGTCTGGTCAGCTGATGGTTAATTCAAGCGGTCGGAGTAGGTATGGGCATGTTCCCGAAGGTGGAACTGTTGCAGGGGTCTGAGCATCAGGAGGTCTTGTCGCGGGTGCTGGATCGCGCCACGCAGTCCCTGAAGACGTGGGAAGTCACGCTGACTGATTTTTTGTCGCCACCAGAACTGGCGGAGGCGGAACGAGTATTGTCTCGCTTGACAGAACTGTCGGTGCTGGCTTGGGGTGGGTATCCACAGGCGGAGCGGCAGCGGTTGGCGATCGCCCGTTCTGAGCTGCCGCTAACCCCGGAGAGTGTGGAGCTGGTGGCGTTGAGCGTGGCGGGCAATTTTTTGTTTGACCCGGCCACCCATCGCGACTTTTTAGGGGCAACCCTCGGCACTGGCATTGTGCGGGAGAAGGTGGGGGATATTTTGGTGCTGGGGGAGCGCGGCGCGCAGATAATTGTGGTGCCGGAAATGAGCGAATTCTTACAGCAGTCCCTCACCCAGGTGCGGACGGTGCCCGTGAAGGTGCAGCCCATTCCCTTCACGGAACTTCAGGTGCGCGAACCTCGCCGCAAAGAACTGGTAACAGTGGAAGCTTCCCTGCGACTGGATGCGATCGCCTCGGCAGGCTTTGGCATGTCCCGCAGCAAGATGGTAGCCCTCATTAATCGAGGGGAGGTGCGGGTGAATTGGAAAGAGGTGACCCAGGCTAGCTATGCCCTTAAGGCAGGTGATCTGGTCACGATTCGCGGTAAGGGTCGTCTGGCCGTTGAAGATATCGCCATCACTAAAAAAGAGCGGTACCGTTTACAGCTCACGCGCTTTAGCTAAACTGAAGGACACGATGCAGGCAGATTCACCGCAATTTATTAAACTTGACCAGTTTTTGAAGCTGAGGGGTCTGGTTCAGACGGGAGGACAGGCCAAGCTCATGATTCAGAGTGGCTTGGTGCAGGTCAATAATGAACCGGAAACCCGCCGGGGCCGCAAGCTGGTCGCGGGCGATCGCGTGCGGGTGGATGGGGAACAGTTTCGGGTGGAACTACCTGTTGGTGATGGCAGGCTGGAAGCCAGTTGAGGTTGTACACAATGCTTTGGCACTGGGTTTGCAGCGCCTCAATAATGGTATCAGCACGCAATATCGCTAGGGATATATCGTCTGTGGCACAGACCAGGCGTTGATTTATCCCAGAATCTTCTCAACCCGAACCATCGCTCGAACAATTATTGCGGAATGGATCGAGGTACTCTACAACCGACAAAGGATACACTCAACCATTGGATACTTGAGCCCTGTTCAATTTGAAGACAATTACTGGAGCACTCTAGATCAACCGATAGCAGCTTAACTTACCTGTCCACTGTTTTGGGGTAAGGTCAAGCCACATTTTCTGAATAGTTGTAGACAGGAACCTGGATAAAGCGATCCGGTTCTGGGGTATCCAGGATGGTTTGCTGCAACCGCTCGACGGTTGAGGGAGAGAAAAACTGCTCACCCGTTTCTTCATTGACGCGGGCGGGGACGTTTTCAATGAGAATCAATTGACCGTTCAGGTTCAGAGTATAGGTCACCTGCTTTTCTACCAAGGGTTCTTGCCAATCAGTTGTCATGGTTAGGGGGTCTCCTTTGGGTGAATTGGTCATTCCATCGTTGGGGTGCAGGTTCGTACAGGGTGATGATTTTGATCAGCGGACGGGTTGGATGGCTGCATTGGATATGGATCGGACGCTGTGCTGCGGTGAAGCCCAAAATCAAGCAACTGGGGCCGTATTTATCGTCTGGGAAATTCTCAATGATTTGACCATCGGCAATGGCTTCTCGAATTTCTTGAACTCGGATGCGTCGCAAGATGGATTGATCGACGGCATGTTTAGAGAATTCAAATTCATCGTTCGCAATTTTCTGGCGGATGTCTGTGATGAGCGGGGACATTACTGGATAAATTATTACGCGGTCATCTTGGTATACAGCTCAAGGGTCACCATGCGATCGCCGTTGCTTTCTGAGATGTCACAATTGCTGTAACTGCTGGACAATATCCGGTGTATCAAAGTGGCAGCAGCATTGCGGCGCTCAATTACCAAAAATCTACATCGGGATGCGGCCTTCGGGTAGAGGTGCTCTTTACAATAAGGTTTAGACAAGACAAATATTGAACCTTGAAATGGATCAACAGCATTCCTTTCAGCGGATGGTCGATGATTTCATCGAGTCCATGCGCGCAGCCTCCACCAACCTCACCCAGGCCGTCGATAACCTGGCCCCAACCTTGCAGCAATCCTTAGAGCAAGGGGCAACTACCCTCGGCCAAACCGTCACCCCTATTGTCGATAGCCCCCTCATTAAAGGCATTGCCAAAATACCGGGGCTCAGCTGGCTTGGAGCCGCCCTAGGCCAGGTCAATATTGCCAACGTCGAACAGTCGATCGCCCAGCTCCAGCTCAAACATCCCACCGACAGCAGCGACCAGCTCGCCCAGCGCATCATTCAAGACGCCACCTGGCGCGCCGCAGGCATTGGCCTTGCCACCAATATTATTCCACCTGTTGCCCTAGCTTTTGTTGTCGCTGACCTCGCCGCCGTGTCCGCTCTCCAGGCCGAAATGGTTTACCGGATTGCCGCGATTTATGGCAGCAACCTCCACGACCCCACCCGGCGGGGTGAAGTGCTGGCCCTCTATCTGTTAGCCATGGGCGGTGGCGGCCTATTCAAGGCTGGCATGAGCATTCCGGAATTAATTCCCGGCATCGGAGCCATTCTGGGTGCCTCTACCGATGCTGCCCTGCTGTTCGGGCTAGGCCAATCGGCCAACCTGTATTACGCTATCCAGCGCGATCGCGTGAGTGCAAGCTAGGCATCGTTTAAGCACGGCCAGCACTCCAACTTTGTGATACTGTCACAGACAGGATTTGTATGACCCCGGTATCAGCATCCCCCTCGTTTTAAGATTTGAATTTTAAGGTTTGAATTTTAAGGTTTGAGCCGCGCAGTCCCGCTCAAAAAACTGAGACCTGAGTGCTTAAAACCTGAGTTCTTAAAACAGAGAGCATGCTTGTTCCGGAATACTACTTCAGTCAAGTCACCGTTGGGGATGGGGTTACATGAGCGTTTATCCAGTTGTTTGGCAAGACGATCACGTTCGGTTA
>CAZXWR010000271.1:0-5615 GCA_964644325.1 uncultured bacterium
ACTGGTAGGAAGATGAGCTTTGATCCTGACATCATTGAGTATGCGTTTGCCCTGCAAACCCCGCTTGCGTTCTTGGGCCAGGTCCCGATCCTATGGGAGAATCACGGAACCCCTG
This sequence comes from uncultured bacterium, assembly GCA_964644325.1. Classification (GTDB taxonomy): domain Bacteria; phylum Cyanobacteriota; class Cyanobacteriia; order Thermosynechococcales; family Thermosynechococcaceae; genus CAZXWR01. The sequence continues at coordinate 116 of CAZXWR010000271.1, forward strand.
GCCACGTTTGCATGTGCCGGACATTGCTGTTGTGTCTTGAGATGATCGCCCTGCTATGACCCTGACGTTTCAGCTGCTCACAATTTTGCTGTTGATCGGCATTAATGCATTTTTCGCGGCGGCGGAGATTTCGGTGGTAACCGCCAGCGCGACCCGGATTCGTACCCTGGCCGAAGAGGGCGATCGCCGGGCGCGGCTGATTGAGACCATTAGCCGCGACAGTACCCAATTTCTGGCCACCATTCAGGTGGGGATTACCCTGGCTGGGTTCTTTACCTCTGCCACTGCCGCCTCCCAACTGTCGGCCCCAGTGGTCAAACTGCTACAGCCCTTTCTGGGCGATGCTGCGGCTTCGATCGGCTTCATCGGGGTTACCATTCTCATTGCCTTCATCAGCCTGATTTTGGGAGAACTGGTGCCCAAGCGACTGGGACTGCGGCACTCTGAGGCGATCGCCCTAGCGGCGGTTGGCCCCATTGTCAAGCTCCAGCAGATCACGTCCCCCGTGGTGCGCTTTCTGAGCTTTGTCACCAACGGGTTGCTGAAGCTCCTGGGTAGCCCCCCAGGAGAGGCTGAAAACACCGTCAATGTGGCCGAGATCAAAGCCCTGGTGGATGCGGCGCGGGTGGGCGGCGCGGTTGGCCTGCAAGAACAGCGGATTATCTATGGTGCCGTTGAACTTGGGCACCTGGTCGTTCGGGCCATTATGGTGCCCAGGGTGCAAATTCAGTACCTTAAAACCTCCACTACCCCCGCAGAAGCCTATCAGGTCGTTGCCGAAACCGCCCATACCCGACTGCCGGTTTGTGAAGGGGACTTAGACCGGGTGGTGGGAGTCCTGCATGTCAAGGACTTAATTCGAGCTGAGGCCAGTGCCGAAGATCCTCCCGTGACGATCCGCGAGTTGCTCCGTCCCGTCCGGTTTGTGCCTGAGACCAAGCCTGTGGCCGACCTCTTGCGGGAAATGAAGCAGAGTCGCCTGCACTTGGTCATGGTCAAGGATGAATTTAATGGTACGGCGGGCCTCGTCACCCTGGAGGATGTGCTGGAAGAAATTGTTGGGGAAATCCGGGATGAATACGATGCAGATGAAGAAAAGGAGTTTCAGCGCATTGATGCCACCACGGGTATCTTCAAGGTGCGGGCCAGTATCGCGACGGTCAACAATGAACTCAATATTCGACTGCCTCGCGAGGAGGCGGCAACCCTTGCGGGACTGTTCTTGGAAGAACTTCAGCGATCGCCTGAACCAGGGGATACTCTGACGATTGAGTCCAGTCGCTTGACCGTATTAGCCGATGGTCAACGGGTCAAAATTGAGGCAATCCCAGAAGCAGAAGCCTAGTTCAGCGCTGGTTTTCCCTGTCGTCCCCGTCCCCCTGAAAACCCTGCGCAGATTTAATAGTTTCTTTATATTCCCATAACCTTTCTCCGGTTCAATGGAACAGTCTTCGGTCGATTTCAGGCGTGGGCTCCGCTGCGGCCCGGATCGATTCTCCAGGAGAAGTAGCTCTGATGCACCCTCTGTTAACCGGTTCTTTGCGAGTTGAGCGACTCACGATTCCGATTCGCCAACTTCCTAGCCATTTGTCTGGCCTGACCCTGGTGCATCTCACGGATTTTCATTTCGATGGCAGACGGCTGGCACCCCAACTCTTAGACGCGGCGATCGCCTTCACCCATAGCGTCGCGCCCGATCTCGTCTGCTTGACAGGGGACTATGTGACCGATGATCCCAGTCCCATTGCAGCCTTGGCGCAGCAGCTTCAGAAGATTGAAAGCACCTACGGCACCTTTGCGGTGCTGGGCAATCACGATCTATGCCTGCCCCACTCCCAGGCCACCATTACCCAAGCCCTGACTGCGGCCAACATCCGGGTTTTGTGGGATGAAGTCATTTATCCCTGTGGGGCCGGATTCGCCGTTGTGGGCCTGCGGGACTACTGGTCGCCGCGATTTAACCCGAAACCGGTCATGAAAACGGTGCCCGCTGATCGGCCGTGCCTGGTGCTATCCCATAACCCGGACAGTGCCCGCACCCTCCAGCCTTGGCGAGTTGACCTCCAGCTCTCTGGTCATACCCACGGGGGACAGGTCGTACTCCCTGGCTATGGCCCAGTGGTCACCGGGTTAAAATCCCTGCGGAAAAAGAGCCATAAATCCGTGCAGCGCTGGCTGAAGCCCCTTACTCAAGACTGCGACAAAGTGGTACAGCACTGGGAGTGGGCCCAGGGCCTGCACCAGGTCGGCAGTAACCAACTTTACGTCAGTCGGGGGCTGGGCACCTTTTTGCCCGGTCGCTTGTTTTGTCCCCCGGAGGTGACGGTGCTGACGCTGGTGCCAGCCCCGCTCATGCCAGATGCGACCCCACAGCTGGCCGTGAGCTGTGCTTAAGGTTAGGGTATCCAGTCCCAAGGATTCATGCAAAGGCAGGGCATGGGCTGATCCGACAGATCCCGTGGGTTAAACCGGATGATTAAGGCTTGCCGCCTTCAATGAAGGGTGTGCCCCAGTGCTGCCAGTTTTCTTTGTTGAAGGGCGATCGCCAGCGCTGGATGAGGCGGGATTCAAGTTTCTGGCGCGGTCGAGTTTCACCGGGTGCATGGGGCCAGAATCCAATGCGAACCGCGACGGGCAACTGGTGGTGTCGGTGGGCGGTGATGTAGTTCTTAACGTACCGCTTACAGTCGTGAACGCCTTTCCAGCGCTGATTAGCTTGGCAAGTTTCTCCCACATACAGGAGTAGGGGCAGGTGGTAGTCAATCACAAAATAAAGCGCGGCTACCCCAGGTTCATCTGCGGGCCAGCGCCAGAATTCAATATTTTGCTGGGGTAAGTCAAACGGGTGAAAGGTTTCCAGCGCATCCTGAGTGGGGCACCCCAATAAAGTCCCTTGTACCGGAGAACTCGATTGCTCAACCTGCTGCTGAAACTGAAATACCCGCTGTTTCCAATGCTCCAGGGTTGCTGCACTCATTAGTAAGGATGGGGGGTGTTCCAAGCTTTGGTGACGCATTTGCCGCAGTGCTTGATCCGAGAACAGGGACGGTTGTTGAGCCACAGCATTCCTCACCCAAAGAAACCGACTTTACTATATCCCTGTCTTTGCCACCCCGAAAACCCTAACCGCTTACGATGGGCGCTGCCCTTCCCTTTGCAGACGCTGAGCGACCCAGGCGACGGCCTCTGGAGCCGAAGCAGCCATCGGAAATAATGGTTTTTGCTGACGCGGGGGTTCTTGCAGACGCGGGGTGATGTCCCAGGTCTGGATGCCGATCAGGGGCTTTTGGGCCTTGAGGGCAAAGGCAATCTCAGATAGGGTGCCATAGCCGCCCGCGATCGCAATCACGGCCTGGGCTGAATTCACTAAAATAGCATTGCGCGCTTCTCCCATCCCCGTAGCGATCGCCACGTCCACCCAAGGGTTCGCCTGGGTTCCGTCAGAATCGGGCAAAATACCCACCGTGCGACCCCCCCTAGATTTTGCCCCCTGACAAACTGCGGCCATGACGCCCCCCCGACCGCCACAGGCTACCGTAAACTGAGACTGAGCCAGGATAACGCCGACCTGAAAGGCTATCTCTTGCAAATCACGAGAACAGTCATGGGCACCCACCACCGCCACGATCCGATCCATCTCGCTAAGCCCCCATGAAACGACCCGCTGCTGCACTATCCCCTAAACCCACCAGGGTTTTTCCTCGATGCCAGTCTTAATTTTTTTAGCCGTAGTTTGGGCAAGCTTATCCATCACCCAAGCCTTCATTTTTTGGCCCTTGGATTTATACCAGGCGCTCCATCTGCCGCCTGCGGTCATCCTAGTCTCTGGATTAGGGATTTTGGCCTGGTGCTTGGGTGGCCCCACCCCCCGTCCTTAGCGGCAGCAGGCCAGCGGATTCTCTAGCTCGGCAACAGCGATCGCTGACAGTGGGGACAAACCGCATGAATCAGCAGCTGGCAGTCCAGCAAATGGAACCCTTCCTTATCCGCTGTCTTCGCCCCAATTTTCAGGACTGAGTCGCTTTTGAACTCAATGGTCTTGTTACACTTCACACAAATCAGGTGGTGATGGTGGTGCGGATAGGGCTGATTTAGCTCGTAATGCTTGTGACCCTCGGCAAACTCCAGCTCCCGGAGAATGCCCATCCGGGCCATTAACTTCAGCGTGCGGTAGATCGTGGAGAGGCTGATCGGATCGCCCCCCTCCTGGAGCTGATTGAAGAGGTCTTCCGCACTTAAATGTTGTCCTTCGGGGAGATGCTGGAAAACATCCAGAATCGTCTCACGCTGGGGCGTCAGCCGCCACCCCCGTTCATTTAGCTCAGCTTTCAGGGAGTTCGCAGTGTAGAACGGCATAATTTCTCAATAGAACCAGCTTATTGAGAAGCATACACAATTTAGGGTTCATTTTCAAGAAGCTATAACTATTGCGAAGCATGGCGGAGCGGTACGCAAGGCCCAGCTGTCTTTAATTTAGGCCTACTAATTTAGGCATACTCATGCCAAATTTCTTTTATTTCAAAGCCCATGCGTTTGTTGCATGGGCTTTGGGGGCTGCGCTTGATGAGCGCGAGGGGGATGATTTTAGCGTCGAACGACTAAGCAAAAGATTCCAGGAAGTCGCGCACCCGATTACGCCGTTTGGGCTGTCGGAGTTTTTGTAAGGCCTTGGATTCAATCTGGCGTACCCGCTCCCGCGAGAGTTCTAAAACCTTGCCGATTTCAGCGAGGGAATGGGTTTTGCCATCATTGAGACCAAAGCGCATGGTAATCACATCCTGCTCCCGCGTGGTGAGTTCGGCGAGTAGGTCGCGCAGCTCCTGCTGTAAGGATTCCCGCATCATTTTTTCTTCAGGGGAAATGTCATCAGTCTCTAGCAGGTCACCGAGTTCGGTGTCTTTGTCTTTGCCGACTTTCATCTCCAGGGAGACAGACCGGGGCACTTTCATCATCAGCTCCCGAATCTGATCGGGGGTGGTGTCAAGTTCTACGGCCAGGTCTTCAATTGTGGGCGTGCGCCCTTTGCTCTGCGCTAGCTGACGCTGGGCTTTCTTCAGTTTGTTGAGCTTCTCTGTGATGTGGACAGGCAGGCGAATGGTGCGGCTTTGGGTGGCGATCGCGCGGGTAATGCCCTGGCGAATCCACCAGTAGGCATAGGTACTGAACCGATAGCCTTTTGTGGGGTCAAATTTTTCAACCGCTCGTTCTAAGCCCAGGGTGCCTTCTTGAATCAAGTCCAAGAGTTCTAGGCCCCGGTTCTGATACTTTTTGGCAACAGAAACCACCAGGCGTAGGTTGGCCTGAATCATGTGTTCCTTGGCCCGCATCCCGTCCTTCATGACCCGATCCAGGTCGCTGACCGCCCAGTTAATGGAGGCAGCATAGGCGGTTTTGCCGGCTCGCAGCCGAGGCTTGAGCTCATCCTTGGGAATATTGGCATCCTTGGCCCAGCGCTCTAGAGAAGGCCGATGGCCAAGGTTGGAGGTCAGGCGATCGCGCA
>CAZXWR010000272.1:0-5610 GCA_964644325.1 uncultured bacterium
CGATCGCAGTTTTGACGCTCGTCTTGCCTCTCTACATTGCAAGCTACTACTCTGCTCAAACGCTCCCAACTGAAGCCACGCCTAATTTGACCCCAGCCAGAACAGCCCGAAAATAAGGCGGTAAGCAGTAACGGGGTAAGAAAGTAGCGGGAAAAGTCAGCCTCTTCAGCCTTTCGTTATCTCAATCTGCAATGACGGTTCAGCCTTGGCTGAACCGTCATTGTTTATGCATACCTGCTCTTAGGATCGAGGATTGAATAACATTCGTCAGTTGCACCTCTCCCCCAACTCTCTCCCGGTGGGAGTCGTCTCCCCTTCTACCGTTGGGAGCAGGGGCAAGGGGATGAGGGAGTCACCCTGAGAATCTTCCAAAAAACTTTGGAGAGTATTCAATGCGCGATCCTTAGCGGCTATAGGCATAGCCACGCGCTGCCAGCTTGGAAGAGGTTTTACTGCCGTTCGCCACGATGCCCACACAATTCAGGCGCTTTAGCATATCGGCTGATTCCTGTAGCTCTGAGTAGGTGACCTGACCAATCCGTGAGACAAAGACCACCCCATCACAGGCGGCCCCAATTTGTAGGGTATCCACCATGCCTAGTACAGGGGGGGCATCCACCAAGATTAAGTCATAGCTATCTTGATACGCGTGGACAATATCGCGGATGTAATCAGAATTCAGCAGCTTAACTGGGTCTGGAGACATAGGGCCAGCCGTCAACACATCAATGCTCAGGTCAGTTGGCGGCATGAAGCTTCTGGGCGCTAAAGCGGTCTGAGCGGTCTCCGGCTCGGGCATTTCTTCCCACTTCATGTAGACCCATTGAGGCATATCCAATACCTCCTGAATAGACGGGCGTTCGGTCAATAACGTCGAAAACCCCTTGCTATTGCCCAAACCAAAAACTTCATGCAGCTGAGGTCTACGCAAATCAGCATCAATGATTAAGACTCGATGATCTAAACGAGCTGCGCTAATCGCAAGCCCCATCGTCATACTGGTTTTACCCTCCCCAGCCAAAGCCGATGTAATCAAGATAGATTTGAGCGGTCGCTCACCCATCGAGAGCCGAATATTGGTATAGATCAAATCCAGAGACTCGCGAATGGGCCGCCACTGGAGCAGCGACGTCATTTGTTCAGACCGGGCTGCAAAATTAGGGGTCAAAGCTAAGCTAGATAACCCATTGTTGTCCGCATGGGGCAATTCGGGGACAATTCCCAAGAGTGGCAAATTGAGCTCTCGTTCCAATCGGTCAGAATCCTGCACGGAGTCATCCAACGCATCTCGGATAAACGCAGCCGCTCCGCCCAAAAACAAGCCGACAATTCCCCCCAGAAATAAATTACGAATTAAGCTGGGGCCAACCTTCTCTCCGAGGGCAGGCGCTTCTACCACCTCCCAATTAAAACCACCCCGGGCAATTTCTAGGCTCAACTCTTGTTTGGCATCCAGGAGCTTCTGTAGGGTGCTGCGGCGCAGTTCTAGCTCGGGTTTAAGCTGTTCATAACGCGCAATCAGAGACGGAAATCGGGCGACTTCTTGCTTGAGCCTGTTTTCTGTCTGGGCAAGGCTGCTGTCCTTTGCTTGCAGACTCAGAACAAGATTTTGGGCATCATTGAGCTGTCTCACTTGAGCCAGATCGTTACTGCCCAATTGACCGCTGGAAATCAATCCAGCATTATCGGATGGCAGGGATTCCCCCCCCAGTACCCTGGCAGATTCTGCCTGGAGAGCCTGTTCTTGCTCTTGCCGAAGCTGCAGCAGTTCTTGAATGCGGGGGTGGCCAGGCGCTAGGGTTTGCTGCTGCTGGGAAATTTCAATATCCAGCTTCTGAATTTCTGCTAAGCGTGACTGATACAGCGAAGACTGGCTAAGCCGCGCTGAGGCCATCGCGCCCCTGGGCGAAAGCTGAAGCTGGTTTTGCAGATTGGTATAGCTTGCGATCGCCTCTTGCAGGGAAGCCCGTACCCGTTCTCGTTCTTGCTGCAACTCCTGGAGGGTTTCTGTGGCCCGTCGTGACTGCTCAATCGGATCAATGGTGCCGCTGCTATTGCGAAAGCGCTGCAACGCCATTTCTGTTTCGGCAACGTTTTGACGCACCAGGGGAAGCTGTTCATTAATAAAGGCTAGACCTTTAGACAGGCGCAGCTTTTGCTGTTCCAGGTTGTAATTTCGGTAGACAGATAAAAGCGTATTGAGAACGGTCTGGGTTTTGTTCGGATCAATATCGAAGTAATTGATCTGTAGAAGATTGGTGCGAATTTTACGATTATTGGCGTCTGATTGATAAATCGGTGAAATTTGCAGACGGGCCTGAATCTCAGCTGTATCGAGGTCTGGGTACTCGCTCAGAAGTGGATCCACTGCTTTTTGCAACAGTTCTGAGCTTTGCAGCACCTCAAGCTGGGTCGAAATATCAACCCGAACCTGGGGATCAACCCCCAGATTATCCTCTTGATTATTAGGCGTTTGAGCGGTGTAATTAGGCTCAACTAAAACCTGTAGCGAACTCAGGTAGGTGGGTTTAGCTAACAGCGTCAAGACAAAAGAAACCAGCAGCACTCCCCCTGTAACCCCAAACAACCAGAGCCGCTGCCGCGCTAAAACACTAATGAGATTGCCGTACCCCCAGTCATTATCGGGCGCAGCGCCCACCAACGGCTCACTTAAAACTTCCTTAGACAGCATCAGGACATCTCTTCACTAGCAAAGCAACAGGTCTTCTAAGGGTTTACCTTCATAAAAAGCAGTGATAATGCGATCAATCTTCTTGAAAAAGACTGTTTCAGCAAAGTGGGAGAGGGCATGCTCTCGAATCCTGCCATAGTCCCAGGTTTGGCGCTGAGCTTGGGCGATCGCCCGGATCAAAGCAGCAGCCGTCTGCGGCTTAAACAAAACTGCCGTCTCACCAGGAATTTGGGTATCTAGAATACCACCCTCACCATAGGCAATGACAGGCGTCCCGCTCGCGTTTGCCTCAATGGGAACCAGCCCATAATCTTCCAGAGCCGCAATAATCACAAACTGGGCCTTAGCCATGAGTTGCCGTCGCTCGTCATCACTGACATGGCCTAGAAACTGAACATTAGGAGCTGCTATCGCCTTAAGGCGACTCATTTCAGGCCCATCCCCCGTAATAATGAGCGGCAGGTTCAAATGATTAAAGGCCTCAATGGTAACGTCTACTCGTTTATAGCTGATGAGCCGTGAAGAAACCAGGTAGAACCCTTCTTTTTTTTCAGAAAAAGAAAATTTTTCACTGTCGATTGGGTAGTTGACCACCAAGGCATTGCGTTGATAGGTCTCTTGAATACGTTTAGCCACAGTTGTGGAATTGGCAATGTAGAGATCTGGCTCTTGAGCAAAACGATAGTCTGTCTTGCGCATTGCCCGAAAGATTTTTTCAATGAAAGGATACAGCCGCTGATAATCAGCATATTCCCGGAGGTAGGTTTGGGTATCCCATAAAAAGCGGGTGACGTTGTGACAAAAGCAAATGTGCTTTGCATCTTCCCGCTTGCGCACGCACTTAGAGAAGCTGGTGCTACTGGACAGAATCAGATCATACTCCTGCAAATCGAGAGAACGAAAAACAGGGTAGTAAAACGGTGCCATCAGGCGAAAATACTTGGTTGCGCCCGGTATATTCTGCAGGACGGTCGTGTGAACCAGCCGCTCCCCCAGCTCGATGGTTTTCTCGGGGTCGTAGAGTGACGTGAAGATATCTGCCTGCGGAAAATGGTGACAGAGCAGCTCAAAGACACGCTCTGCCCCCCCACGCTGGGTCAAATAATCGTGGACAAGGGCAATTTTCATAACAGGGGGGAACAAGTCAAGCAGACTACTTTCTGCGTCAATAATCCTATCGGAACCGCAAATTGACTCATACCGTCTTAACCTATACGGCTTTGCTTTTTCAATAGGCGCAGTCTCATTTTCTAAGCCCGTAATTCAAGAAGCCATAAGGCATACAGGGTTGTATGGTCAGTTCACTAAAAAGCTGGCTAGCCTCAACTGTCAGTTCCCCCAAAGGTTCAAGCAATGTGCATTTTGCATTCAGGCACCTATACACCTAGCCAATTTGCTCTTATTTAGGGTACCACCGAACAGTAATAATCGGCATTGAATTTTCAGCAAGATTGAGAGCCATGAGGCAGGGGTGAGCGTTCTTGTTTTGTTTATGCCCTCTAACGGTTATTTGCTGGCTCATAAGCACTTGGTCGCCCACTTGGCAGGCGACTCGATCAGAATCTTCTAACGATAGCTTTGAGCTTGAGACTCAAAGAGTTGGGCATAGGTTCCCTGAAGTGCGATCAGTTCTGTGTGGCTTCCCTGCTCGATAATTCGCCCTGAGGCTAGCACATAGATGCGATCTGCCATTTTGACAGTGGACAATCGATGGCTAATAATGACCGCCATTTGATCGCGAACCAGCTCCCGAAACTGTTGGAACACTTCGTACTCAGCTTTAGGATCCATTGCGCTAGTCGGTTCATCCAGCACGATGAGCTGGGAGTCTCGCAGGAAAGCTCGCGCTAGGGCAATTTTTTGCCATTGGCCAATGCTGAGTTCTTCACCGCGGTCAAAAAGTTTGCCCAGCAATGTGTCGTAGCCATCGGGCAATTTGGCGATGACTGCATGGGCTCCAGAACGGTGCGCTGCTTCTTGAATGTCGGGTGCCGCAGGGGGGACTTCAATATTCCCGAGTCTGATGTTTTCGGCGGCGGTGAAGTGGTATTTAGCGTAGTCTTGAAAGATGACGCTAATTTGACGACGCAGGTCAGACACATTGAAGTCACGAAGATCAATGCCATCCACTCTAATGTGGCCTTGGGTTGGTTCGTAGAGCCGACAGAGCAGCTTGATTAACGTGGTTTTGCCAGAGCCATTTTCACCCACTAGGGCAATGGTTTCACCGGGATGGATCGTCAAACTGATATTGTGCAGGGCTTGGCGAGGGGTGTCGGCATATTGAAAACTCACGTTATCAAATACAATTCCCTGCTGAATGGGGTTGGGGACGGCGCTCAGGTCGGCATTGGGCTGATCGGCAATTTTAGGTTTTAGATCTAAAAATTCATAGAGATTGGTGAGGAATAAGTTGTCTTCATAGAGTCCAGAAAGGCTACTCAGGACTCCTTGCAGCGCCGATTCTCCCCGTTGCAGTGCTTGCTGGTAGATAAATAAGTCTCCAATCTGGAGCTGCCCCTGGATGGTTTGGTAGGCAATGTAGATAAAAATACCGATGGTTAAGGTTTTGGCAAACAGTTCGGCAGAGAGCGAGGCGATCGCCCGTTGCACCAAAATCCGCAGGTTCTCGTCATAAATTTGCTGGCGAAAGGTTTTGAAGTGGGTTTGGAATTGATGCCCTAAATTAAACAGGCGCACCTCTTTGGCATATTGTTCATGGGTCAGCATCACACTGGCATAGAGTGCCTGACGATCAAGGGCTGTCCGCCGCCGCCGCCAACGATACAAGATGCCGGCAAACTTAAGCCGCACGACAAGGGCAGGGAAGGCCGCCAAGGCTAGGATGGCAGCGGCTCCCCAGTACACCGAAATTAAAAGCCCAAAAATACCGAGTAAAGAAATGCCGTTTTGAATCA
>CAZXWR010000273.1:0-5591 GCA_964644325.1 uncultured bacterium
CTCTCGTCGAAGGCGGCGCGCCAGTCGAAGCTGGCCTCGACCCCGCCGGGGCCGGTGACGCTGTACTTGGGCTTGGGCAGGAAGACGCGCGGCAGCTCGAAGCTGAGCGCGTAGCCGTCTAGAAAGCTGAAGCCATATTCCAGGCTGACCGGATCGCCATTGGCGGCCTCGGCCACCAGCGTCGCCCCGTCGAAGCGCACCGACATCGTCCCCTCGGCCGAGGCGAAGGTGGGGTCGGCCGCCTCGATCCGGCCGTCCTCGCGGATCACCCGGACCCGCTCCAGGTTGTTGGAGAAGGTCAGGCTGCCGCCGGTGACGCCGGCCAATGGCGTCCCACCACGACGGATGAAGCCACGGCCCTGGCTGAAGCGGCGCAGGGTGAAGGAGTCGGGGCTGGCACTGACCGTGGCGGCAGCGCTCTCCTCGCCCTGGGCCACCAACTGAAGTCGGGCATTGGCCGGGCCTTCCTGGCCCATCTCGAAGGCGAGGCTTTCGATCACCGTGCCGGTGTGGCGGAAGAAAACTGGCGTGGCGAGCAGCGGATGGCCGACCTCGACGGTGAAGCTCGGAATGTCGTCGGCGCCGCTCTCCCAGACATGGGCATGGCCACTGCCGCTGAGGGTCGGGCCTGAGACGGTCGCCGCCGACGCCGCGATGGTGAAGCTGTTCCCCGATGGCCCCGCCGTGTCGAAGGTGATGGTGAGGGTCTCGGTGCCGGTCGGCCGTGCATAGGTGCACTTCGCGATCTCCAAATCGGCCGAGCCGTTCAGGTCGTCCACCAGTTCGTCGAGGGTCTGGATCAACGTGCCCTGGATCTCGGTTTCGTTGCCCGATGACGTGCCCGAGACGAAGGTCCACACCGTGCCGTTCAAGGTGATGGTGTCGCCGGGCGACGGATTGGCGGCGAAGGCGATCGAGCCGGAAGCTGCCACCGCCGTGGTGACCGGATTGCCGAACAGGCCGGTGAGCCAGAAGCCGGTGCCCCGGAGGTCCAGCGGAATCTCGAGCTGGCCCTCGTCGGTGACCAGCCCGCGATAGGGATCCTGCGCGTTGCGGCCGCGGCCGAGCAGCGGGTCGTCGCCCAGCGGCTGGGCGGAGGAGAGGTCGGTGGACTTGAAGTCGAGGCTACGCCAGCCGGCCAGCGGCGCCACGCCATAACTCGTCTCGCGGGCGGCGAGCAGCCGCGAATCGGCGCCATAGGCGCGCTGCTTGGACATGACGGATCTCCGAAGGAAAGGTCAGCCGGCGAGCGAATCGCTCACCAGGTAGTCGACGATAATCGTGAGCCGGGCGGTCAGGATCGGTGCGGCGCCTTCGACCGCCAGCCTGCCGGTCTCGGGGGCGGTGACGACGAGGTTCTCGGCGAGGGCGCCGAGCGAAAGATCGGGCGCAAGAGCTGCGTGCACCTCGGCCACCAGCGCATCGAGCAGCGTCTCGCCGCCACCGGCCGCCGGCTGCGTCACGAACAGCTCGAGCTCGACCCGGTGACTGTAGAACGCGGTGCGCGGGTTGAGCGTCACGTCAGGTTCGCCGGGATCGCCGTCGCGCAGGATCACCAAACCTGCGTCCGGCACCCGCTCGGGCAGCGCCTCATTGCGGCGGACGCTTGCGGTGAGGCTGGCCTGTAGCTGTTGGGCCAGGAAAGCGAGAACCTGTTCGCGTCGAGAGGGCAAGGCAGCCTCCGCTCTGTATCCGGCAACGGCAACGGATTGTTAACACAAGTCCGCTGTGCCTTCCGGCCATCACGAGAGGGCAAGTTGAGGGGCGCTGAGGGCGGCGGGCGTTAGCGCGGGGGCGGTAGGAAGGTGTCCAGGCCATCGGGGCCGAAGCCGGCATAGGCGGCGAAGAGGCCATTTGGGCGGAACCAGACGAGAGCTTGGTCGATCCGTTCAGCGAGCATCTCAAAGCGCTCCCGCAGTTCGTCCGGCATGAGTTCTGTGCGGCGCAGGCGCTCGACTAGGGATGCGGCGTAGCTGAAGCCCTCTGCGGTGAACGGGAGGCCACGTTCGTTGAGGCGAACCAGGGATACGGTTGCGAGGCGCACGGCCTGAGCGCGGTCCGGCTCCTGACGCAGCACCTGCTCGGCCCAGAGGACGGCGCCGTCGGGCAGGTCGGGGAACCAGTCGGCGAGATTGCGCAGCCAATCGGCAACGAGGTCGAGGCGGTTGGCGCGCAGCAGCACGAGGGCGGCGATGGTGGCAGTCAGCGGCGACAGAAGCTTCTGGCGGACCATGCCGCGCAGGGCCCCGGCCTCGAATTCGCCCACCGCCGCGCCCACGTCGGCTGAGGCGTAGGTGCGCCAGAGCTCGGCCGCCTGGCCCGCTAGGCCGACGCTTGAAGGCGCGAGCCAAGCGTCGAGTCGTAGGAGGCGCCGATCCCACTCGGTCGAGCTGTCGATGCGCAGGACGTCGGCAGCCAGCCGGTAGACGAGCTCGCCCGCGTGATCGGCCGGGAGCACCACGCCGTGGCGGTCCTCGCCGCCGTCGCCGCGGCCTGCCTGGAGCCAGAAGCCCACCGGATCGTCGTGGGCGATGGCGAGTTCGAGGCGGTAAGCTTGGCGTGCGGCGTCGTGGTCGACGCGGCGCAGCTCAATCACGTCGAGGTCGAGCGGCGTCCGGCTTGAGAGGGCGTAAAGGCGGAGTGTCCGCTGCCAGAGCTCGGTGATGCGCTCGCTCCCAAAGATATTGTGGCCGACCTGGTAGTCGCTGTGCCAGAGGGCGCGCTGGTCGGTCAGCTCGACGTCGTGGCGGGCGAGAGGTTCGTCGAGCATGCGGCGCAGGTCGGCGGCGCGCACCGCGGCCGTGCGCGGGGGCGGGCGGCGCCGAGCGATCGGGGGCGGCCCGGCAATCGCGGGCGGCGGCAGGAGCTCGGTCACGATCTCGTCCTGGATAGCCTCGCCTCCCAGCAGAATGGGCTGAACCTTGTCGGACTGGTGCTCGGCCAGGAGCTCGACCACGCGCGAACGGGCGTAGCCCTGAAGCTTGTAGAGCGCCACCGCGCGGGTGCCGTTAAGCTTGACGAGCTCGATGTCGGGCCGGCCAGCAAGCCCGTCAAGCAGGGCTTGGCCATAGAGCGAGAGGCCAGACGCGGGATCGGTGGGCTGCCAGGCCTGTAGCGCGGTAGCTGTGGCGTAGAGGATGGCGTTCATGCGGGCCCCGCCATAGCTCGCCGCCGCCTCGTCCTCAGAGAGGATGGTACGGCCTTCGGGCTTCTTCGCGCGCAACTCGCGCAGGTCATTGCGGCAGGCATCAACGAAGTAGAGCCGGTCCTCTAGCTCGAGCGAAGCCAAGCCGTAGACGAGGTTGCTGGTGGCCAGCGCCTCGTCCCAGTTCGGCTCGACGCCGCCCAGATAGTCTGTAGGCAGGAGCAGCTGGCGGCCGTGGTGCACCTGGAGGCCGTGGCCGCTGAAAAAGAAGAAAGCGCGCGATTGGCGCTGGGCCAGAGCCGGCAGGGCGCGCATAGCAGCCCGCCAAGCCTTGAGCGCCTCGCTGCAGGCGGCGAGGGTGGGCGACTGGACATTCTCGGCCAGGCGCGGCTCGAAGGCAGTTTCAGCCGGGTTAGGAGCGACGAGCAACCAGCAGCGGGCGAGCGGCGCCTTGGGGTAGTGGTAGGTCTGCTCCAGCCAATCGAAGAAGCGCTGGGCTGTGAGTGCGGAAACGTAGAGCTGGTGCAGGCTTCGAGTTTCTCTGATCCAGGCTTGGCCGTTGTCCTGTGCCGGTGCTGTACCGCCGTCGAGATGTGGGTAGGCGCTAACGCCGACGACGACGGCGAAGGTGCCGGGCGTGCCGGGTTGCCAAGCCGGGTTGGTCCAGAGGCCGGAAATCTCCGGGTCGGGGACGAGGCTCACGGCCGCCTCCAGCCTTTGGCCTTGGCGGCCTCGAGTTTCTCGGCGAAGCGCCGGTAGAAGCTCGGCCGGTCGAGATAGCCGCCGTGCGCCGTGACCAGCGGCATGCCGCTCGAGTACGATTCGTCGTCGACGCCCGCCACGATACCCCTGGCGGTGAAGCTCAGGAAATCGTTGGGGTCCCAGACGTTCCACCACTTCCCGAGATTAGCACTGGGAAAGGGCACCGGATTGCCCATCCGGTAGGCTGGGTCGGAGGCGAGCATAAGCTTGGCCTCCTCGAAGAAGCCTACTTGGCTCGCCGTGGCGCACCAGAAGTCGATGCGGACATCGGCGAGTGCTGGGTTCTTGGGCAGAAAGTGGCTTACAGCGTCGTAGACGAGCTGGCCACCCATGCTGTGGGTAAGCACGACCAGCGGCTCGTCGTCCTTGGCGCGGCTGTCTGCCGATGCCTTTTGGAGCGCTGCCAGGAGGCGTTGCGGGATGCGGCCCGGGACCGCGGAGTCGCCGCGGGTGCGGAGATAGACAAAGACGTCGCCAAGGAAGACGCTGACGAGGTCGTTCAGGGGCTTGCGCATTTCGGCGGCGACCACCGAAAGCGCGTAGGTAGGCAGGCCCAGCGCGCGCCTGGCGGTCTCGCTCAGGGTGTCGCCGAGTCTGGTCCAGTAGCCGTCACCGCCCATGCCGGCGAGGCCGCCGGGGGCGGCCGCCGAAGCGGCCCTGATCCTCTCGAGCAGCACGCCGATCTCGTCTTCGACGGTCGCGGCCGCGGCCAAGGCCGGAGGCGTTGCGGGATCGAGGGCCACGGCGTCGGCCGCCATGATGCGGCGCGTTCGCTCCCCCGACGGCTCTGAGTCGGCAGCGACAATGGCGGCCTGGAGCAAGATCGAGAGGGAGTCGGGGTCGAGATCGCGCGGCCGCAGCGGCTCCGCTGCCGCCGGCTGCCGACCGCTGCCGCTGGCAGCGAGCCCGCCGCTAGCGGGCGGCGGTGCGGGGGCCGTCGGCTCGGGCAGGCGGGCCAAGGCGTCGGCGTTGAGGGCTGCAGTGAGGGCGGCGCTAAGCCGGTTGGGGGCGACGCCGGCGGCACCCATGCCGATGAGCTGCGAGCGGGGCCGCGACGCGCCATCCCAGGCGAATGTGACGCCCTCGTCGCCCCAGAAGACATCCTGGATCTCGACCTCGGTGGGCCTTGCCGAAAGCACCGGCGCCACGTAGCGGCGGAGCAGCGGCATGATTGCCTGGAAGCCCTTGCGGTCACGCACGTTGACTCCGTGGACGTATACGATCGGCATTTCCACATACTCTTTTTCTGATCTTATGTACTGCAGTATCGCACCGCCTCAATCGGCGATCAAGAAAGAGCGAGGATGTACTTATGCCAATTCCACCCAAGCCCGATCGACGAGCCCGGGCAGCCGCCGCGCCCACTTCGCCGCCGGCGTCTCGATGTCGAGCCGCTTCTGCAGCGTCACCTGGGGCACCAGGATGAAGATCGGCACGGTGGTCCGGCCAGCGACGCGAGTGAAGCTGGCGCCGCGGCGCCGGCCTGTGTTGCCGACGGCTCGGCCGCGACCGGTTACCCGGGCGTTGTCGGCGACGAGCAGCGACGGGCCGTTGCGGCGGTAGACGAAGCGCAGGCGCATGCCGGTGCGGCGCTCCCAGCCGAGGGGCGTGATCTTCCGCCTGCCATCGCCGAAGCGGCCGGCGGCCGGGGTCGGGATGGCGAGGTAGAGGCCGCGCTTGGAGC
>CAZXWR010000274.1:0-5586 GCA_964644325.1 uncultured bacterium
CAGCCTATTTTTGTGGGTCAGCCCATCCTGCTGCCCCATGAGTGCTTCGTACCCATGCGCCAAATCGAACTCCTAGAGTTGGATATTGAAGCCACAGAAGAGTAAAGCCCTGGCACCGAACCTTCACAAACGAGCGATCGCGCTCTACGCCTCACCATCAGCGGGTTCGCTCTCCGTTATCACCCCAACCAACAGATGCGAGCCAGCGGGGTTGCAAACTTTTGTCATTTGGGAAACCTGTCAGTAGACTGCATCAGGAGCACCTGTGATCTGGCTAGAAGTTTGGGCTGGTTTATTCGTATTTGTGATTGGAGCCTCAGTCGGTAGCTTTTTGAACGTGGTGATTTACCGCATTCCCAATGGTCTGTCGCTCCTCCATCCGCCATCACGATGTCCACAGTGTGAACATCGCCTGAAACCCTATGACAATGTACCGATTTTGGGCTGGCTTTGGCTAAGAGGCCGCTGTCGGTACTGTCGCACTGCCATTTCCAGTCGCTACCCGATCATTGAACTCGTCACGGCACTCTTATTCATCGTCACTTACTTGAGCTTTGGCTTCACGCTCAAAACAGTGGGCTATGCTCTCTTTTTGAGCTGGCTGCTGGCACTCACGATGATTGACCTAGATTTGATGATTTTGCCGAATGCCCTGACCCAGTCCGGTGTGATTGCAGGCTGGATCTTTCAGGCTATCTGGGGCTTCAGCCAAGGGCAGGACTGGGGGGCTGGGCTCCAGGGTCTCATGGCGGGTTTTGTCGGCTCTATTTTAGGCATCTGGGTGTTTGATGGCATTCGGATGGTGGGGGCAGCGGTCTTCCAACAGGATGCCATGGGGGGCGGTGACCCTAAGCTGGCGGCCATGATTGGGGCTTGGCTTGGCTGGCAGCTGATGCTGGTGAGCGCATTTATGGCTTGCTTGGTGGGCAGCATTATTGGGGTGGGCGGGATTGCCCTGGGCTTGATTGGCCGCCGCCAGCCGATTCCCTTTGGCCCGTATTTGGCCCTGGGTGGGGCGATCGCCCTTTTTTGGGGCACGCAGCTCCTAGATTGGTATCAAAACTGGATGGGACTATGAGGAACAGTTTGTCCTGAAGCATGAGATGGGCAGCTGCTCGGCCTTGAACGTGTTAGATTATCCAGCACTATTTTGGCAGCGGGCCAGAATGCGTCTTCCAAGCCCTGCCCCTCGGTTTCACAGAATCAAGTTTTGCCGCTCAGCTCTGGTTCAGCAGCGAATATGAAGCTCAGCGATTCAAGCACAATATCCTGACGCTTAAACCACCAGAAATACCCGCACCCCTCCCCACGACAAATTGTCTCGACTGTCATGGATTGGGGATATTGCGGAGCGATCGCCATTGTGAGTTCGGCACAGGTTTGGAGCGCTTTGGAGGCATCCGCGAATAAACGCGCTGCTGAAGATCTGCACGAGGTCGCCCCTTCAATTGCAGGAGCATCACAATATTTCCGCTCTGACCATTGAGCGACCGTCAATGTTGAGCAAGTCAGCACTAGGATTCTCACCAGAACATATGATGGGGCGCCTCACAATTGTGCAGGGCCTTAAACCCCACATCCCTAAAGAGGGGATCAGGCTTCGTAAAAAACCGTAAACTACAGTGGGGAACCGGGGTATACTGAAAAAGACTCTTGCTCAACGACTGTGACGCTGACGGTGGAACTTTCCTGTAAAAGCGAATACGCCTTTCTCGCCCTTATGGCCCTGGTAGATCATCACCACAATGATGAACCGCTGCAAATCCGCCAGATTGCCGCTCAGCAAAATATTCCCGATCGCTACTTAGAACAGCTCCTAGCCACACTGCGGCGCATGGGTATTGTGCGATCGCAGCGGGGGGCAAAGGGGGGTTACCTGCTGGCCCGCGCCCCCTGGCAAATTACGCTGCTGGACGTGATGGCCTGTATTGAAGGGCGTGACAGCGCGGCTGTGGGTGAATCCAGCACTGCCGAAACCGTTGAAAAACAAATTGTGAGCGAAGTATGGCAGGAATCGCGGCAGGCCATGCAAAGCATCTTGAGCGGTTACACCCTGCAAGATCTGTGCGATCGCCGCGATGCGCGGCAGCAGGCTGAACTGATGTACTACATTTAACCCCGCTATACTTTTTCCTATCCCTCCTCACTCGGTAAAGGATGAACAACAATGCGCGTTGCCCACGACATCACCGAACTCATTGGCCGTACCCCGCTGGTGCAGCTCAATCGGATTCCCCAGGCAGAAGGCTGTGTCGCCAGAATTCTGGTCAAGCTGGAGAGCATGAATCCCGCTGCTTCGGTCAAGGATCGCATCGGCATTAACATGGTGCGCAATGCTGAAGAACAGGGGCAAATTCAGCCCGGTCAGACGGTTTTGGTCGAACCGACCTCTGGCAACACGGGGATTGCCCTCGCGATGGTGGCCGCCGCACGAGGCTATCGCTTAATTTTAACGATGCCCGAAACCATGAGTACCGAGCGGCGAGCCATGCTGCGGGCCTATGGTGCCCATCTAGAGCTGACCCCCGGCAGCGAAGGCATGAAGGGTGCCATCCAGCGCGCCCAGGAAATTGTGGATGAAACGCCCCACGCCTTCATGCTGCAACAGTTCCAAAATCCAGCCAACCCCGAAATTCATCGCCAGACGACGGCAGAGGAACTCTGGCAGGACACAGATGGCGAAATCGATATCCTGATCGCTGGGATTGGGACAGGGGGCACCCTGACCGGGATTGCCGAAGTCCTCAAGGATCGGAAACCCGGCTTTCAGGCGATCGCCGTGGAACCCGCCAACAGTCCAGTGCTCTCTGGCGGCAAACCTGGCCCTCACAAGATTCAGGGCATTGGGGCCGGATTTATCCCCCCGGTGCTGAAGGTGAACCTCATCGATGAGATTGTCCAGGTCAGTGACGAAGAAACGATTGCCTACGGTCGCCGGATGGCCCGCGAAGAAGGGTTACTCTCGGGCATTTCATCTGGGGCAGCCCTTTGTGCCGCAGTGCAAGTGGCCCGCCGCCCCGAAAACGAAGGCAAATTGATTGTCATGATTCAGCCGAGCTTTGGTGAGCGCTACCTGAGCACACCCCTATTCCAGGACTTAGAACCGATGATGGCTTTGGCCACCTGAGACAGGCAGCTCACGGGAGGGGCTTAATCTCAGGGTTGAGTCCCTGACCTAGCACTAGCGACTGCCCTGTGAGCGGCGGATGAGGCTGCCAAATTCTGGCCTAATTCTGAAAGTCAGTGGCAGGTCTATCTTTGCGATCGCCTGTCAGAATGCTACTGTACTGGCAGCTTTTTGTTGACTGTCCCTTTGGCCTGCTGCCTACGCCCTATGTCCGACGCCCTTTTAGCCTTTGATGGCCTGCATATTGCCTACCCCAACACCGCCGCCGGGATCACGGGGCAAGAGCCGCAGTGGGCGGTACAGGATGTGTCCCTGACCCTTCAGGCCGGGGAATGTTTGGGGCTGGTGGGGGAGTCGGGCTGTGGCAAGTCCACGATGGGTCGAGCCTTGCTGCGACTGCTCCCGGATCGCAGCCGCGTGGAAGGGCAAATGCTGTTCCAGGGGCGGTCGGTACTAGATTTATCGGCCACCGAACTCCAGCAGTTTCGCGGTGAATGCGTGGGGCTGGTGTTTCAGGATCCGATGACGCGTCTCAATCCGCTGATGACCATCAAGCAGCACTGCTTGGAAACCCTCCAAAGTCATCAGTCCCTGCCCTACGAAGCCGCTAAAACCAAGGTGCTGGAGGCCCTCGCTGCGGTCAATATCCCCGAAGATCGCTGGACTCAGTATCCCCATGAGTTTAGTGGTGGCATGCGGCAGCGGGTGGCGATCGCCCTGGCACTGTTGCTCGACCCCAAGCTCATTGTGGCGGATGAACCCACCACCAGCCTGGACGTGACGGTGTCGGCCCAGATTTTGCAGGAGCTGACCCGGCTCTGTAGAGATCGTCAGATGGGGCTGATTCTGATCTCCCATGACCTGCCGCTGGTCAGTGAACATTGCGATCGCGTGGCGGTCATGTACCAGGGCAAGCTGGTTGAACTGGGGTCAGCGGTCGATATTTTGACCAAACCCCAGCACCCCTACACCCAATCCCTGCTCCAGTCAGCCTTGCACCTGCAAACGGAGGCGGTGGGGGAACTCGAAACCACCCCGGAGGGACTCAATACCCAGCCCATTTTGTTGAAGCTGGATGCTGTACAGCAGCACTACAGCCTCGAAAGTAACTTTATATCGCGCCTCTTTTCTCAGTCGAAAAAGAGCGTGATTCGGGCGGTGGATGACATTACCCTCGATATCTATGCAGGCGAGACCCTGGGCCTGGTGGGGGAATCGGGCTGTGGTAAAAGCACCCTCTCGCGCACCATCTTGCAATTGGTTCGGCCCACGGGCGGGCGAGTGCTCTTTAAGGATGTGAACCTGGCCCAGCTCAGCCCGAGCGCCATGCGCGCCTACCGCCGCGAACTCCAGATGATTTTTCAGGATCCACGGGCCTGCCTGAACCCGATGATGCCAGTGGGCCGGAGCGTCGCTGAACCCCTCCTCATCCACGGACTGGCGAAGCCCCATGAGGCCATAGCACAGGCAAAGGCTCTGTTTGAGCGGGTGGGGCTGTCCCCAGCAGCCGACTACTACGAGCGCTTCCCTGCCGACCTTTCCGGAGGCCAGCTGCAACGCATTGCGATCGCCCGTGCCCTGGTCACGCATCCGAAGCTGATTATCTGCGATGAACCGGTCAGTATGCTAGATGCCAGCATTCAGGCCCAGGTTCTAGACCTGATGCAGGATCTTAAAGATGAGTTCAGCCTGACCTACCTGTTTATTACCCATGACCTGTGGGTAGCTCGCTTCTTCTGCGATCGCATTGCCGTGATGAACCAGGGCAAAATTGTCGAGCTAGGGCCAACAGAAAAGCTGTTTCGTTCCCCCCAGCACCCCTACACTCAAAAACTTTTGCATGCAGCCCCCTTATTGGCCAGATTGCAGTAAATAAACCTACAGCCCTGAAAGACAAGATCCTCAAGGGGGCTAAAGAGAAGAGTGAACATGAGCAGCTGGCGGGCCAAGGCAGCGCAGCTTGCGGACAACCAATGCAGACTCGACCTTGTAATGGAGGTCACACACATCTGTTTCGACAGTCACTGAACAGGCTGGCATGGCGTGACACGATGAGCGTATTCCTAAAATTACACCCCAGGAGGCTCGATGTTGGCCTAAGGAGAAACAACCATGGATTCTATGCAACTTTCAATCGAACAAGAATTTAGCATTCACTCCCTTGCAGAACAAATTAAGTCGCTTTCCCCCGAAGAAACTCAGAATTTTCTAATTGATATTTACCGCCAAATGCTGCTGAAAGATCAGTACTATCAATCCTTGATTCGCAAGAAATGGAATCTGTAACGCCTGAATATTGGCACCCACCTGAAAGTGCTGCATAGTAGCCATACACCACGGCCATCAGCAGTATTATCCTGACGCAACGCGTAGAGCATGTCGCTGTAGCGCACCCTGAAAACAAAGGGGAGCATCCCACTTTGGCAGAAACACATACAGTAGGTGATTCCAAGACTAGG
>CAZXWR010000275.1:0-5577 GCA_964644325.1 uncultured bacterium
GCTTCCTCGACCATCCCTTATCCCAGATAGTCGCATCACCCCCTGAATCTTTACCAATATCAACCGTTTTATTTAAACAATTAGATAGAGAAACTCTTTCAAAGATTATACTATCTAAAACTGGAAAATTGTGGTTTTCTACAACAGATTTTTTTTGCAAAGGAAAAACATGACCTAAGTATTTTGCATTGGTCGATATTTTTGACGGTAAAACTCCAAGAACTTCTAAGTCCTCTCTATTCATTGCATTTCGAACTTCATTGACTTCATCAACAAATTCTTGAACATTTGCCAAGCCTTGATTTGCAAAAGGTTTAAGATCAGATGGAATAATTAAAAAGTCCGCTGCAAAAAGAGCAATCTGAGCATATATATCCCGAGAGGGAGGGGTGTCAATAATAACGATATCATAATCATCAATAACCTTTTCCAGCTTTGCTTTTAGTCTATAACGGGTCGCCGCCTTAGTTGTAAAATCACTTTGTTTTTCAATCAAAGATATATGAGAGGGAATGACATCAATTTCTGGATTATTAAATAGCTTTGACTTTTGAACTAAATCTGGAATTAGATCAAACTCTCCTGATGCAAGAAGGTGAGAAATATTTCGATCCTTTAAGTTATCATCTTCCTCAAGCTGAAATTTTGCTAGTCCTGTAGCGAATGTTGAATTGGCTTGGGAGTCAATATCTACTAGCAATACCTTTTTGCCTTTGTTTGCCAGAGCGGCAGCTAGATTTACTGAGACCGTAGTTTTACCTACACCACCTTTATTATGGTAAATTGCGATAACTTTCATTTCACTATTCTCCCTAGTTATTTGTTTTTTTGTCGGTAAGATAGATTTCTTCCATTTAGAGTATAAATTTGCTATATTTTTTCGGGGCTTCCCAAGATTGTCTCTGCCTACAATTTCTCTCAGCAGCATAATGTTATTTTCAAAATCTGATGTAAAACACTGGAAAATTAGATCAATTTTATCATAGCCATGTCGAAGTACATATACTCTTATTTCACGTCCATTTGTAATCAGCCCAACATCAACATTCAATGTTGAAATATATCGCTTTAACTGATCAAGGTGCTTGTTAATATCTTGACTAGGATGTTTAGCCTCAATGATGAGGCAAGGAGTTTTATAGCTTAAGACGTTAATTGGGTAATAAGCTTCGGAGAATATTGCAAAATCCAAAATAATGTTTGGCTTAAATCGAAGCTGTTGATGCCACAACTTATCGGAGTACCCTAGCTTGGGAAGTAAATATTTGGCAATAAACTTACTTTCAACATCACTTTCAGTCAAGCACAAGCTATAGTCAAACACTTGTTTCTATTCTTCTCCCTTTATTTTTTGGTGATACAGATTTATTGAAGCTAAATTTTTAATTGAGGGACTTAATTCATTGAGTTTTAGATAACTTTATTGGAAATGATTTTATTCAAGTCTATAAAATTAGAATTTTATTTCTATTAAAAATAAATCGATTTGCCCTTCGCGGTGTTGACTTACTAAACGAGAATACCCAAAATTTGGTGTAATGTACTCAACCGACAGCCAGTTTTGCTTTTCCTTAAAGTGGGCAAAGTTCTATCGGGGAATTTGCAATGGTGGCATTCAAAGTCATGACCTGGAACGTTGAAAACCTCTTTGCCCCTGGTGACCCCTCAGGCCCTAACACGCCCGCCGCCTTCCAGCAAAAAATTGAGCGTCTTGCCGAGGTGATTACCAATCTCAATCCCGATGTTTTGGCCCTCCAGGAAATGGGTGGCCCCGAACCCTTTGCCGCACTGGTCGCTGCCCTGGGCGATCGCTATCCTCAGCAGCAGCTCTCCACCCAGCCCGACGGGCGCGGCATCCGCGTTGGTTTTCTGTCCAAGCTGACCATCCAAGACAGCTCAGAACAGGTCAACTTCCCCACTGCGGGTCTCCCCACCGTCCCCGGACTTGACCGAGCAGGTAACCTAATCAACGAAACCCGCACCAGTCGAGGCACCCTACGCATTCGCGTTCAGCTGGAGTCTGGACTGACGGTTCACCTGATCACCGCCCACTTCAAGTCCAAACTGCTCACCTTCCCCAGCACAGGCGATCGCCCTCGATTCGCCACCCGTGACGAAGACGAACGCGCCCGCGTCGCAGGGATCGCCCTGCTGCGGCGTACTGCCGAAGCCGTGGCGCTGCGGGTACAGGCAAACGATATCTTGCAGCAGAACCCAGACGATGCCCTGATTGTGCTGGGTGACCTGAACGATGTCACCGACGCCGCCACCACCCAGATTTTACAGGGGCCATCCGGCAGTCAAATTGGCACCCGTGGTTTCAACCCACCCGACCAAGGCGACCCGGCCCGTCTCTTTAACTTGGCCCCCTTGATTCCAGAAGCGCGACGCTTCTCGCGTATTTTCCGAGGCCAAGGAGAACTCATCGACCACATCTTGGCCAGCGTCGAACTCTTCCCTGGTCAACCCCGGCAGCTCCCCGACGTCGATAGCCATATCGATCAGCTCGACCCACTCCCCTCCATCGACGAAAACCCTCTGAACCGCCGGGGCGACCCCGTCTCAGATCATGCTCCGATCACAGCCCGATTTGATGTGTAGTCCTAAGCCATCTAGAATCAACGGCAGCCCCACTTGACCCGCAGATCGCATGGAACCTGGCGACTATCTCGTCACTGTTAACCTCAACCTCTACGACAGCCCAGCCTGTAAAGACCTGGCAACCCAAGCCCAGCAGGGTCGACGGATTCAAGTGCAATCCCTAGCACCAGCGTCCGACCCGCCCCCAACGGCCTACCCTGTCCGCCTCCAAGAGGATGACTATCCTGCTTGGATCGCGGCTACAGATCTGACAGCTCTCACCCCCACCTCCGAACCCTACCAGCCCCCCCAGCCCAGCATTGAAACCATTGCCCAGGGCAGGCAACAGGCGATCGCCTTTACCCAGCAGGCCATGACCCAACCCAACTACTATCTGTGGGGCGGCACCGTTGGGCCAAACTACGACTGTTCTGGTTTAATGCAGCATGCCTTTTCGTCTCAGGGCATTTGGCTCCCCCGCGATGCCTACCAGCAAGAAGCCTTTGTGCAGCCCCTGCCCAACCCTGGCGCAACCCCCGCCGACCTAGTTGACGTTTTGCAGCCCGGTGACCTGCTCTTTTTTGGCACCCCTCTCAAAGCCACCCATGTAGCCCTGTATCTCGGAGAGGGTCGCTACATTCATAGCTCTGGCAAAGATCAGGGTCGTGACGGTATTGGCATTGATACCCTTGCCGCTACGGGTCATCCTGTTAGCCGCACCTACTACGAACAGGTGCGCGGTGCAGGTCGAGTCATCCGCAGCTACCAGCCCGGTGAAAAACCTTGGCTGGCTGAACAAAGCTAGCCCCTCTAGCGTCAAAGGCAGCGGGGTAGGTGACAACTGTCAGCGCCATCCAGTAGATTGCACTCTGGAGTTGTTTTTGGGGGGATGTATTGGGGATGCGTGGAGTAAACCAATGAAATTAGCTCGATTTTTTGGAGGGGCAGCCCTTGGAGGGGCGGTTCTCATGACCGCCGTGGCTCTGTCCGTCCGTGCCCAGTCCGCCTTAAAAGTCGTGTACCCTCCCAACGACCACAAAACCACCGCCGATCGCATCTTTTTTATTGGCACGGCACCCGCTGAAGCAGCCCTCACCATTAATGGTCAAACCATTGGCGATCGCTCTCCAGCGGGTCACTTTGCCCCCAGTTTGCCCCTTAAGATGGGGGTCAATACCTTCACCTTCAAAGCAGGCACTGAAACCCTCTCCCTCACGGTCACCCGTGAGGCCAGTGGCCCTAAACCACCCGTTGGCTTTACCTTTGGCGAAGACTCCCTGATGCCTGCCGTCGATGCCACCCGTCTCCCCAACGAATCGATCTGCTTTGGGGCGATCGCCCCGCCCAATGCCCAGGTTACGGTTAAAGTTGGCTCCCAAACTATCCCGCTTCGCCCCCAACCCGAAACCGTCTCGCTCCCCCCCAATTCTGCGGTTTTAACTGGAGCCAATCAGCCGGAAGTAATCAGCCAAATCGGTCGCTACCGGGGCTGTACCCAGTTCCCCACTCCCGGCTCCTTAGGACAGCCGCGCTACGAACTCAAGCAGGGTCGCCAGGTCGTGCGCCAAACTGCCCCCGGCCAGCTCACCATCGTGGATTCTAAGAATTTAAACGTTGTGCGAGTGACCAGTGACCAGGGCGTAGCCCGCACCGGCGCCAGCACCGACTATTCTCGCTTAACCCCTCTACCGAAAGGAGTGCAGGCCACCGTCACCGGTTCAGAAGGAGAATGGCTGCGCTTAGATTACGGGGCCTGGATTAAAGCCAGCGAAACCGAACCCGTGGCCAATGGCGTCCTGCCCCAGTCCACCCTCCGCAGCGTCAAAGTGGAGACCCTAGCCGATGAAACCCGATTCCTGTTTCCCCTGGAAGTTCCGGTACCCGTTTCCCTCCAGCAGAGTGACACTAGCCTGACCCTAAACCTCTACAACACCACTGCCCAGACCGATACAATTTTTCAGACCCCTGGCCCAGTGCTCTCACGCCTAGACTGGCAGCAGGTTGCACCCACCCAGGTACAGTACCAGCTCCAGCTTCAGCAGCAGCAGTGGGGGTATCGCCTGAACTATGAAGGCAACACCCTGGTGCTGGCCCTGCGTCACCCCCCCAAACTGGCCGGGACTGAAGTTCTACGGTATGGCAACAGCATCAATACAGGGGCTGTGGTCAAAGATCCGCTGAGAGGTGCAACAATTCTCATTGATCCCGGGCATGGCAGCGTCAATGACCTGGGGGCTGTTGGGCCAACGGGTTACCCCGAGAAAGACGTCACCCTGGTGCTCAGCAGCCTCCTACGCCAAGCGCTAGAACAGCGCGGGGCCAAAGTGGTCATGACCCGGGAAGGGGATGATGACCTTTACCCCCAAGACCGGGTAGATGTCATCGAAAAAGTGGCACCGACGCTAGCCCTCAGCATCCACTACAATGCTCTGCCCGATAACGGTGATGCCTGGAATAAACAGGGCGTCAGCACCTTCTGGTACCACCCCCAGGCCCAGTCACTGGCCGTTGCCCTCCACGACCACCTCACCCAGCAACTGGGTCGGCCCTCCGACGGCGTCTACTGGAATAACCTGGCCCTCACCCGCCCAGCGATCGCCCCTGCCGTCCTCATCGAGCTTGGGTTCATGATCAATCCCAACGAATTTGAATGGATTACCGACGCTAAGGCCCAGCAAGCGCTAGCGACAAGCTTGGCCGATGGCATCACAGCCTGGCTGTTGCAGCAGACCCTTCGATAGCCTGGACATCTGACCTACGCAACCCGCAAATCTAGGTTAAGTCCAGCTAGGCATCGCGCTACGCCTCAGTTCTTGGCGCTGCTTTGCCCTGAGACATTGTCCCCATATGACCATAAGATGAAGCTTAAAGAACCCTTAAAAATAGTGGGCTCACAACTCTATCCAATGGGGATCGGGAAGTGATACCCTCGTGTAAACCTTTCAACCCGGATTTCTCACCAGGGCAGACAGAGAGGGTCAGAATTGCGCCAGCTTG
>CAZXWR010000276.1:0-5569 GCA_964644325.1 uncultured bacterium
ATGATTGAAAGCCCACTATGAAAAGGCTTCCACGACTTGTGGGTAAGGCATAGTTAAAAAGAGAGAGTTGGTGCCGCTATTAATAGCATCCAGCCAGCCAGGTAGCCAAACGTTGGCATGATTGGGCCACGCAGTAAATGCCACACTGTCAGAATTTGAGAGCAGTGTATTGATGCCATACAGGGCTTTACCATGGGTCGCCTGAATCCACTGAGCAAAGATGGGTTCAATCAAGATTTGCTTTTCAGGTGCGCCAAAGGCGACTTCGCAATCATTGTGAACATAAATCCCCAGCGTGTGGAAGCCAAGAAACAGCGAAACCCAACTGAGATGCGAAATAATGGCTTCTTTATGATTGAGTACCCGTGCCAGCACGTTGTCTCGATTCCGCTCAGGGTCGTAATCTCGCACCATGAAAATTGCACCGTGGGCAAAGGCCCCGACCATCAAGAATCCAGCAATGTACTGGTGATGGGTATAAAGGGCCGACATCGTGGTGAAATCCTGAGATATGAAAGCATAGGGTGGCATCGCGTACATATGCTGAGCCACCAGAGAGGTCACAACACCCAGGGAAGCCAAGTGCCAGCCCAGTTGGAAGTGTAGGGACTCGTTATAGGTATCGTAAATGCCTTTATGACCTCGTCCCGTATTGGGGGCGATAAAGAAACCTTTGGGGCCAGGCCCTTGAAGAGCTTCAAGCATCTCTTTGATGTTGTGGCCAATGCCCCAGTTGGTACGGTACATGTGTCCGGCCACAATGAAGAGCACAGCGATCGCCAAATGGTGATGCGCCATATCGGTCAGCCAGAGAGACTGCGTTTGCGGATGAAACCCACCGAGAAAAGTCAGAATTGCTGTGCCTGCCCCTTCGGAGGTACCAAAAAGATGCGTGGGGGCATCAGCGTTTTGAGCATAAACCCCCCAGTTACCTGTGAAAAAAGGAGTCAGCCCAGCAGGGTGAGGTGGCATTGACAAAAAATTGTCCCAGCCCACATGCTGTCCACGGGATTCCGGAATAGCAACATGGATCAGATGTCCTGTCCAAGCCAGAGAACTGACCCCAAACAGCCCCGCCAAATGGTGGTTGAGTCGAGACTCAGCATTTTTGAACCAGCTTAAGCTAGGC
The DNA here is from genome assembly GCA_964644325.1 of uncultured bacterium. Lineage (GTDB taxonomy): Bacteria > Cyanobacteriota > Cyanobacteriia > Thermosynechococcales > Thermosynechococcaceae > CAZXWR01. The sequence continues at coordinate 1,130 of CAZXWR010000276.1, forward strand.
CGGAATTTAGGCTGTAAATGCAGCCTGCCAGCATAGAGAAAGACCGCCGCTAGCAGCACCAAAAAGATCGCCCCAATAAAGAGTTCATTATTGGTGCGCATGCCAATGGTGTACCACCAGTGATATACCCCGGAGTAGCAGATATCAACTGGGTTATGAGCGGTTGACTGGGTAAAGGCTTGGATCGCACCAGGGCCAAACTGAGCATCCCAGATGGCGTGGGCAATAGGCCGAGTTGTCAACGGGTCTTGTATCCATTGCTCAAAGTTACCTTGCCAAGCTACATGGAACAGTAGGCCCGATGCCCACAAAAAGATAATGGCGAGATGACCAAAGTGAGAAGCAAAAATCTTTTGATACAGATTTTCCTCCGTCATCCCGTCATGGCTTTCAAAATCATGGGCAGTGGCGATCGCATAGAAGATCCGCCGTGTGGTCGGGTCTTGCTGCAACTCCTGGCTAAACTTAGGAAATTTTGTTGTCGCCATAGTTCTTACACACTTTCGATGGACTAGTTCGATGAACTGAATAGAAATAGGTTCGCGTTTTTTAGGGTTGTGGGTGATGTTTGAGAATGTAGGGGCCTTTAACCTGCCCCCTACCCAAGGGAAACCATACGTCCTAGGAAGAACGCCCAGGTTGTGACAATCCCACCGAGGAGGTAGTGCGCCACACCAACAGCCCGACCCTGGATAATACTGAGCGCGCGTGGCTGGATCATCGGCGTAATATTTAGCTTGTTGTGTGCCCATACGATGGACTCAATCAGCTCTTGCCAGTAGCCCCGACCGCTGAACAAGAACATCAGACTAAAGCCAAACACAAAGTGTCCCGCCAAAAACATGATTCCGTAGGCTGAACTAGAGGAACCATATGAGGCAATCGTTTGGCTCGACTGAGCCCACAGAAAATCGCGCAGCCAGCCATTATTGGTAATTGAACCCAGGGCAAAATTTCCGCCCGTAATATGGGTAATAGTGCCGTCTGGATTGACTGTGCCCCAGACATCAGACTGCATTTTCCAGAAAAAGTGGAAGATAACAATCGACAGGGAGTTATACATCCAGAACAGCCCGAGAAAAACATGATCCCAGGACGAAACCTGACAGGTGCCACCCCGACCCGGTCCATCACAAGGAAAGCGGAAACCTAAATTAGCTTTATCCGGAACCAAGCGAGAACTGCGGGCAAACAACACGCCTTTTAACAGCACCAGCACAGTGACGTGAATCGTAAAGGCATGAATATGGTGAATCAGGAAATCTGCGGTACCCAAGGGAATGGGCATCATCGCAATCTTGTCACCTACCGCCACGATACCGCCGCCCCAGGCATAGCTGACAGGTGCGCCAATGCCAGGAGCTGTCATACCCAGTCCACCCAGTTCAATATTTCGCAGGCCGCCAAAGACATTGCCCAAAGGTTGTGCAGCCTGCGCAGCACCCACAGCAGCAGTCTGGATTTGCTGTATCCACTGGGCGAAAATAGGCTGAAGCTGAATTCCGGTATCGGAAAACATATCTTGAGGTCGTCCAAAGGCTCGCATCGTGTCGTTGTGACAGTACATCGCAAAGCTATGGAAGCCTAAAAACTGACAGACCCAGGCCAAGTGAGAAATGATGGCGTCTCGGTGCCGAATGGTTCGATCCAGGATGTTATTAACGTGATCAGCCGGGTTATAGTCCCGCACCATGAAGATGGCGGCATGGGCCGCACCGCCGACAATACAAAATCCAGCGATCCAGACATGATGGGTGAATAAAGATGTGACCGTGGCATAGTCTGTTGCCAGATAGGGGTAGGGCGGCATTGCATACATATGGTGTGCTACGAGCAGGCTAGCTGTCCCCATCTGCACCAGGTGAATTGAAAGGTTGGCATGCCAGGAAGTCTCGAAAATTTTATCGAGCCCCTTGTGACCCACTGGCCCAATAAAGTTTAAAAAGGGCAGCATCTTAGGAGCTTTGGCGTCATCCAACAGTTCTCTAAAGCTGTGGCCAATGCCCCAATTTGTCCGATAGAAGTGGCCTGCGATGATAAAAATGACGGCGATCGCCAAATGGTGGTGCGCTGTATCAGAAAGCCAGAGACCGCCCGTGACAGGATTTAACCCTCCCTTAAAGGTTAAGAAGTCTGCATAGGCTCCCCAGTTCAGGGTAAAAAATGGTGTTAACCCTTTAGCAAAGCTGGGGTATAGCTCCGCCATCAAATCCTTATTCAAAATGAATTCATGGGGAAGGGGAATATCCTCAACAGCCACCCCTGCATCCAAGAGTTTATTGATAGGTAGCGCCACATGAATTTGATGTCCAGCCCAGCCCAGCGCCCCACAGCCCAGCAATCCTGCTAAGTGATGGTTCATCATGGCTTCCCAGTTGCGAAACCACTCAAGTTTCGGGGCACTGACATGGTAGTGAAACCACCCGGCAAACAGCATTAAGGCTGCCATAACTAGGCCACCTATGGCGGTGCAGTACAGCTGGAACTCATGGGTGATACCAGAGGCCCGCCACAGCTGAAAAAGCCCAGACGTAATCTGAATACCGTGGAAGCCACCGCCCATATCCCCATTTAAGATGTCTTGACCCACGATAGGCCACACAACCTGAGCGCTGGGTTTGATATGGATTGGATCGGCCATCCAGGCCGAAAAATTAGAAAAGCGGGCACCGTGAAAATACATGCCGCTCAACCAGATAAACACAACGGCTAGGTGCCCAAAGTGCGCTGAAAAGATCTTGCGTGATACGTCTTGCAGATCACTAGTATGCGTATCAAAATCATGTGCATTGGCATGGAGATTCCAAATCCAGGTTGTGGTTTTGGGTCCCTTGGCTAGCGTGCGGTCAAAATGTCCAGGCTTTGCCCACGGCTCAAAAGTTGTAGGCACTGGATTTTTATCCACGCTAACGCCGATGTTTCTCTGTCCTGGAGGACTTTTCGTCATGAGAGACTCTCCTCTTATCAAAAAGGTAAGGTCTAGTTAAAAAACGGCTGAAACTGCAGAAATAGGACAGCGGACTACCTATTAATTGGTGATTGATAAGGGACTAACCTAGAGAATCGACAACTCCATTCCCCCTGAAACACCCAATCACTATTCATTGCCGAACTCCAAAACCATTGGAAATAACGGATCTGCAGTTTCTCCGACGGCTGACAAGCCTAAATTGGCCTGCAAAATTGTATCTGCCCAAGTGGGAACTGTCCCGGTCGGGTGAGCGATCGCCCGAGGCGGTGCGAACGTTAGCTTTTCGAAGTTAAAAGCGGCAACATCGACTCCTAAAGCTGCGGACCAAATTCCAGCAACGGGTATGGCCGCCAGAAAAAAATGGACAGCATGGGAACTAGGTAAAGAAACTTTCTTCCAGAACAGGAGCTGCTGGAATCGTTGAGCCGCACTAAAGCTGTAGGTTTCAGCTGTCTGCCCCAGCGTATAGCCAACATTAAGCGACTCACCGGGCTTTGTCTTTCGCAGCAGAGTAGAGGTTACCAAGGATCCGTGAATACAGCAGAGAAAAGCACCGCCGAGGACACCAAAAACACCTAATTGGTGAAACGGACTCATGAGAATATTGTGCTCTGCTTGAAACGTAAACATAAATGTAAAAGTGCCAGAAATACCGAGGGGCATCCCTTCAGCAAAGCCACCCTGGCCCATTGGATAAACGAGCAGTACCGAAACCGTCGCCGCAACTGGTGCAGTAAATGCCATTGAAATCCAGGGCCGCATTCCGAGTCGATAGCTCAGCTCCCATTCCCGATCTTGATAGCAGATAATGCCGATTAAAAAGTGCAGCACAATAAGCTGATAAGGGCCGCCATTATAAAGCCACTCCGAGACAGAGGCTGCGTCCCAAATCGGATAGAAGTGCAGCCCAAGTGCTGCTGAGGTCGGTACAACTGCGGCAGAAAGCAGATTGTTGCCGTCCAATAAAGAGCCAGAAATCTTTTCTCCGGTACCGCTGAGATCTACAGGAGGGGCAGCGATAAAGGCAATGATAAATGTGATGGCTGCCGTGGAGAGGGTAGGAATCATCATGATTCCAAACCAGCCCAGATAGATGCGGTTTTCAGTACTCGTCACCCACTGACAAAACGTAACTGTCCCTGGCATCTGACGAAGATTGGTTGTTTCAGCCATTTCAGGTCTAAAGACCGCTCAAAGTAGAAGCTGAAACCCTATTAAACTCGTTGAACACTAAGCTCAATATGAGTTCCAGGGACGGTTACGACAAAACTGCTCCCAATAGAATAAAGGGTGACGCTGGGTTGAAGGTTCAACAGGAGGATATTGATCAGAGCGACCTTCTTTGAGGGCGATCGTCTCATCAAATTCAGTCATCATGAGAAGCTTAGCTCCTTTCATGTATGGCAAGCTATTTGCGCAATTTCTCAATTACCGCTGGTAAAAACAGGCCCCAGGGGTTGCGAAAAGAG
>CAZXWR010000277.1:0-5508 GCA_964644325.1 uncultured bacterium
TGCTGTGGGGAACGGCCTCCTGCTAGCTGGCCCGGTTGCGGTTTATCCAAGCGACTCTCCTGCTGATCGTCAAGATCCTGAAGGCAGGGGGCGGCTGCCCCCATCCTTAACCTCCAATTATTTTAAGCCCGTGGGTTCCGTGCGGAGACCCAGCACAACCCTGCGATGTCGGGCCAGCTTAAACTGCTCGACAAACCCTTGGGTGACGCTGCTCAACCCAGGGCCATCTCCTCCAGAGATTTAGGTCTGGGGATCGCCGCAGCGACATAAAACGTTACAATGGTGCAGTTTGATCCCAAGGTTCTGCCAGCGGTCACGCGATTTTTTTTGCAGGATAGCGGGTGTCGCAGTTATTCCTGGCCAGTCGGTAGGGAACACTTAGGTTTTCCCAGCCGGGGGCCATTTTTGGCTGTAACCGTTTCTGCTGTTTGCAAAAGCTGTGCGTGTTTGAGTTTCGGGCAAAGCAGTCTGAGACCAGCGCTTGGTGTGCAGAGGTTGGGTTGTACATTGTCTATACGAAACCTACGTGCAAGTAAGTCCTATTCTCCCTCGGTCAGCTGAGCCCGCTTTCTCGTCTCGGACTCCTGATCTGCCCTTTACGCTCCAAGATGTCAGAAACGCGATTCCTGCCTACTGTTTTGAACCCTCTACCTGGCGATCGCTCTCCTACTTTTTTCTGGATGTCGGTTTGATTGCCGCCCTCTATGCGATCGCCCATACCTTAGACTCGTGGCTGTTCTACCCGATCTTTTGGCTCATGCAGGGCACCTTATTCTGGTCACTGTTTGTGGTAGGGCATGACTGCGGCCACCGATCTTTCTCGAAGCACCTGTGGCTCAATAATTTGATTGGCCACCTCAGCCATACCCCCATTCTGGTGCCTTTCCACGGCTGGCGGATTAGCCATCGCACCCACCATGCCAATACGGGCAACATCGAAACCGATGAAAGCTGGTACCCAGTGACTGAAGCCAAGTACAACGAGATGAGCTGGCCAGAGAAGCTGATCCGGTTTTACCTGCCATTGCTGGCCTATCCGATTTATCTATTTCGGCGATCGCCCGATCGCAAAGGGTCGCACTTTTTGCCCAGCAGCTCCCTGTTCCGTCCCTCTGAGAAGTGGGATGTCCTGACCAGCACAGCGGCTCTGGTGGTGTTCCTAGGTTTCTTGGGCTACTTGACGGTACAGTTCGGCTGGCTATTTCTGCTCAAGTTTTATGGGGCACCCTACCTTATCTTTGTGATCTGGCTGGATCTGGTGACCTTCCTACACCACACCGAACCCGACATTCCCTGGTACCGAGGTCAAGACTGGTACTTCCTGAAGGGCGCCCTATCTACGATTGACCGAGACTATGGCTTCATCAATCGGATCCACCACGATATTGGCACCCATGTGGCGCATCATATCTTTTTGAGCATGCCCCACTATCATCTGCGAACGGCCACCGCAGCGATTAAGCCTGTTTTAGGAGACTACTACCGCGAGTCTAAAGAGCCCGTGTGGAGAAGCTTTGTGCGTTCCTACCTGGCCTGCCACTTTGTGGCTGACAACGGCTCTGGCGTGCTGTATCAGTCCCCACTGAAACAGACCCGCTAGCGTCGCGTAACTGCATGACTTCAACTCCCGGCTCTAGTAGCCGGGAGTTTTTTAATGGGCTCAATCTCAGCGCTGTTTGACTGTCAGTTCTCAGGTGTTAAGAGCGGGTTGGCTCTCCAGTCAGGTCAGACCGTGGAACCGTCGCGTCTTGGATAGCCTGAGTGCAGAGGGCCGCAGCTAGCATGAGCCCACCGCCAAGGCCAACGGCCTCCATGCGGTGGTTATGGAGCAGGTGTTCCATGACCCAGCCCATGCCGAGGGCTGCTGCCAGTTCAGGCAGCACAATGCACAGATTAAACAGACCCAAATAAAGTCCGCTATCTTGGGTGGGCAGTTTTTCAATCAGCATGGCGTAGGGCAATGACAACATGCTGGCCCAGGCAATCCCCAGACCCACCATACAGAGCAGAACCCCTGGCTGACTGTGGAGCGTCGAGAGGCTCAGCAAACTCAGACCGCCACTGACTAAACACAGGCAATGGGTGGTTTTCCGGCCCACTCGACGGGTGATTTTGGGCAAAAGAAACGCAAACAAGCAGCACACCCCGTTATAGAGCGCGATACAGAGTCCAGCCCACTCAATCCCCGCTGCATATTGCAGCGTACCGGGCTGTGTTGCCCCCCAAATGCGATAGGCGATCGCTGGGGGTAAATATAGAAAAACGCAGAACATACCCAGCCAGCTTAGACACTGCACCCAGGCCAGCTGACCTAAAATTGCAGGCCGCCGCGCCAAAGCCGCCTTGAGGTTTGGCCAGAGGGTTGTCCAGGTGGGTTTTGCGGCGGGTAATGGCGCTGGAGTTGCCGGGGCTGAGGGTGGATATTCTCGGGTGGTGATCACCGTCCAGAGCACCGTGGTCAGCAGGATGGCAGCACCGGCATAAAAGGACAGCCGGGTTGTGACTGGGATGGCCCCCTGCGGATCCATAGGGTTGATGCGCACCCAGTGATGAAACACCCAGGGGAGGGCCGCCGCCGCAATTCCCGATAGGCCATGAAAGAGCGCCTGTAGGGTAAAGCCCGTGGTACGCTGCGCACTAGGGGCCAAATCCCCCACCAGGGCTTTGAAGGGGGTCATGCTGATGTTGGCCGCACTGTCTAAAATCCAGAGCAGGCCCGCTGCCATCCATAGCGTTGAGGCATGGGGCATGGCCACCAGCGCTAGGCTGCTGAAGATTGCACCCACCAGAAAATACGGGCGTCTGCGACCCAGCCAGCACCAGGTGCGATCGCTGAAGTAGCCCACCAGAGGCTGTACGATCAGGCCCGTCAACGGGGCGGCCAGCCACAGCAGTGGAATTTGCTGCGGGTTAGCCCCCAAGGATTCAAAGATGCTGCTGGCATTGGCCATTTGCAGCCCCCAGCCAAACTGAATGCCAAAGAACCCAATGCTCATATTCCAGAGCTGCCAGAGGCTCAGGGGATTTGGCGTGGGGCGATCGCGGGGGGGCGACTTGCTGGGAACGTCTGTCGGGGTTGTAGGGAGGGTCAGAGTTGCCACCTCCCCAAACAACCAGCCTCTAAACCATCCGAAACCAGCCCCGGTTGTACCCTCCACCGTTGCCCCCAGTGACAATCGGGCACAGGACATAGGGGGCTGAGACGATCGATGGGGTTCCTAAACTTCACTGAATCCTGCTGCTGGCGGCTTTGCTTTGCTTCTAGCGTTCCTGAATCAAGGGCGGTTTCTGGGCGATCGCAATAAATCATTGGCGATTGTAACACCCTGTAAGAATGAGCTATTCGGCAGGCATCGCTGGATCCTGGCTCCAGCTTGCGCTGGACTCAGACAGACTGCCTAAAGCAGGGGAGCCTCACCCAGGGGGTTGGGGCCAGCGCCCATCTAACCCTGATGGCATCCCGGTGGAACTGTTACCCACCAACACCAAGCCTAATCTAACAGGGGTATGGTTAAATTGACGAACCTTCATCTTTGCCGCACTTTGCCCCAGTGTGAAGCTCGCTAACGCATCCCCATGCTTCGCCACCTCATTGCGATACCGTTCCCCATGCTTCGCCACCTCATTGCGATACCGTTCCCCATGGTTATTCTTCATCCTGACTTCCCCCATATCGTTTTATCCTTCAGCTATCGCGGGTGGCAGCTTGAAATTGAGCAAAGTCGTCTGGCGGAGCAAACAATATTTGGCGTCTGGGCTAATCACGGGACGAACTGTGCCGTAGCGGTTCCCTGTGCCTACAGTCGCCCCGAAGCCATTCGGCGTGCCAAACAGTATGTTGATCAACGCTGGGGCAATCGCCCGTCTTAACCGTTGACCAGGCCTGCCTTGCAAACCCTTTCCCCGCAGCATGCTTGGCATGCTGCACTAGGCGTTGGGCTGAGTCGGGCGCAGGCGCTGAATCGCAATCTGAAGGGCTAACCCCACCAGTCCAAGGGCAATCAAGGTACAGATGCCCGTTGCGAGGGCGGCCATGCCCACGACTAAGGTTCGCACCGCCGCCGATAAGTTGTGGACAATGTGGTTGGCAGAGGTAATGGGGTGGTTGGCAAAAGAGAGGGCGATCGCCGCCGACATGCGATACCCCAAAATGCCCAATATGGCTGCAATGATTGCCCCGGTTAATGCGCGTAACGGATGCAGGGAAACCGCTGAAACTTCACCTTCCTTGGGGGGCAAACTTGGCTCAACCATGGCCAGCACTCCTTAAGACCAAACTGTTTACAGGCTCTCTCTGTATTATGGGGGGTTAAGGCCTTCTGCCGGGTGCTCTTCCCCATTCCCACGGACTAAAGCAGGAGCCTGCCAACGTTTCGAGCAGGCAACTTGCATTAAGGTGCCGGCAATTTGCATTAAGGTGCCGGCTTCCCACAAGAGATTCTGAATCCGCCTACCGCAAACGCAGAAGGTTCGATTAAAATATGAGCATAATATGTAAAATTTTGTAACTCTGAGCAGGATCCCCCCGAGAATATTAATCCATGACCTCAGTCACCTCCCTTTTTGCGCCTGTTGAAGCCGACTTAGCCCAGCTAGTGGACAACCTGAAACAATTGGTTGGGGCGCGGCATCCCATTCTGTTTGCGGCAGCCGAGCACCTGTTTCAAGCTGGAGGGAAGCGGATGCGGCCAGCAATTGTGCTTTTGCTGGCAAGGGCCTTGGCCAATGGTACTGATATCTCGCCCCGGCATCGACGGCTGGCCGAAATTACGGAAATGATTCACACCGCGAGTCTTTTCCATGATGATGTGGTAGATGACTCGGCGATGCGACGGGGTGTGCCAACGGCGCACCAGCTTTTTGGCAACCGGATCGCAATCCAGGCGGGCGATTTTCTGTTTGCCCAGGCTTCTTGGTATCTGGCGAATCTTGACAATTTAGAGGTAGTGAAGCTGCTGTCTGAGGTGATCAAGGACTTCGCTGAGGGTGAGATCCAGCAGGGCATGAATGCCTTTGACACGGATGTTTCCTTTGAAGCCTATCTGCAAAAGTCCTACTACAAAACAGCGTCCCTCATTGCCAACAGCTCGAAGGCGGTTGGGGTGCTCAGTGAAGCGCCCCTGGAGATGATCAATAACTTTTACCAGTTTGGTCGCTGTGCCGGGTTAGCGTTCCAAATCGTGGACGATATTCTAGATTTTACGGGCACGACCGATGCCCTCGGTAAGCCCGCTGCTTCAGACCTCAGGAGCGGCAATTTAACGGCGCCCGTTTTGTTCGCGATGGAAGAAACCCCTTACCTCAAAGACCTAATTGAGCGTCAGCTGCAAGAGCCTGGGGATGCAGAGGAAGCGCTCACCCTCGTGAAAAATAGTCGGGGGATTGAGCGATCGCTCAAGCTAGCGGAAGAGTTTACGACGAAGGCGGTGCAGCATCTTGACCCATTGCCGACCTCTGCGGCGAAACAAGCGCTGGTGGATGTGACAGACTATAACTTAAAGCGCATGA
>CAZXWR010000278.1:0-5470 GCA_964644325.1 uncultured bacterium
GATGGCGTTCAACCTGAACGGGTTCAACTTCAACCACTCCATCGTGGACAGCCAGGGCAATGTTGTGAACACCTGGGCGGACGTATTGAATCGTGCGAACCTTGGTTTCGAGGTGATGCACGAGCGGAATGCCCACAACTTCCCGCTTGACTTGGCTGCTGGTGAGTCTGCTCCTGTGGCGCTGACTGCTCCTGCAATCAATGGCTAGGTCAACGGTTAGTTGATGGTTTGATTAGGCATCGCTATAACGCTAGATGGCTTGATAGCTGCGTGGGGTCTGTGATGACCTCGGCGGTCTAGAGGAAGTCTAGAGAGTGAGAAAAGAACGAAAGCGCCTCCTCCGGGGGGCGCTTTTGCTTGAGAGCCGATGTTGCGCCATGATTGAAGCCTATATGGACGGAAGATCTTTTCCGTCTCGGGTATTTATCAATGAACTCATTGCATGATGGCAAAACCATCCAATATCAGAATTAAGGGCTTGGTTGCCGCAGCGAATCGGGTACGAGAGCAAATGAAAGTGGGCCTGCCCGTTTCTGAAGTTCCGATGTTTCAGGCCTATGTACGGGAGACCCTGAATACTGTCGAACAAATCTGTGCGCAAGCGCGCCAGCGTCCAGAGCAGCTGCCGAGTCCTTCCCGTAGGGCCTATACCTATCTCAAACAGCTCAATCTCGACCAGTTGCCCCTTGCTCATGGAGCTGTCCAGTCTCCCAAACAGCTGCGGGTTACCAATATTCGGGCCCAAGAACGCACAGTTCAAAGGGCGATCGCCCAGGCGGCCCAGTCATTTCCGGTATCGAGCCGAAATTATCGAACACTCGCCAGCGACATTGCTGCTAGGGTAGAGCATCTTGAAAGCCTTTGTAGCAAAGCAGAAGTAACACCTGCCCACCTCACCGGAATCGCTCAGCCTTACTATCGATGGCTGAGATTTTTGCAAGAGGATCGCTACCTCAAGCTGCACCTTGCAGCAACCCACCAGGTTATACAGGCTATTGATCGACTCTATCGTTTTCAGAAAAAGGGTTTCAACCCCGTTGAGCAAGACAAAAAGCCAGCAAAAGTGACGGTAGTCTTTGCCAATATGTCTGGATTGTTTCGCTATCGACACCACTCGAACCACAGTTTATTTGAGATCAATGAAGGCTATATCGCTGGTGATGCGGATATCCTGACGGCCTTAGCCCAAGTCTTTGTCAGCGGCAAGCAGTCGCCTGCCACGACTAGCCTGCGGAAATTTTCCCTGCACGAAGCCTTCAGCGAAATCATGCTTGCCCTGGAGCTGACCGTTGAAGAGATCAAAGATACCGCCAAGGGCCAATACTTTGATCTCAACGATATTTATGAGTCAGTGCATCAGCGCTACTTCGTCGATGCAAGGACGACAGGGCAGACAGTGGCGTCACAAAAAATCGGCATGGGCAAACCTAAATTGGCCTGGAGTGCCACCCAGACCCGCCGCAAGTTTGGGCATTATGAACCCTCAAAAGACCGGATCGTGATCAGTCAAACTTTAGATAGCCCAGATATCCCGAGCTATGTGGTGGAATTTGTGATGTACCATGAACTCCTGCATCAGCACCATGGTGAAACCTGGGTTAATGGAAAACTCAGAATTCACACTCCGGCCTTTCGCCGAGATGAGCGTCTGTTTGAGCAGTATCAGCTTGCCCAAGATGTGCTTCAAAAATTAGCCAGTCGTCGCTGAAGTATTCAACCCTCCAAACAGGGGCAACGGCGCTGGGAGCAACGCATATCCAGGGGCTTCGCTCAGCTAGCTGGCTTCAGCCTAGATTTAGCGCATAAATGCCCGCTAGCTGGCGATACTTTTCAGCGTAGTCAATCCCGTAACCCACAACAAACTGATCAGGAACGGTCAGGCCACAATAATCGATGGTTACAGCAACTTGACGGCGATCGGGCTTGTCGAGCAAGCTACAGAGTTTTAGACTCTTGGGCTGGGCATGGGTTAAGGCTTGAAACGCTTTGACGACCGAATAACCCGTATCGACGATATCCTCAACCAAGATCACATCCTGGCCAGCAATCACCTCGGGGTCAAGATTCATTTGCACCGACACCTCGCCAGAGCTCTGGGTACCAGTGCCGTAACTTGAAAGCTGAATCAGCTCTACGCGCTGGAGGGGAGTCTGAATCTGCCGCACCAAGTCTGCCAAAAAAATAAAAGATCCCTTGAGCACACCCACCAAAACGGGAGAACGCGCTGCATAATCGCGATCAATTTCTTGGGCCAGTCGCTGCACGGTTGCGGCAATGACTTCAGGGGACACCAAGGGCACCAGCGGGTCGGTCTCAAGCTCTCTCACCTTCAAGAACAGCCCTACAGCGTTACGACGACATCAGATTTATTCCGTAATGCAGCCTGTTCTTCCCATTCAAAAATTTGGTTCAGCTGCTGTAGGTCAATGAGACCATTTTGCCAAAGTAAAATGGGGAGTTCCGTGGGACTGGTTTGCTCCTGATTCCGGGTGGCGATCGCAATTTCTGTGGGCGCAATTCCCAGTTCCGTCTGCAGGAAGTGTAATAGGGGTTGAATATTCAAATTTTAGAATCTTGATTAAAACGGCTCGCAGCACCTTAACGCAATCTCACGCTGAGATATTTATTTTTAACAAAAGTTATAGCTTTGCTGGCATTTTGTCCTGTGATCGAGTGCCCCTGCCCTGTGAGAGAGTCCTTGACATGTCCGACATGGAACTTAAAGATGGTGTAAAACAGAGGCAGGGCACACATGACTGAATGCAGAAGTCAAGAAATTGGGTATCGATGAGAAGCACAGTACGCATTAAAGAGTCGTTCATGCCACTGCCTAAAGCGCTCGCGTATTTCTTAAGCGGAGTGGGCAGTCTTTTCTGCTTGGCCAGTAGCGCCCAAGGACAGGTAGAACCCCTCCCTGACTCACAGATTAAGACAGCGCCTCCCCTCAAGATTCAAACCCCTGCCTCAGCCAAGGAGCCAAAGCCCACCGTTACGCCCGCTGCTCAGGATGTAACCGCAGAAGATGCATCGCAGACCGAAGCAGAGGCCAAGTCTGCTGATCCTGCCGCACCCAGCCCAACCGACCAACCGACCGCAGCAGACACAACAGATCCCCCCTCACCGCCGGTGCGGGATGGCAAGCCTGACGCGACAGCAACCGATCAGACCTTGCCGAATGCAGCCGAAAAAACCGTCGAGCCCCAGCCATCGTCTCCCAGCGTCAAGCCAGACTCCACCCCACCCGCCAAGCCCATTCCAGCACAGAAACCCGCCGCTCCGACCGCCCCGGCACAAGCAGAAGTGGAGCAGCCCGCCAAACCCAAGGCTGCGACCTCGAAGAATCCAGACAACATCGATTGGGTGGCGCGCCGGGAAGCTCACGCCCTCCTCAAAACCGGGGCAGACCAGTACCGTCAAGGGGACTACCCATCGGCCTTAAAAACCTATGGGGCTGCGGTTCAAAAAGACAGTCGCTATGCCTTTGCTCATTTCAGCCGTGGGAATGCCCAGGCAGCCCTGAAAAACTACACCGCCGCGATCGCCGACTATAGCCGTGCCATCGAATTAGATCCTAAAGCAACCGACAGCTACCTGAATCGGGGCCTGAGCTACAGCGCGCTAGGTCAGGATGCCAAAGCGATCGCTGATTTCTCCGAGGTCATTCAACGGCCCAATTCCCCCGCCAAAGCCTACGAACAGCGCGGGTTACTGTACCTGAAGGGGGGGCAGGTCGATTTGGCTGCATCGGACTTAAAGCAGGCGATCGCCCTCAAGCCCACGGCTGCCGCCTATATCGGGCAAGGCACCATTGCCCTCCAAGCCGAAGACTTAGACGCCGCCCGCGAGGCCTATACCCAGGCCATTGCCCTGGAGCCAAACGCGGTAGAGCCTCTCTATCAGCGGGCCTTGATCCAGGCCCGCACCAACAATCACGCTGCTGCGATCGCCGACTACACCACCGCTTTGCAACGCCAGCCTAAGTTTGCGGCAGCCCTCTTTAACCGGGGTGTTTCCCACGCCGCCCAGGAAGACTTTCCCGCTGCGATCGCCGACTACACGGCTGCGATTCAACTCCAGCCCGACGACCCAGCTGCATACTTTGGTCGGGGGATTGCCCACAGTGAAACCGGACAGCCCCAGGCCGCGATCGCCGACTACACGACAGCCCTCAAATATGACCCGAATCATATAGGCGCCCATGTCAACCGGGCGAATCTGTACTTAGTGACGGGTGACCGCCAACAGGCGATCGCCGACTACCAAAAAGCCGCTGACCTTTACCAGGAAACCGGAGAAACCGAGGGCTACCAGACGGTGCAGCAACAGCTCGAACGCCTCCAGGCCAGATCGGTAGACTCTAGCCCTTAACCGGGTACCCGCAGGTTTTTTAATGTTCCTGCAACCACGCCTGGGGGATATACCCGTCCCCTTCCCCCAGCAAGGCATTGACTCGAGTTTTCGCCAGGGGTTTGGAAAAGAAATAGCCCTGCCCATACTCACAGTCCATGGTTTGGAGCGTGGCCGCCTGCACTGAAGTTTCCACCCCTTCTGCCACCAGATCCATGCCCAGATTATGGGCCAGATTAATGATGGTCTTGACAATTTCCAGACCTTCGTTCTGGTGCATCTTCTGCACGAACGACCGATCAATTTTCAGGGCATCGACCGGAAAGGAATTCAGGTACTTTAAGGAAGAATACCCTGTGCCGAAATCATCAATCCCGAGCTGAATTCCTAGCTCCTTGAGGGCGCTGAGGGTATTCGAGATGGAATCCTCATGGCGCATAATGACGCCCTCGGTAATCTCTAGCTTGAGACTGCCGTGGTGAATGCGACTATCTTCGAGGATATGCTGAATTTGCCGTACCAGATTTGTCTGGGCAAACTGGTTGCTGGATACATTCACGCTGACGGTGAAGGGGTGCTGAATCTGAAACTCTGCTTGCCACCGCCGCATCTGCTGACAAGCTTCCGTGAGCACCCATTCCCCCAGCGGCACAATAAAGCCTGTCTCTTCGGCAATGGGAATAAATTCAGCGGGAGATACCATCCCGCGTTCTGGATGCTGCCAGCGGATCAGGGCTTCAAACCCGTTAATGCAGCGGTCAGGCAGGGACACAATGGGCTGGTAAACCAAGAAAAATTCTTGCCGCTCAATGGCCCGACGCAAGTCACTATCAATTTGCAAAATAGCGAGGTTTTGCGAGTACATCTCGTTACTGAAGACCTCATACCGCCCTTTGCCCAGCTTTTTGGCGCGGTACATCGCGGCATCCGCATCCCGCAACATTTCTTCCGGGTGATCGTAGTGAGTGCCACTCAAGGCAATGCCAATGCTTGCGCCTGTAAACACCTCTTGCGTCCCCAGCTGGAAGCTATCTCGCATCTGAAGCTGGATGCGTTCGGCGACGGCAATCACTTCACCCAGGTCTCTAACTTCTTCAAGTAACACCACAAATTCATCCCCGCC
>CAZXWR010000279.1:0-5465 GCA_964644325.1 uncultured bacterium
CTTTGGCTGCTATACAAGTCATCCCGCAAACTGTCCCGCTTGGCGGTGCATCCCCCATTTCACTTGAGGCAAATGGCCCAGCCAGCTGCAAAACATATTTGCCATTAGCAAGCCATGTAGAGAGCCCTGCATTATGACCACCTCCACATAAATGTTGGAAAGCTCGGCTATCCCGCTTTCCATAGCCAACATAGCGGGGTTTTCCTCTTGGAGTTCGGTATATGTAGACAAAGTGCCTAGAATCTCTAGTCAGTCTCTCACGAGAATTTCCATTGGTTTCAACCGTCTTAAATTCCCACTTAGAAGGCCCAGATCTAATATTAAATTCTGGCTCAAGCGCAGAGATTAATGCTGATTCCACGGCTAGTCCTATTTCTTGAGTCTCAAAAGGGCCAGCAATTTCCAATGAATACTTTTCTATTGGTAGCCAGTCATTCATTTTCTGATTGTGGCTACAGCTTAAGTGTGCTGACGCCCGATCGCTATTTTCCCCGTACCCTACATACCGGGCTTTCCCTGCTTGATCACGATACAAATAGACAAAGTGTTTCACGGCTCATAAACGAAAACATGCATTCATGATTCCCAGTTATTCTCCAACTTTGATACAGAAGCAAGTTATCGAGGTAGTTATGGCGTACGATCACTCCTCTCCCAACTTCTCGCAGAACTGCGCCGCCTCTTTTGCTGACAACGATTGATTGGCGTAGCGCTTAAATAATCTCTACAGACTGCAAGCCGAACACTCTGACTTGAGCTGCGTAATCTGATGGGCCAGTAGGGGATCCATGCTGCGCTTCACTTTCTGTCGCTACTGTATGCCGTCCTTTACGGGAATGCGCTTCCCTAATCACCGCGATCGCCCTTCTACCCTCTACACCCCTGGCCCTCACCCCGACATTCACCCTGAAGATTAGTAAAGCGAGGGGCTTTCTGCCAGAAGGAGCCAAATGGCTGATCTAGAGTAGCTGGGAAATATTTTCGTAGAGAGTTGAAATATCGCAAGAAAATTCAATGCTACTAAACTCTATTTTGTCTCCAGCTCGATAAATACGTGGCACCCATAGATCACTTGATTGTCGTGAAAATTGCTCGATGAGTATCTGTTGTTGATGAATCAACAAATATTCTTCAAGTTCTGGAATTAATTTATAGTCAGCAAACTTATCTCCACGATCGAAGGCTTCAGTAGAGTCAGAGAGCACTTCAATAATGAGCTTAGGATATAAGACAAAATCTTGATCAGCAATGAGATCGCGGCGATCGCAAGTCACCACCAAGTCTGGATAGTAAAACAGATTTAAACTAGGGAGACGCACCTTCATATCTGTTGCGTAGGCAATGCAACCTTTGCCCCTGAAATGATTCACGAGTAGGGCAGAAAGATTTCCGGTAATGATGGCATGGGCTTTGCTAGCGCCTGCCATTGCCAAAACTTGTCCCTGAATATATTCGTGTTTAATGGGGCTGATCCGCTCGATTTCTAAATAGTCTTTAGGTGTAAAGTAAGCATGGCTTTTGCTAATGGTCATTGCCTTACCCCAAAATATTGCGATGAATTGCCCGCCGCCACTGCTGCGATCGCCCCGCTAGTCTGGCAATAGTCCAGGAATGGGTCGCAGCCAGAGTTGGCCCCCAGCAATATCCACTTGCGTCACAAATTCCTTCACCAGGGGGATCAAAATGGTTTTATCAGGCTGATCGGGGCGCTGAATTTCCAGGAGATCATTCCCCGCAGCCACCAGGCCCACCACCGTCCCAATCAGCGCTTCAGTCTCCGCATGGATCACCCGTAAGCCCACCAGATCCATCAGGTGAAATTCACCTTCCTCTAGGGGAGGGCGATCGCCCACAGGCACCAGCAGCTTCGCACCCCGCAATTGCTCCGCCTGATCCCGATCCGTCACCCCCGCAATCTGAATCACGTAAAGCCCCTTCCCTTCAATCAACCGTCCCTTAGTCAGCTGCACCACCTCCGGCTGCTGGGCACCCGGACGCAACAGCCAGCGATCGCCGGGATCTAGAAAACGCGCTGGGAAATCCGATTCTGGGTAAACCCGCAGCTCTCCTCGCAAGCCCTGCGGCGCCGTGATTTTACCGATTTCCACCCAGTCCTCATCCAGATTGACTGACTGAGAAGGGGGCTGCCACTGTGCTTGTACGTTACTCATGCCATTCGTGCCATTTGTCGTGTTGCGCTGCAAGTGTTGCGCTTCAAACCCTGGCAGTCAGGGGAGAAACGGGTGCAGCACTATAAACCTGCTGCACCAATGTAGCTAATCGCTGCATCCCTTGGTCTAGCTCCTCATGGGTCGCCGTCAGACTAATGCGCAGGCACTGTTGCTTATGCTCCCAATCTTCCCGCAGTCCAGGGAAGAAGGTACTGCCGGGAACGGCAATCACCCCCACCTGCTTGAGCCGCTGATACAGCTCCCAGTCCGTCATCGGCAAGTTCTGGAACCAAACCCAGGCAAAAATCGCCCCCTCGCCCCGATGCAAATACCAGGGCAAATCCTGCGGCATGTAGCGATCCAGAGCCGCTTCCACGAGGGCCACCTTCTCCTGGTAAAAGGGTCGAATGACAGCCTCAGAAATCTCGGCCAGCGCTCCTGAGCGAATGGCCCGGGCGGCGATCGCCTGTCCGTAGCGCCCCGAATGAATGCAAATGTTGGTCTGAAATGCCTCCAACACCTGGATCAATCGCTCATCTCCGAGGGCAATCCCAATCCGTTCCCCCGGCAAACCCGCCTTCGACAAGCTCATACAGTGCAGCACATTCTCACCAATCAAAGGGGTAAGATCTGTAAAGTTCAGGCTGGGGAAGGGTGGGCCGTAAGCGGAATCAACTAGAACAGGCACATCAAAAGGTCGGGCCAACGCAGCAATCTTGGCCACCTCATCGTCGGTTAAAACATTCCCCGTTGGGTTACAGGGCCGCGAAAAAATGACGCAGCCCGTTGTTTCATCCACGCGGAGCTGACTGAAATCAGGACGATACTTAAAGCGATGAGCCACTTCGTCAATTTCTAGGGTCGGTCGATAGGCCATGAGCGCCTGGGGATCTAAGCTCACGCCACCATAGCCCGTGTAGTCAGGGCTTAAGGGCAGTACAATGCGCTTTAGTGCTCCCTGGGCGTCAACGCCCCCAAACGCATTGGCGGCCAGGAAATACAGCGACTGGCTACCGGGGGTAATGAGCACCTGACGCTGGTTTAGGGTCAGGCCATAGCGCTGGTTGAAATCGTCCACAATGGCTTCGACCAGCGGCTCATAGCCTTGGCTGGCCCCGTATCGACAAACCACTGAGCCATACTCTGGGCTGCTGAGCAGCTCCATCGTGCAGTCCCGCCAGAGCTGCTCCACCTCTGGCAAAATCACGGGGTTGCCCGCACTCAAATTGATAAACACCTGATCCTGGCTGCCCCGCAGGGTTTCAATGATGTCCTTCATGATGGCTCGCACACCCGTTAAGGCGGACATTTGAGTACCAATGCGAGTCAGAGCGGGATCCATAACCATTACCTGTGGGTGCCAATAACAGAGCCAATCGCGCGATCGCCAATGGCCAATTTCTCCATCTTAGGAAGATCCCCAGGTTCCTGGCAATGAACTTATGCAAATGAACTTATACAACAGTTTGAGGGGCAAGCCTATCCGGATGAGCAGCAAGCCCCCACAGGCTAGACCCACGGCACAAAAAAAGAGGGACAGGTTGATCTGTCCCTCCTTCTATGTTTATCTCAAGGTCATCCAATTGGATCGTAAGACCTTAGACGAACCACTCTTCAATGGCTTCGGCCTTGGTATTCGTGCGTCGCTCTAGGGTTTCACGCTTGAACTTCATGTGAATGGCTCGGTTTTGTTCGCCATCCGCGGCCACTGCAAAGATGGGGTAGTCAATAATCCCATCCTGGAAGGACATCTGATAGCGGAACGTTCCATCGGGGCTGAGCTGAATCGGCTCACCGCCAATGGTTACGGTCGCATCCGGCTCTGTGGCACCATAGACAATCAGCTCAGCATCGGCCACCAGCCAAAACTGTCGCGGACGTGCTGGGACTGCCGAAGCCGAAAACATACCCGCGCCCGATGCCGTTAAGCCCGAAATGCCGGATGCGGTGGGTACAGCCCACAGCCCCACCCCAGAGGGGAAGACATAGGAACTGAGGGTGTCCTCATGCACGGCACCCTGCTGCATTGAGCCGTAGAGGGAGCCTGCAATCCGCAAGGACTCTGAACCTTCGGCCATGTCGAACATCTGACGGTAGATGCTGTCAGATTCCGAGAGCTTGACCAGGGTACGGGTTGGCTGCTGAAGTTCGGCAACTTTTTTACCCACCAGGCTAGAATCCCAGGCCACGGTGACAAAGCAATCTTCGATCCAGTCGGAGGGGTAGGTGGGTGGAATGCGAACCGCCGCAGAGCGACTCAGCATGAGCCAGCGACCATCGCCGGTGCGGTAGCCAATCTCGGCCACATAATCGCGATCGCTCACTGGAATGGGCAGGTACCATTCCTGGGCCAGCTCATCACAGGGGTACTCCTGAACACTGTGGGGCATCTCGATCGCCAGATTGATGTCAGTGGCATCAATTAAGCGCAGCGCTAGCTGCTGCCCACCCTGATACCGCAGCTCTGACTTGTGACTGTCGGGGATATCCCAATAGGCGTAGGCCCACTGAGGATCCCGAGGCATTAAAACAATGCGGCTCTCCCCGTAGCCACCGGGTAGATCCCCTAGCCCTTCATCCACCGTCGCCAGTGACGCATCATACAGCCCGGTGACACCGACTTCATATTTTGCGGCTTCAACTTGTTCTTGAGCTTCCAGCGGAGCAGACGAAGACTGGCTATGGGACTGGGTCATGGCAGTATCAGATTGAGGTTGAATTTCACGTTGTTGAGCTTCGAGAATCGCGGCCAGGAGCTGATCCTTCCGCATCCGACTATAGCGAGAGACGCTATAGCGGCTAGCGACCCGGCGCAGCTGCCTGAGGGTCATCTCCTCTAGCGGGGGCTGATCATAAGTCATGAACGGTTAAACCTCCAAGAATCGGGGTTGTGCATTTGAGTCGGAAAATGCCGAATTGATCCCAAGATCGCCACAGATGTGACTCAAACAAGCACGGGTGCGACCCATACCAAAATCAGCAAACCTGATTCTTGCTTGCCTCTCTGACCGGGCACTCTAAAAGCCTTTCTTAGAAAAGCTGGGTACGCCCCTCAGATAGACAATGAACGATCTCAGGCAACCCTGACTTGTTAACAAATATGTATCAGCGATCCTGAGATGTCAATGTGTAAAACCCATGCCAAAAGCGGATTAAACGGGTTTACGCCGTTTCGGGGATCAAAATGTCACAAAAACATGACATTGTGCAGACATTGGGGGATCAGAGGTTGTGCTGGCTGTTAGCGGCTATAAGGTCTGGTTTAAGCGCCTAATCTGATAGAGTAAGGAGGAA
>CAZXWR010000280.1:0-5461 GCA_964644325.1 uncultured bacterium
ACTGGTAGGAAGATGAGCTTTGATCCTGACATCATTGAGTATGCGTTTGCCCTGCCGTAAACCGATCCACTCTGGTTTTAACCATGAGCTGCCACTCCTGGGCCTCGTGAAGTTCAGCCTGCCAAGTGTAAACCGAGGTGACGGGCATCATGCTGACACAGGCCGCCAACTGCTGCGCCACTAAAACACGGGCGATCGCCCCGGCTTCTTCTTGTGACCCAGCACTGATCAAAACCAGGCCATACTTTAGAGCACCCGCATCCATTTCTGCCGCTGCACCCTCCATCGCTTTCACAACCTCCCTTCTGGCGGTACGCCATGGCCCATCTGCGTTAGACTCATCCATAGCAGGCAGAATGTAAAGATCCCGGCTTGCACAATGTAAGATTCCGGCTCCACCATTCCTCCTAGTTTTAATCTATAGCGCACCAGCATTTCGTACCCATGCGAGTAATTTTAATGACTGGCAAAGGCGGCGTGGGTAAAACCTCTGTCGCTGCTGCCACCGGACTCCGATGTGCCGAACTTGGCTACAAAACCTTAGTTCTCAGCACTGACCCGGCCCATTCCCTAGCCGATAGCTTCGACCTAGACCTCGGACATGAGCCCGTGCAGGTCAGACCCAACCTCTGGGGCGCAGAGTTAGATGCCTTGATGGAACTGGAAGGCAACTGGGGAGCCGTCAAACGCTACATCACTCAGGTTCTGCAAGCACGGGGATTGGAAGGCATTCAGGCCGAAGAGCTAGCCATTCTCCCCGGCATGGACGAAATCTTTGGCCTCGTGCGCATGAAGCGCCACTATGACGAAGGTCTCTACGACGTCTTGATCATTGATTCAGCGCCCACCGGAACCGCTTTGCGCCTCCTGAGTCTCCCCGAGGTGGGAGGCTGGTATATGCGGCGCTTTTATAAGCCGTTCCAAAAGATGTCGGTTACCCTACGACCTTTATTTGAGCCCTTCTTTAAGCCCATTACCGGATTTTCTTTGCCCGACAAAGAAGTCATGGATGCGCCCTACGAGTTCTACGAGCAAATTGAAGCCCTGGAGAAGGTCTTAACCGACAATACCCAGACTTCGGTTCGCCTAGTGATGAACCCAGAAAAAATGGTGCTCAAGGAATCCCTCAGGGCCCATGCCTACCTGAGCCTCTACAACGTTTCGACAGACCTAGTCGTCGCCAATCGCATTATTCCTGAAGACGTTACCGACCCATTTTTCGTCGGCTGGAAAGAGAACCAAAAAGTGTACCGTCATGAAATCCATGAAAATTTCCGACCCTTACCGGTCAAAGAAGCCCCCCTCTTTCAAGAGGAGCTATGCGGTATCGCAGCGCTGGAGCGACTGAAAGATATTCTGTATGGCGACGAAGACCCGGCCCAGGTGTACTACAAGGAAAATACGCTCCGGGTTGTCCAAGAGAACAATCAGTACAGCCTAGAGATTTACCTGCCTGGCATCCCCAAAGATAAAGTAGAACTCAGCAAGTCAGCGGATGAACTAAACATTCGCATTGGCAACCATCGCCGCAACCTCGTCTTACCTCAGGCACTAGCAGCCATGCAGCCCGCAGGAGCCAAGATGGATGACGATTACCTAAAAATTCGTTTCGGCACCCCCCCGACCCCTTAGGCAACTTCACGCCAGTTAGCTGCATGAACAACGCCCAGACAGTGGTCACTGTCTGGGCGTTTCAATTTCCTCAAAATTGCTAACACGCCGCGCTAGGCAACCCGCTGATCGGACAGATCTGAAGCATCGCAGGTGCAGGCATGGGGCGCATGTTCTTGATAAATCTTGCGCGCTTGCTCTAGGTGCATGCCAATGTTCTCCATCAAGAAGGCGTGGCTAGCACCTGCCATCGGATTCATTAAGGCTGTCACTAGCGTGGCACTTTCCTTGATCGATACGGAACGTTGCCAGTATACTTCCAAAGCCTTTTCAGCACGATGGCGGCAAAAGGGTTGCATGGCTGCCTCCTAGGGAGTAGAGCGGTTGACTTAATGAGTATTATTACTTACTAAAATGTGTATTTCTGTAACTTTATTGACAGGTTTATAAAAAATTCGCTGTTGCGTGATAAGGAGTAATTCTTGTGCAGATAGTGTAGATAGTGTACCCAAGAAAAAATGAAACTGCACGGGGTCGCGTGGGAAACGCCAAAAATTGATGGCCCCTGACAAGAAGTGACGTAACCCGATGGCCTAATATGATTGAGCAGTTTTGTTTACCTCAGCCGAGCCCATGAAAGCATTACAGGATAAAGTTGCCGTTGTTACCGGGGCATCGCGCGGCATCGGTAAGGCGATCGCCCTCTCGTTAGCCGCAGAAGGGGCATCAGTCGCCGTCAACTATGCCAGCTCAGATGCAGCCGCCAATGCTGTGGTTGCCGAAATTCATGGCTTGGGCTCAGAGGCGATCGCTCTCCAGGCAGACGTATCCCAACCTGATCAGGTGGATCACTTTATCAAGGCCGTGATGGAAAAATGGGGCCGCGTTGATGTCTTGGTCAATAACGCTGGCATTACCCGCGACACGCTACTGCTCCGCATGGGCATTGAGGAGTGGCAAGCTGTGATCAACCTCAACCTCACGGGTGTTTTTCTCTGTACCAAGGGCGTCAGCAAAATCATGCTGAAGCAAAAAAGCGGTCGTATTATCAATATCGCTTCAGTGGCGGGCCAGATGGGTAACCCTGGTCAGGCCAACTACAGCGCTGCGAAAGCGGGAGTAATTGGCTTTACCAAAACCGTCGCGAAGGAACTGGCAACCCGAGGCATTACGGTTAACGCCGTTGCTCCAGGCTTTATCTCGACAGATATGACCGAAGACCTCAAGGCCGATGAAATTCTGAAGTTTATCCCTCTGGGTCGCTACGGAAAACCCGAGGAGATTGCTGGTATGGTTCGCTTTTTAGCAGCCGACCCAGCCGCTGGCTATATCACGGGTCAAACCTTTAACGTCGATGGCGGTATGGTGATGAGTTAAGGCGATCGCCTCAGAGAAAGCTTGTGGAGATCGAGTCGCAGTCCGAGCCTCCAAAGCGATCGCGCTCAGTACAAACCCTGAACTACTCAGACCAGGTATCAACCGCTAGCACACCTGTATTCAGGTCGCCGATTGCCGTGAAAGCAGCCTTGGACAGGTCAATACCGCAGTTTCCGCAGGTATCGTTGACACGCACGACTACCGAGCGGCCATTGTAGCGATTGGTAACCCGCACATAGCTACCAATCGGATAATAATTACTTGCAGCGGTGTAACCACCCCAGTTGCTGAAAACCTCGCCCGATGCAGTGCGGCGCCCATTGTAATAGTCACTGTAGTAAGTCGCTTGGGTTCGAAATGAAGCCAAAACGGAAGCCGGGAAAAACGTAACAGCGGTGAACGCTGCGAGTGAAAGCAATCTCTTAAGCATATCTACTTACTCAGGAACCTTGACACGAGCATCACCCTAACAGCCTCGGAATCGAGGCGTCAATTCAACCTATTTTGGGCGGTGCTCAACCAACATCAGCCCCCTGCACAATCACTCAAAACCTTACCGGGAAGCATCTTTAAGCTTAAACGCCTCTACCGTTAAGCATAAATACGCACCCTGAATTATCAAAGAATCATGACATTTTACTTTCCATGAGATGTTTTTTGAGGTTAGAGTGTGCTGTTCGACCTCATCCTGTCGGATGAGTGACAGGCCACCGACATCAGACTGTGACAGCCTAGGTCGCTGTCTACCCTTGTGAAAACTTCAGGTTTATTTATGTATTCGCCAATTTTAGATTAAAAAATATTAAGCACAGCCTGTCGGAAACGCCGGAAGGGCTTCTCAGAAAGGGTTTCAGCACTTATATGAGGTTCTGAACTACCTTCATCCCAGGCGGCAAAAACGGTCTGAATTTCGCTTACGGCATCGCAGTCCAAGGCACATTTAGATGGACAGTGACCCTCTTTGGCACATCTACCCCCTGAATGATCAGCTTCATCCACAAAAAAAGGGCCGAAATTTCGGCCCTTTTTTGCACAGAGTTGTTGGCTTGTTGGTGGATCGCTGCTTTACAGGGTGCTCACTCCCATTCAATCGTGCCAGGGGGCTTGGAGGTAATGTCGTACACCACCCGGTTCACGCCCTTCACTTCATTGACAATACGGTTAGAAATTTTTTCGAGCAGATCGTAGGGCGCGCGCGACCAGTCAGCCGTCATCCCGTCTTCACTCGAAACCAAACGCAGGACAATGGGATAAGCGTAGGTACGCTTATCGCCCATGACCCCCACGCTGCGCACCGGCAGGAGTACGGCAAATGCCTGCCAAAAATCGTGGTAAATCCCAGCTCGGTTTATTTCTTGACGCACAACCAAGTCAGCGTCTCGTAAAATATTTAGCCGTTCAGCAGTGACTTCACCAATAATCCGGATTGCAAGACCTGGCCCCGGAAAGGGGTGACGATTGACAATTTCTTCCGGTAGTCCCAAGGAACGACCCACCTGGCGCACTTCATCTTTGAAGAGCTTCCGTAAAGGCTCCACCAGCTTAAAGCAAAGGTCTTTGGGCAACCCCCCCACGTTATGGTGGCTCTTAATCTTGACCGCCACTCGCTCACCCGTTTGCGGATCAACGTTGGTATCTGCTGACTCAATGACGTCGGGGTATAGGGTGCCCTGAGCCAAGTAGTCAAAGGGGCCTAAGCGTTTGGACTCTTCTTCAAAAACCCGGATAAATTCATGGCCAATCCGCTTACGCTTCTCTTCGGGGTCGGTTACTCCTGCGAGCAAGCTTAAAAAGCGATCGCGGGCGCTCACATACTCAACAGGGATATGAAACTCGTCCCGAAACAGCTTCACTAAACGCTCTGGCTCTAGCTTACGCATAAAGCCCTGGTCAATAAACATGCAGGTGAGCTTGTCACCAATGGCACGGTACAGCAGAAAGGCCAGGGTCGATGAATCCACCCCACCCGAAAGGGCAAGCAGCACCCGCTTGTCACCGACTCGGGCGCGAATTTCGCGGATGGCTTCTTCGACGAATGCTTCAGTAGTCCAGGTCGGCTCACACTCACAAATGTGATAGACAAAATTCCGAATCAGCGCCTGACCACCCACCGAGTGAATCACTTCCGGATGAAACTGAACCCCATAAAACTGTCGTTCATGATCGGCAACGGCAGCGCAGGGCGTATTTTCAGTGTGGGCTAGCACCTTGAACCCATCGGGTAGGCGCGTGACCGAGTCCCCATGGCTCATCCACATTGTGGATTCATGGTCAACATTCGTGAGGAGATCGGTCGGGTCGTCAATAAAGAGGGACGCTTTGCCGTATTCACTGCGATCGGACTGTTCCACAGCCCCTCCCAGCTGCTGTACCATCAGCTGCATACCGTAGCAAACACCCAGTACCGGAATACCCAAGTTCCAAATTTCGGGGTCACAAACCGGAGCACCCTTTTCATAGACAGAATTCGGGC
>CAZXWR010000281.1:0-5456 GCA_964644325.1 uncultured bacterium
TCTTTTCGCAACCCCTGGGGCCTGTTTTTACCAGCGGTAATTGAGAAATTGCCATCAATCACATGACTGAATTGATGCCAACTCTTCCTTACTAACAAAAACTTCCATTACTGACCTACGGTGTCAAGTCTCACATGAGACCTGCGATCGCACTTTCTAACTCCCGATGCACCTGTGCCATCAAACTTGCTTCTTGCAAGGAAGTAAAAGCAGGTTGATTAACAATAAAATTTAAATACTTTAACAATTTTAACTTCCACTTATCTATATTTTCAACATTCCATACTGCAAATAATTCATCTTCGGTCAAACCCTTTAGCTGATGAAAAATAATATTTCTGTTGCCAGCAATTCCATTATTTGAATCCCAAAATTCTTTGAGATCAGGGCATTCATGTCTATATTCCTTCCTGCAAGTACGGAATAAGGGATAAAGATTCCCAGAAAATAGAATTAAATCTTGTCCATTTTTTAGATCTTCAAGTCTTATCTTAAGTTTAGCTAGGTCATCTTTGGGAGTTCTATCCGTTTTAAATTTAGCCTTTTCAAAGTAGTCTTTCGAATCCGATAGAATTGTCTTCTGCAAAAAAGGACGCTCTCCTCTTACTATTACATGAGATTTTAGTTTATTTTTCCCCCATTCAGAAAAAGCACTCTCAACTGCACGAAAACTATGAAAGAAAGCATCAACGATATTCCCTTGAGCATGGCGAACTACTGCAAGATAAGCCGCTTCATAAGTTATCCACCACCACTCATTGACTCTCTCTTGTGATATGTCATCCAATAAATCAGAAAATTCATAAAATTTTGCTTGATTCCATTTGATTGCAGAATCAATTAAATTTTTCTGATCTAAATTAAGATATGAATAAACTAAGTTCTTGACACCGAGATAGTCGAAATTATGTAGGAGTGCCCTTGCCTCTTGAATTTGAATGCTGCGCAAATAGCTAGAACTCTGAATGAAGTGAGCCTGTTCTGCGCGATATTCATTACTTACTAAAAAAACAACCTTATTTCTAAAGCGAGCTAGACTCATAAACTGCACCGCTGAAGAAATCGCAGGAGTTCCCGCTTGATGGCTTACATAGACGGTATCTGGCGTTAGAGTAATCTCATCTAATGTCATGCTTACAATCTTTAATGCCTGGTTCCAATCATCCAAGCCCTGCTCAGCAGACTGAGGCATTAATGTTTGAGTAATGAGTTCAGTATCTGGAAAATGTTCCTTAAAGTAACGTTCAAAAACAGGTTTTAGGGTGCAAGTATCTTGCCAGTAAGGGCACCTTAGCTCATTTTTATCATTCTCATCAAATGCATGAGTCTGATCACTCAACAAAAGTATAATTTTGTCAACATCTTCAAGGTTTAATTTGTCCGTGAAAACTTTATGTAACGGAAACGTTAAGTATCTCCAAACCTCCTCTGGCTGAGCTTCATAAA
The DNA here is from genome assembly GCA_964644325.1 of uncultured bacterium. GTDB lineage: Bacteria > Cyanobacteriota > Cyanobacteriia > Thermosynechococcales > Thermosynechococcaceae > CAZXWR01. The sequence continues at coordinate 1,447 of CAZXWR010000281.1, forward strand.
TCATACCTAAAACCCTAGAAGCAATGCGAAAGGGGTGATTGGCTGCTTCTACTAATTGTCTCGGCTCAAAGTAAAGATTTTTGTAATTGTGTTTTACTTCTCTATGCCAATCGTTCCAGAGCGTATTATTGATAAGTTGAACATCACTACTGCCCGTCGTTACCAACCAGATTTTCACAGAGTTATTTTCCTACCAAAGCTGTATAAAATCTCCTGAATCTCTCAAAAATTCAAGAAAATTTGCTGTCTTTTGTACCTGTTCAGAGTCGCCATCTCGGTTTGGAAAAATCGTCAATAACTCAATATAGCCACCCATATCCACCATTTGGCCATCTCGCTTACGATACTGAGGATACATCCGGTGCCAAATACGGCTGATTTTTCCCATTCTACCTGTCAACTCAGACCGATAAATCGACTGGCCTGTCTGATAGTTGCCATGAAACCACCTAACTGCAAGGCTATCGTTCCGATCTTTAGCAATACGCCCCCACACCTCTACATTGCCTTTCTGCCAAGATTCCCGTAAATAACCTTGAGAAGGCACATTTGAAACTTTTCTTAAGAGAGGGGATTTGGCTAGATTCGCTTGCAATGTGTCTAGAAAAAGCGTCACATTAGCTAAATTCCTCCCTACCGGAATATAAAACTTATGAGAGCATTCTGCAAAACTCCAATGACAGCCAATCATGGGTTTATTGTTTAAGTAATTTGGGAAAAATAGCCGATGGTCAATTCGACGCCAAGACTTACCGAAGCCTCCCAGCAACATTGAAAACTTGAGCAACTGCGCCACAAATCTACCAAGTACCATTCTTTCCTCTACTGAAACATCCTTCATCAAAAGAATATTCAGCGATAAATCGCCCGTATCGTAGACGGGCATATTATTGTTCCCGAAATGATAAACATCCAGATCCAAATTTGGGGTGTTACAGGCAACTCCTAACAAACCCACCACAGAGCCATCGCGGCCTGCAAATCCGCCCCAAAGCTTTTTAGTGAGCGCTTCGACCGTGGCGTCATCAGCAACACCACTAAACAAACGGCGCGTATGCCCTCGTAAAGTAGCCTTAAACCCATTGGGTCGAAATTCTCCTACATTGTTGATGCGTTTAGAGCATAACCCCTGCCCATTTAGCCAAACTGCCAAAAGTCTGTTATCACTGTGCGACTTTGTTTGCCCATAACCCGCACTGACCCTGGAGCCAATGCCTCTTCCCAACGCAGCTTCCCAGATTTGCCAAATCCGTTCCCATTCCTCGACTCGAATCTCTTTTGCACTAGAGAGTCCAAATAAAAACTCAGGTTCATACAGCGTAATCTGAATAAATGCGCTGTGATTAGACTGGTCTTTAACCTGCCAATCTTCTTGTGGGTGGGCAATATCTACTAAAGAGTTGTCCAACCATTCGTCATTACTCGGATACCCGCCATGAAAGCGCAAAATACCGGGATGCAATTCGCCATTTTGACCTACCCCACCGCAATATCGCTGAACTTCTTCTGGCGTACCCATTTTCTTGCAGGCACGCAAAAATGCACCCTTCATACTAGAACCAGGAAAATAAGCCCAACCCCGTTCCCCTATCACGGGGCGAATAACTCCAGCATCTTGACCACTATTGGTAACCATCCGCCAAGTAAATCGATAAGTCTTGGTCTGAATATGGGCTGCAAAGGTAGGGATATTTCTGCGATCGCAACCCACAATCCATTCGTATACCCAGTCATAGGCTTGTTGTCGAGTTTGCCCAGGAATCAGTCGTTGGATCTGCGATCGTCCTTCCACCTGTGCCTGATACATCAACGGCACATCAGCATGATTTTGCATCGCTTAGCTTCCTGTCTTGTTGCTTGGTTTCTTGTAGCGTTGTGTCCACCAAACTAGACTGTCGCAAAGTTCTGTCAGGATAGACAGGGCAACTTTGCGCTGCTCAATGTCAAAGTTCCAAAGTTTAGCTGTCATTTCTTTGATGGCAGTGGTATCGTTTGCCGCCACGCGCTCATTCGGAATCACCACACCAGCCTCTTTCATAATGCTACAGAGCGCCTTCCAGGTTTCTTTCCAGAAATTGGCTTTATCCTGGCTTTCTTTTTGCAAACGCAAATGCTCACCCCAGAAGCGCTCTAATCCATAGGCTGTAGTCATACGCATCTTATGGCTTTCGCCCAGTACATCCTTATCGCGGAACTCCAGCACCAAATCATGGGCAACGCGATCAATTTCGTATAGCTTCCAGTTCATGAGGTAACCTCCAGCGTAATCTGACAATTCCCAAACCCGATTGACTCTAAACCGCCCAGATAAATTTCACTAGATTTTGTCCCTTCACCAAAAGGCTCCCAAGCTTTATCGCTCTTCTCTCGAATAGCAATGGGAAACACCATAATTGTGCCCTCTGGCAATGCCTCTGTATTAAAGAAACCGCCCTTATCTACACGCTTTTCATCATCCATTAACCGCACTCGGCTTTGTCGATAGAGTGCCATATCGTGAATCATGCCAATCTCATCATCCGCCACCACCACCGCAGGTAACTGCTCACCCAACGGAAACCAAGCTGATAAATCTTCGGTCTTTTCAAGGGTTAAAAACCCAAAGTTGAAAAAGAGCTTCTTCTTTCCCTCTAGGCTGAGTGCCTTTACTGTTAAGGAACCTGTGTAAGGGACAGGAATTTTAGCCTCTTTCAGAAGTGTTTTGTTCTTGAGTTGGCGATCGCCCGCAATGCGTTGATAACGCTTTAAGAGTTTAGGGCTACTTACCCATACGATCGGTTGACCAGGGCAAAAAACAGGCAACCAGAGCACCGAAGCATACTCAAACTTAACAATTGACTCACTTGTGTGTTCAGACGCTTCAGTTTCAGCAGGCATTCCATACCAATGATTGGTTTCCGCCTCATTCCCTGCCAGACGCATCTCAGACCGAAAGCGACCTCGCACCGAACTTCCAGGGATAATACCCGTCTGCGTAAACTGATCTCGAAAAATTAAGTTTAGATTCCCGCTTTCTTCGCCGGCCGTTGCACCCACATGCAGTGGGGCAAGGGTTTCAATAATACCGTAGGCTCTCTTGTACACTATTCAACTCCTGTAATCTCCACGGGTAAACACAATCCACCACCCATCTTCTTCAGTAAACCCTTTTGGGGAAACCACTCCGAAGGAAACTCCCACCAGGTCTTGTCCAGAGAATGTTTGAACACATACACGCTGCCTACGGGCACCGCATATCGCCCCCGACCCAATTGACCTCGCCCTGTTTCACGATTCCCCATGCGATAGCGGGAAGGAACTGCTTTATCGGTGAGTAATTTTAATCCATGCCTCGGGAATTCTGGGTGTTTGGGGTAGCGATAAGGTAACTGTCCCTGGCATCTGACGAAGATTGGTTGTTTCAGCCATTTCAGGTCTAAAGACCGCTCAAAGTAGAAGCTGAAACCCTATTAAACTCGTTGAACACTAAGCTCAATATGAGTTCCAGGGACGGTTACGCGATAAGATAGATTGACTGATCCCCAGACTCCAGGAGTAATCAAGGCACAAGACCGCTGGATTTTTTGGCTCAATAGCTGATGAATCGTGCTGGTTTCCTTCAGGGCAAGATGCCCCACTTCAACCATGTGACCCTCACCCCCTAAGCGATACCAGCCTTCGGGCAATTTGTAAGTTGCAAGGTAGACTAAGCAATAATCTTCATCTAACTGCACCGCATTTTCTAAAAATAATCCATCCTCATCCACCACATGACGTTCATCTAGCTTAAGTTTGGGATGCAAAAACGTCACATATTCCCAAGGCGGTTTAGCCATTTCCTTATTGCTACGAATCTGTTCAACAGAGCGCTGCCAAGCATCGATGCTTTGCCAAGCGTAAAGCGGCTCTAAATCATCCTTATTAGTTTTTTTCTCCCAGCGTTTGTTTTCTTCCAAATACCACTCATCTGCATCATTCTCAGCAATCAGGCGATGCCTTGGCATAGGTACATAGAATGATTCAGGCTCATC
>CAZXWR010000282.1:0-5429 GCA_964644325.1 uncultured bacterium
TTTGCTGCGACTCGGTTGAATCAGCCCACACCATCCTTGTTGCCTCAGGCTGAACGTAACCGTCCCTGGAACTCATATTGAGCTTAGTGTTCAACGAGTTTAATAGGGTTTCAGCTTCTACTTTGAGCGGTCTTTAGACCTGAAATGGCTGAAACAACCAATCTTCGTCAGATGCCAGGGACAGTTACTGCTCGACATCTGTCCAAATTGCCCAAATTGTTTCTGGTGAAGCAGATGTTTCAAGTGTATGACTAAATTTCATTGGACTGCAGAGGTTAAAATATTGGCACTGTCAATATACCCAAAAGATATTGGCGCTGTCAATATTGCAATGGGACAATGGTCAAATATCACCACGGCGATTTACGTAACACCTTGTTGGCAATAGCAACTGAGCTATTGGCTGAAGATGGTGTTCATGCTTTGAGCTTGCGGAAAATGGCGAAGCGGGCAGGCGTGAGTCACAATGCGCCGTACATGCACTTCGCTGATAAAGAGGCCGTGTTAGCAGCGATCGCTGAAGAAGGTTTTCGCCTGCTTACAATTGATGTGGACTCCGCCATTTCTCAGGCAAGTGCTAACACCCGTCAAAAGCTAATTGCCGCAAGTCAGGCTTATGTCAGCTTTGCGCTAGATCATCCTAATCATTTACAAGTTATGTTTCGCCCGGTTGATGTAGCAAAGTATCCTAACCTGCTTAAAGTTTCACAAGCGTCATTGAACCGATTGTTTGAGTTAGTGGAGTCTGGTCAAGAGTGTGGAGAACTGGCCGCTGCTGACACGCATGAGATGACTAAAGCAATTTGGGCAATGGTTCATGGCGTTTCAGCTATCTCCGTTGCCTACAACACAACTATTCTGTTGTCGGAAAAAGCTTCGGTAGAAGATACTGTTTCGACGTTTGTAACTTTCTTGTTAGACGGACTGTCTGCATAACGGATTAAAATCAGGGGCGCGAGGAACATTTTAAAGCGCTGACCAGTAGGGTGTTTCGAGCGTCCCTTGCATTTTTTTGTTAGAGAACAAAATAGAGGTTGACCTTCGTTTTCTCGTGAATTTAGCCTTCATCTTGTGGCGTGCCTCGATAGTATTTTTTGCCCGATAGAATAAATTTCTCTACTTTGCACCAGCCTTTTATATCAGATTTTCTCGGAGCCTTGAAATCGATGCCCATAAAGTGAGCCTGACCTCCACAATCAGGGCACTTGTGAATGCGGGAATTTATTTGCCCTGCCTCTTGCCATTGTGATGCCTGCTGCATACTAGTCATAAAATGATCAGTTGTACCGCTTATCTGTGGTCGCTTAAACGATTTTCGACAAGTGAAACAAGCAAAATGCAATGAACTATCCTTTCAAGTAGTGAGGTCTAACAACGGAGTTGAGCCGCGCCGCGATAAATCGCGTCCGGCTAACTTTCAGACTGCGCTTTAAAGTCTACTTCGTGATGTACTGGCTCGGTGTCGGCTCCAACGCAGAGTTAGTTTGCCAGCTTTAGGGTACCCAAGCACTTTCATTTGTATGTATATAGCTGGTCAAATTAACTATATTTAGACCTCGTTTTGAGACCTAAGTAAACTGAGTACTGAATTGCCGTAAACATTACTATATATGGCATTCAAGCATATTAGTAACTGTCCCTGGCATCTGACGAAGATTGGTTGTTTCAGCCATTTCAGGTCTAAAGACCGCTCAAAGTAGAAGCTGAAACCCTATTAAACTCGTTGAACACTAAGCTCAATATGAGTTCCAGGGACGGTTACGCATATTATACCCCCGAACTGAAATTTCTATATTGAAAAAAATTTAAATATAGAAACTATGCTTAAAACCCGTACAACTCTCTTAGTGCTTGCTTTTTAGGGAATTTTTGGCCCAAAAATTGAGACTCTTAGGCTGCAAAATGCTACCATAACTAACAAAAATGGGATTTTATCAGGCACTTCATGAACCCGTCCCAACCCAAAAAACTCCTCGACCAAGTCCGCGATACCCTTCGAGTCAAGCACTACGCCTATCGCACTGAAGACACTTATATCCAATGGATTCGGCGCTTCATACTGTTTCACAATAAGCGCCACCCTAAAGAGATGGCCGAACCAGAAGTGCAAGCTTTCCTAACCCACCTTGCCGTAGAAGGTAACGTCGCAGCCTCTACCCAAAATCAAGCCCTCAGTGCTTTATTGTTTCTTTACCGCTACGTCCTCAATCAGCCTTTGTCCAGCTCAATCGATGCAGTAAGAGCCAGACAATCTAAACATTTGCCGACCGTCCTTACCCCAACAGAAATTCAACGGGTTTTGGTTCATTTAGAAGGCACCCATCAACTCCTAGCGAAATTACTCTACGGTGCCGGACTACGCATCAAGGAAGGATTGCGACTGCGGATTAAAGATATTGACTTCGCGCAAAATCAACTCATCATTCGCAACGCGAAAGGTAACCGCGATCGCCTGACTGTGCTCCTCCAAAATCTATTGCCGCAATTGCAAGTCCATTTAGTGCAAGTCAAACAAATCTTTCAAGACGACCTTTCCCTTGGCTATGGCGCAGTCTACTTACCCTTCGCCCTAGCGCGGAAATATCCTAACGCCAACCGTGAATGGAAGTGGCAATATGTTTTTCCATCCAAACAGCGTTCCATTGACCCCAGAAGTGGTGAAGTCCGACGGCATCACCTAGATGATGGCATCCTCCAGCGATCGCTCAAGCAAGCGGTTTGCAGTGCCCAAATTGAAAAACAGGTCAGCTGCCATACTCTCCGCCATAGTTTTGCCACCCACTTGCTGCAAAATGGCTACGATATTCGCACCGTACAAGAATTACTGGGTCACAAAGATGTCAAAACCACCATGATTTACACCCATGTCCTCAATAAAGGCGGACTTGGCGTTCGCAGTCCCCTTGACGCATGAGCGGCTGTCGCGCCCATACTCCAGTTTGGCGTCACCGACCTCGCAACATTAGCGCCGAGGAAACAGCACAATCACATGCTTGACCGTCATCCCGAGCTTGTCCCAGTTGGGATCTGTAGAAGGAATAATGCGCTCACCCACCAAAGCCTGGTACTCATTGGGGAACTTTTGCTTGGCATCAGGGGCTGCCTGAATTTGCAGGATCATCTTGCCAAAATACTGCTTCATAGGGGTGCTATTCAACAGCACAACGCCACTATAAGGCCCCTCTAAACCCACAATATTAAACGGGCCACCAAACTTTTGTTTCAGCTCTGCCCAGGTCATGCCATCCTTTAGGCCCCCAGGGACTTCCCAACCCGGCCCCAGGTCAATGGCTTCGTAAAGCCCAGTTTTCGTATCATCGAGCCAGACCAGCGTCAGGGAATAGTCTGGCCCCAAATCAATGCGGGTACCCTGTTCACGTTCCGTTGCATCTGCATCGGGTGGTCGTACATCCGACAGGCGCTGCTGACCAAAAATGCGCACTAGGTCTGGATAGGTGGTTTTAGCGGTAATGGGGCCAATCCGCTCTCCTGGCACAATCGTCAGATCCTGAATCGGTAGGGTCTGGGTCGGCTGCTGAGCCTTCAGGGGCGGGGTATTCGGCGGTGTTGGCTGGGGCAGTATCGGCTGGGGCAGTCTCTGGGCGATCGCCGGAACAGTGAGGGTAGCGGTACTGGCGATCGCACAGCCCAAGGTGACGATTCGAGTGAGCGCGCGGGACGATTTTGGTTGTTTCCAGCCGATCATAAAATTGATTGTATTCCTGTTGGGGTCAGAGTTTGCAGTTGGTCACTAAGACCGAAAATTAGTCCAGAAGTTCCATTTTGGCGAGTATTATCCTATTCAGCTTGCCCAATCACAGCGAAAAAATTAGCTAGAGATTGAGGGGGCAGCGGCTGGCGCTACCACAGGCACCCACTCGTGCAGCTCATAGGTCACACAGTGATTCACAATCAGCGGATCCTGCGCCACAATTTGCTGCGCCGCCGCTAAGGAAGCTGCCTGAAACAGCAGCATTCCCCCGCGATCGCATTTCCAGTAGCCCGTTGTAGCCTGGTGTCCAGCCGCATTGAGCTGCTCGACATAGGCTTTATGGGCCGGGACATACTGGTCAAAGGTCGCCTTGTCCACAATGCCCCGTTCAATTTTGACAAACCACGGCATGCTGCCTGCTCCTTGGCGATCGCCCATATCAGTCCGCCCCAAGGGAGCTAGATGTACTTGCTCAACAGCAGGTTGAGCTTTTGCTTAGTAGCCTCCGGCACCTGGTTAAGGGGCGTAATAATCGCGTACTTGAGAGCATCATGGGCTTTGGAGGGCGGATAAGACTGGCCCAGGCGCTTCACGACTTCTTGGATAACCCGCTGAGCATTCTGAGCATTCTTTTGCAGATTGCCAATCACCATTTTCACCGTGACGCTGTCGTGGTCTGGGTGCCAGCAGTCGTAGTCCGTCACCAGAGCCAGAGTGGCATAGGCAATTTCCGCCTCGCGGGCTAGCTTCGCTTCTTGGAGGTTTGTCATCCCAATGATGGTGCCACCCCAGCTGCGATATAGATTAGATTCAGCTTTGGTGGAAAAGGCTGGCCCTTCCATACAGACATAGGTGCCGCCCCGGTGCAGGTCAACATCGGGCAGATTGAGAGAGGCGATCGCATCCATGACCAGTTCAGCCAGGGTCATACAGATGGGTTCGCCAAAACTGATGTGACCGACAATGCCGTCCCCAAAAAACGTAGAAACCCGCTGTCGGGTGCGATCGATGAACTGATTCGGCACAACCATATCGAGCGGCTTCACGGCCTCTTGCAGCGAACCCACCGCCGAAGCAGACAGGATATACTCAACTCCCAAGCTTTTCAGCGCATAGATGTTGGCCCGAAAAGGCAATTCCGTGGGCATGAGGGTATGGTGGCGACCATGACGAGCCAGAAACGCAACCCTTGTGCCTTCTAGGGTGCCTAAAATAATGGCATCGGAGGGGTCACCAAAGGGCGTGGGAACTTGAATTTCTTTAACATCGGAGAGAGCTTCCATCTTGTAAAGCCCGCTGCCGCCAATAATGCCTATTTTTGCCTCAGCCATAGCGTGAAAGGTGTCCGTCCGAAACGTGCAGGGATATCCTTTCGTAGTGTACGGGGGGGCCGACGTTTTGCAAACCAGGAATAGTGGCTCTAGTCCTGAGGCTGTTTCCTGATTTCAGTCAAGCCATAGCCGATGCCGAGCAGAAAAACGCAGCAGCGGGGAGTAAGCAGGAACGGAGCACCCGTAGATTTTGACAGTTCAATGCCGTGATGGGTTAGCTGTTTTGTTGAATCGCGTAAACCCAATGCTTACTTTTTCGCCCCGCTGCTACTCAAGCAATTATAGACAACTAATCAGCCGTCCGCTCGATCTTTTTTTATATGTCTAGCATGTCTTATAGCGGTTGCCGATTGGTCGAGGTACATTAAAGTTACAGGAGACCAAGG
>CAZXWR010000283.1:0-5404 GCA_964644325.1 uncultured bacterium
CATCTAGCCCCATCCATCGCACGTTTTGGACTCCCCTGCCTCAAGCCACCACCCTGCATTCAAAACGCCGCGCCCAGACCTGGCCAGCCGCGCAGTGGTTCCACTCGAAACGCCGCGCCACCAGTCGGACTCATGCCGACCTCGCTCCATTCGCAGAGCGATCGCAATCCACAGCCCAGGCGATCGCTCTGCGCTAGCAAGACAGCGGGGCAGAAGCTGGCGGAGGGATAGCGAGAGAAAGGCGATCGCAGCTTTGGGGGCAATGGGGTTAATATTGACGCAGAGCTTGGAGTGAAAGTATGGCAGCGAGTGAGGCTGAGAAAAAGGCTTTCAAAAAATATGCAGAGACTGAGAAGGGCAAAGAAGCACGGCTAAACGCTGTTAGACGCTATCAAGAGACTGAAGAGGGAAAGGAGCGACTTCAAGAAGCTAAAAAGCGTTACGCAGCTTCTGAGAAGGGGAGAGCTATGCAGAAAGCCGCTAGAGAAAGACGAAAGCAGAGAGAAAAAGCGCTAGAAGCTGAAAATAAGAACTGATAAGTAAAAATTGAATAAATCCTCAAAATCCTGGTCAATGATCAGGATTTTTTATTGAAAAATATGAGATTTTGCTTGACTTATGTGGGCAGAAAAGTTAGTATACATATATAGACAACAGACAAGCAAAAGCCAGCCGGACAAGTAGCGGCAAAGGGAACAAACCCTAGAGAGACGTAAAACTCTCCCCCTGGGAACCGCGCAGCACATGAGGTACAGCACTCTGAAGCGTAGCGGCGAGATTGAAAAAATTAAAAACTTGTCGATGTTGTGAACAAAGCTTTCTGGCGGAAGGGCTACAGATTGACCCCCGTGACCCTTCCGCTGGTTCGTTACACAAACCATAGGAGATCCTACGATGAAGATCGGAAAAAGGCTAATGGAACTTGCAACCGAAATCCAACGCCAATCGGAAAGCAAGCGCGATTACATCACGGATACACGCACCCTAGAAATGACAGGGCGTGGTCAGCTTGCAATGGATATCAATGATACTCAAGTGACTCTTGATGTCACCCCTCACGCTCACAATCAAATCGCTCAGCGTGTCGGTATTCCAACGCCTTACTACAAAAAGATGGTCGCTGAAGCCCCGCATCTGTTAGCCCACAACGTTAACCATTGGTTCATGGAAAAGCCAGAGCGCCGGATGGTTCGCACCCTTGACGGCAATGCGAGAGCCTTTCTGTCTGACCGCTATCGCATCATTGACCACTATGAAATCCTAGAGACTATCCTACCCGTCGTTTCAGAGATGGGTCTAGAAAAGGGCATCGTCTCAACTGAAATCACGGACAACAGACTTTATTTCAAAGTCATCAATCAGCGTCTTGAGCTAGAAGTCCAAAAAGGCGATGTAGTTCAAGCAGGGTTTGTGATTTCAAACTCTGAAACGGGCATGGGTGCATTGAAGGTTGAACCCTTGATATATCGGTTGGTTTGCACCAACGGCATGATCTCGCAAGATTACAGCCAGAAGCGCTACCACGTAGGCAGAGCCGCAGCTTCAGAGGATGAAGCCTATGAACTTTACGCCGACGAGACGCTTAGGGCAGATGATGAAGCGTTCTTGCTGAAGGTGCGGGACACAGTACGCGCCGCCGTGGACGTTACCCAGTTCACGAAGATTGTTGAACGGATGCGTGAATCGATTGGTCAAAAGATTGAGGGCAACCCCGTTAAAGCCGTCGAGGTTGCATCAAAGACCTTTGGGCTGAACCAGGGCGAGAGCAGCGGTATTCTGACTCATCTCATCCAAGGGGGCGACCTCAGCGCCTATGGATTGCTTAACGCAATCACGCGCACTGCTCAGGATGTAGAGAGCTACGACCGAGCGACCGAGCTGGAAGCGATGGGTAGCAAGGTGCTATCGCTGCCTAAGTCTACTTGGAAAGAGATCGCCCTAGCCCAATAGTCCGAACCCAATCCACAGCCCCGCCGATGCAGCAGCAGGAGCGGGGCGACTCGCTACAGCAGGGAGCTAAAAACCAATGACGAGAACCCCAACGATTTATCAGCAATTGAAGGCCATCACCACTCAAACAAAATGGCCTGAAATCTTCCTAACAGACTTGACCACCCACGACCGCAAATTTCTACAGCAGACCCAAGAAGGCGATCTCCTAATCTGGACATTGCGGCGGGATGGCACAAGCTTGACGATATGCCCAGAGACTCTGATTAGACAAGGGTTGAAGCGTGGGGAACCCTATAGCGAGATCCAGCGAAGTGCGAAAAGTAGCGCTGATATGATCCAGTGCAACCACGACGAGTACATTTTGCACCGGAAAGAGCCAGCGGCTAGATTTTACCGAATTGAAGTGGGACAGCAGCAGCGCGGGACAGTAGAGGAAATCACCCCCGACAAAGCCCTATTCTTAACGCGCTATGATCGCGGCGATTTTCACGACCTTTATCGCCAACTGAGCGAGCAGTGGATGGAGGTTGCATGATTTCCAAGTATCCCCCGTCCTGCATCCCCAATGATGCAGGAACCAAGATCATCGCGCATCTAGTCAGCGGTCAGTCCATCGAGGCTGAGGTTTTCCGAGACGAGAGCGGTTGCCATTGCTTAAGGGTGCCTATCACCCAGGTTTCAAGCTGGAGCCACTTACCCACAGCAGTATGTGGAATAGCAGGGCAGCGAGAAGCGACGAAAGTTCGGGGAATTTCAATAGATTAAGCGATCGCATCACACCCGCCCCACTGAAGCAATAGCCGAAGTGGGGCTTTTTTATTGAGCAGAAATCGAAGGAATTGCAGCAATGGCGAAAACGAAGACTCAGATGAGTGCAGAACTATCGAGGAAGTTAGAGGCTAATGCCGTCATTGTGGATGAAGAGAACACGATTCGAGAAATGCTAGATAGCAAGGGTTCTACATCTTGGGGCATGGGTCAAGAAATTGAGGATGACTGGATTGAACTAGCCAGATTATCGCCACAGTGTAAAGGCGATTTACCGACGATATTTGTTTGCGAAAAATCAGCATATTCCAAGCACTCAAGAGCGAGACTGTTGGATGCGCTTAACGAGGGTGTGGATTACGAAGCGTTGGACGCAGAAGGGCATCCCTACTGGAGAAAAGCCTTATCAGTTGGGGAGTTGCCCGTCACGCTTAGGAGTGAAGCACTAAAGGCGATGTGCCCCATCGTCGAAAAAATAATAGGGCAAAGCTTGGTTTTCAAGATCTGTTTTGGAACACCTGTTTACCAAATTTTTGGACTTCGCCTAGCCGACGCAAAAAGGCACGAGCAAGCCAAGCTATTGCTTCGTAAGGGGACTGATTTACCCTTATCGCTTCTCACCGAACAAGGCCATAGCCCAGCAAATAAATCCTTTCTGGAGCAACATCAATGATCGTTCCCTACAAGTATCTCAACTACACCATCGAAGGATTTTACGACGAGCCGAAGCCGGACGGAAGCTGTACATTCAGCGCTTATATTGAAGCCCCCAGCGGCGGATCTTGCCAGCAAGTTGTGTCAGGCGTAAAAACTTGGGCAGAAGCAAAAGCCCAGGCAGAGAGAACGATTGATGAACTAATCGCCACTACCAGCGTAAGGAGCAAAGAAAATGCCGCATGAACTAGCGCTCGACTACGAGCAGGAGCAGAAGCAAGAGCAAGGACGGATTGCTGAAGAATCCCGCGAAGAAGAACCTATTCCTGAACGCGACCCTGACGATTTTCTTGAGTTCTAAAGGAACCCACCACCAGGGCGAGAGGCACCCTCTCGCCCACTCCACACACCCCCCAACAACAACTACCGGAGCAAACTCGAATGGACACCGAAGCATTGAGCGCGATCGCCCAGCAGCTCCAGCGCATTGCTGAAGCCCTCGCCCCCGCATCCCAGCAGAAGCTAGGCTTTGGCGATGCGCCTAAGAAAATTATTTATGTGTTTTGCAACCGAAATAAAGGTGGTCTTTGGTACACGCTCAACAGCCAAAGCCAGCCCGTCATTATTCAACATCAATCGCTTACTGGATATGTGCGAGAACTAGAGTTTGTAACGACAAGACGCCGCAACGAACCATCCAATAAACTGCACTGCATTGTTGAGGCAAACCAAAATACCTACATTCTCGAAAGCAAGCACGACTCCAATTTTTCTAAGGGTCTGTTGAGTGCAATTGCAAAGCTCACACCGGAAGCATTACGACAACCCTTAACGATAGTGCCAGAACCTTCAAGCAAGTTACCTGAAGTGCTGTTTTCTAACGTTTACCAGAACGGAAAACAGATTTTTGGACAGTATGACGAGCAAACGGACTGGAAACGGGTTAGTCGTGCCGCCCTTGATGTAGTCAGAGCAGCGAACCCAGAAACAGCAGCACCCACACAACAAACGCACTAGGAGGCAGCAGCAGCATGAAGACCAACCGACCGCTCAAAGGCGATGGGGAATGGCGCAAGCACCGCTCGAAATGGCTGAAGCGCCGCTATTGGAAGCGGGAGCGCCGCGCACACCATCGCGCTATCTTGAGCCAGCTCGAAGGATAGGTGATCGCCCTAGATAGAATAACCATTACACACCACAGCCCCGCAAACGCCCAGAACCTCCGCGTTTGCGGGGTTTTTCATGAAAACTTTTTAGGAAAAGACCCATGACCCAAGTACAACTACCGCCGAAGTTTCAGCCACACCCAGAGGTTGCAGCCGGAGCGATCACGCTCGACCAAGCTGTGATGCTGATGGAGCGCGGTTGGCTGACTTATGAAGGCGCTTGCTACCTACTACCGCCGAGAGCGTGGCCACTGCTGCCAAAGCCAGCGCCGAAGCCAGCCCAGGCCAAACAGCCGAAGCGCTTTGCCTTGATTCGCAATATCACTAACTGGAGAAAGCAGTATGCCTGAGCAACAGCTAACAGAGCGAAAGCTTGCAACGGTTTTGGCAGCGCTGCGCCACTGGCAGACGGCATTACCGGAGATTGCCGAAGCCTACGCAGACATTGCCACCGATGGCGGTAGGTTTGAGACTCTGACAGTAGATGAGATTGATGAACTTTGCATGAGGTTGAATCTTGGAGAGGCAAATTGAAGACAGAATTTTTCGAGTACGAAATCCTCTCTGATAGTTTCCAAGAAGTTGAGAGTCTAGAGGCAGCTTTCGAGACTTTAGGAGCGAGGAAGTTAAATCGGGAAGGTTGGCCGACCTCCTACGGCGGTCAAGGGTTGACACTTTGGGCTGAAGTAAATCGCCCTAGAAAAGATATCAAGCAAATCCTGAAAGTGACTGAAGCAAAACTACTGAAATGCCGCCCAGCCAAAGCTGAGTAATTTACGAGATATGAACAATGATCCACATCCTGAATTTTGGGATGGGGGTAGACAGTACGGCAATACTCTTGCGCTGGCTGCTAGAACCAA
>CAZXWR010000284.1:0-5403 GCA_964644325.1 uncultured bacterium
TAGGCAATGTCTTAATATCTAGGACTAGTCTGATTAAATTTTTGACAAGCAACCAATAAAGTCCTAAACGCCCCAACGAGGAAATAGGATCGGACTTAACTGATTGCCATAGCCAATTGAAGGTTGTAAGAGCCTGTCCTTGAGCACTGCACTGATGTGCAAAGTACAGATAAAAGCTACTTCGAGACAAGCGATAGAGATAATTGGGTATTTCGGGATGGCGGTTCTGGACACTCTGCAACATAAGTTGATGCGATCGCGCCATTTGAGTAAAATCGCCAGACATACTGCTAGATAATTTTCGATAGCCAATTAAAAACTCAGGTACTACCCTAAATTCATAATGCTCAGCCAGTCGAAGATATAAATCCCAATCTTCACATCCCTGAGCCTTTTGAGCTTTAAGTTGGATGTCATAGCCTCCGATTGCATCGATAGAGGCTTTCCGAATCAAAGTAGCACTGGCATTCCCCAAGAAATTGTGGCAAATCAAAGTCTTATAAACATTGCCTTCAATAGAGGCAGCATGGAAGCCTCCAGTAAATTTATTCTGCTCATCAATATCAAGAGACCAAGCATAAACAACGCCTACCTCAGACTGTTCATTCTTAAATTGAGCCACTAGCTTGGCGATCGCATCAGGGTGCCATAAATCATCAGCATCGATAGGCGCAATGAATTCACCCTGCGCCTTCTGAATGCCAAGGTTACGAGCTGAAGCAACGCCGCAATTGGGCTGTTGGAAAAAGCGAACGCGAGAATCTAACTGGGAAAAGACTTGCACAATTTCAGCAGTACAATCAGATGAGCCATCATCTACAACCAAAATCTCGATGTTGCTATAGCTCTGAGTAGAAACAGACTGAAGCGTTTTCTCTAAAAACCTTTCAGCATTAAAAGCTGGAATAATAATTGAAATAAGCGGCAAAAATGCGCCTTCAATTGATTCTGAACCCATAGCCATAAACCATATAATTCATTGGAATAAAAATAACTTATTTCATTAAAGTTAAGTTCAAAGTAACCGTCCCTGGAACTCATATTGAGCTTAGTGTTCAACGAGTTTAATAGGGTTTCAGCTTCTACTTTGAGCGGTCTTTAGACCTGAAATGGCTGAAACAACCAATCTTCGTCAGATGCCAGGGACAGTTACAGTTCAAAAATAAGTATTTTGTACGGTTGATCACGAAAGCTGCCATAAATGGGAAATATGCCTAGGCAATCCGGTGTAAAATTATAGTTCACTGCCTTGCGTGAGTAAATCAAGAAATAACTTTATTTTTGTCAACAGTAAAATCTTCATGGTAAGAACGCTCCATATTCACATCCCATAAATTGTGACGCTCCCCAAAAATATTTTTTACAGCCAGCATCGCTGTAACCATTGAGTGATCCTGGTTATTATAGCGATGCATTCCATTTCGACCTACAGTCTGTAAGTTTTCAAAAGTCGCTAGATAATCTTGTAAAATTTTTAAATTATTCCGGTAAGTATTATCGTAGACCGGATAAGCCTTGTGTTGACGGATAACTGTTCCGTCTTCTACGTCTGCTGCCACAACACCCAGATTTAGTTTCACAATTTCTTGAGTCGCTAATTTAATTAGATCAGTATTTGACATTGACCACAGTGCATCCCCCTCGCTACAGAAATACTCCATTCCTAGACAAGTCTTGCTAGGGTCAGGCACCATTTCGATACTCCAGTTCTTGAAGTTCTGGATGCGGCCAACCTGAAATCCAGGGCTGTGGATATAAAGCCAATTATCAGGAAATAATACCGCTCGATTTATAATGATTGGAACAATTAGAAAATCACGATACTTTAAGCCCCTCGCAGCCTCTAGTATTGTCTCCGGTGGCAAAGGATCCAATCGTTGAATTAGGGCGGAAATTGGCATTGTGTTAATAAAAAAGTCAGCGCAGAAGCGCATCTCTGAATCATCTTTTCTAGCAATAACTCCCGTGATTCGGTTACCTTTTCGCTCAACCCGAGTTATTTGGGTATTTAGATAAACTGGAGAGCTTTGATTCTCAATCAGCTCCTGACAACGCTCCCACATCATCCCTGGCCCTAACCGCGGGTATTCAAATTCTTTAATTAAGCTTTTTGCTTTTTGACTGCTACGCACTGTATTTAAGAGCGCACGCTTTAATGACATATGCTGAATACGTTGTGCAGCCCAATCTGCGCGAATTTGGCTGCAAGGGATTCCCCATACTTTTTCAGTGTAGGTTTTGAAAAAAACTCGATACAGCCTATCTCCGAAACAATCTCTAGCCCAGTCCTCAAATGTTTCAGCTTTAAACTGTACGTCAACAGTGCGTTTAAGCTTAGCCTTTAGGTAGCTAGACAAAATTAATATGCTTTCTCTTAAACCAAGGTTAGACAGAGCCTGGAAAATAGAAATTGGATAATTATAAAATTTATTTTGGTAGTAAATTCTTGATAATCTTGAGACTTTAATGAGATCTTTTTCTAAAATCTCATGCCATAGATCCTGTACTTCAGCGACCTTAGTGTAAAATCTATGTCCACCAATATCAAATCGATATCCCTTGTATATCTCAGTACGAGAAATACCACCGACTCTGGAATCTTTCTCAATAACAATTGTTTTTCGGTGTCGCTTGTTGATCTCATAGGCAGCAGTTAAGCCAGCAGGACCAGCACCAATAATTAAAACGTCGCAATGATTTTTGTTCACTAATTTTTACAGCTTTAACCGTAGAAAAAGATGATTTATTAATTATGCCATAGGACTATGAGAGCAGACTTATAGTAAAGCTTTCCGATGAAACTGAATAAAGCCAAGACTGAATCCTAAACCACAGCAAGCTAGGTATAGCCAGTGAAAAGGTATAGACCTGATCATAAATAAAGTGCCACGCTTTTGATAAAAAAATTGATATACTTTCCAATTGATGAACATAATTAAGATTGCTTGAAAAGCTGCAATCATTACGGCGTGTATCCACCAAAAACCCAAAACCAAGCTGAGAATCATACCGAAAAGGCAGATAATGCTCAATCGTGTTGAGTATTGCAGGTTCAAGTCGTTGTTCATTTGTTTTCGGCTTAGTATCAACTCAGTCCAGGGCACCGCCCGATAGAAAAGGTCGGCTTTCAACAATGAATGTCCATCCCATCGCTTAAGATGTTTAATAAATAAAGACTTATTTAAACGGATTGAATAGCCCCGGTCGCTTAATCGATAGCCAAGTTCAATATCTTCTATGGATGGCTTTGTATATCTGGGGTCAAAGCCGCCGACTTCCCAAAAAGCTTCCTTACGAATGGCACCACATGCTCCCCAAAATGTTGAAGCTAGCTCTCGAGATGTCTGATGCGTATAGTGATGAAATAGATTCCGATATTGAGATAAGAAATTAGAGTCACCCGGAGAATCATCATAAGACCCGATGATCGCAGTCAAATCAGGATCTGTATTAAACAAATCTAGGACGTTGAGCAGAGTGTCCAATGAGACAGATACATCTGCGTCTATAAAAAATAGAATATCTGCCTGAGCTTGGCATGCACCTAAATTCCTAGCCTGCGCTGGCCCTTTAGAACTAGCCTGAGTGATGACTAAAGCTCCAAAATCCGTAACCGTCCCTGGAACTCATATTGAGCTTAGTGTTCAACGAGTTTAATAGGGTTTCAGCTTCTACTTTGAGCGGTCTTTAGACCTGAAATGGCTGAAACAACCAATCTTCGTCAGATGCCAGGGACAGTTACCAAAATCCTTCGCTAGCCTTGCCGAGCCATCTGTACATCCATCATCAACGACAATTACCTGGGCCGCTAGACTTGGCCACTGATGCAAAGATACTTCAAGACTTTGCAAACATGCCTGGAAAGCTTTCCCACCATTAAAAACAGGAATTATGATCGAAATATCAGGCTTAGTTTTTGTCATAAAAAAAGGGAGATATATCTCAGATAAAAACAGCTATAGCAGTCAAAGCATTTGTGCCTTTATTTTTGCTTCACCCGTTAGATCATAATTATCTCGATCTTGAGATGCTCACCCACCAAGGCTTTAAGAATCATTCAGTTATTCCCTGGACAGTGGCGAATAAATCGAGATACTAACTCAGACCTGCACATAAAGTTTTTGGGATATAGAACGCATGTAGGTTAGGAGTCATGAGGCGTAATTCTCCTTGAATCCCTTTGGGATTGGGGATTGCGATATCCCTACTTTATTCTCTTGAGAGGGTTTGACGCGAATATGATGTTATGGCCCACGAGAAATTAAACTCCGAACCTAGATCTATAGTGGAATACACTGTTTCTCTACATAAGAGAGTTAGCTGCCAGGCCCCAAAAGGCCGACAGCGACAATAATTAATCATGCGTTCTCAATGTCAAAACAGGAATATTTCCATAACGATCCTGCCTTAACTTATATGTTTATATATTTTTGTACATACAGTTTAATCAGTTTTTTATATGAGGTTTCTGCCAATCCATCTTAGCCATGAAAATTTCGACTGGCAATACACTAAGAACTATTTAGTCCCAACAAGTCTATTGAGAGTTGTAGTCTGAAAAGTGCAGCAGAGTCTGTAGGAACAAAAGAATGAAGTCATTACATGCTCATGATTGGATGACTTAGATTTAAGTGAGAAGACTCTTGCAGGTCTGAAATATGCTGTATGGGGCTAACGCCTGGTAAGGGTGTTCACTGGGTATGAGCCAGATCTTTTGTAAAACTGGCGTCTAAGTTAAGTAAATATCCTGCGCGAAAACAATATTTTGAAGATCACAAAAAGCAAGAATACAGCCACAAAAAGTTATATTTGTCAGTTTGGCGCTTTCCCCACTTCTTGCCGCTGGATAGTTGGCTTTTAGATCAGGTCTTAAAAGGCTCAAGTGAGTATGGTGGTGCGGCGGATATTTTGGCTTAGGGTTTTGAGGTGAAACGCAAATCCGTTTTTCTTTAAGGTGGGCGCCTGTATGATTCTTGTAGCTTTGGTTCCTTGAAGTAGGTTCTTTAACCAGTTGTTTGGATGTCCCCTGCGGAGAACCTTGGTTTTTCAATCAGTTAGAAAGGCCGTTGATACATACAGTGAAAAACAGGCGATCGCCCTCAATGCTTTCAGCGCAGCGGTTTTGGAGGAGGAGGGCAAGTGAGGTTGGATTGTGCTAGAAAGTCTGCTCTGGATCGTTTTGCTGGGCTACTTTGCGGGCCAATTGGTGCGGCGGTTGCAGGGGCCACCCCTGGTGGGGATGATTCTGGCGGGACTGTTCCTCGGCCCCCAGGGAAGTCAGCTTCTGGATACGAGCATTTTGGCCGTTGCGGACGATCTCAGGGCGATCGCCGTGATGATCATCTTGGTGAAAGCGGGTCTGGGGCTAGACCGAGACAAGCTGGTGCAGCAGGGCACGGTGGC
>CAZXWR010000285.1:0-5394 GCA_964644325.1 uncultured bacterium
GACTAGAAAAATACCTTTCCAGACCACGGGCTGGAGATGGGCGTCATACATTTTCTCCAGCACCCAGGCCACCATCTCCAAAATTTGGCTATTGCGTTGGATGCTGTACAGATAAGCCGTCATCAGCTGATTCACGATCGGCTTTGGGACGTGAGCGATGAGCTGCTGTCGTTTCAGTCCCGCAAACACAATCGGAGAGAGGCGATGCAGGTTCAGGTCAACCAGGGTTTGCTGCCATTGATCTGGGCTATGGGCCTGTAATATCCGCCGCCAATGGGTTGTTTCGGGTTCGGCGACGGGGGCAAGGGCGATGTGCAGAAGTGTTTTTAACAGCATGTTGAATTCAACTGACCGTCCCCGAAGGAAGGGTGACCTGCAACGATTTCCGAACTGTGGAGCTAACCTGTGCGCCGACACCCGTAGATTGCTGGCATAGGGGGCAGGTTCAGAGACCTTTTACAATGCGGAAAGGGCCATTTTTGTTTAGTATGCCCAGGACTAAAACGGGTGACAGAAGCGGTAAAGGGAAACACGTTATTAAAGGATGCGGCACGATTGCGCGATCGCCTGCAAGAAATCCCCATGGAGCCGGGGGTTTACTTTATGCGGGATGGCAGCGACCAAATCTTGTACATCGGCAAATCGAAGCAGCTGCGGGCACGGGTGCGCTCTTACTTTCGCAACCTCAAGGATCATAGCCCTCGCATTGAGCTGATGGTTCGGCAGGTTGCGGATATCGAATTTATTGTGACCGATACCGAGGCAGAGGCGCTGGCCCTGGAGGCGAATCTGATCAAACAGCATCAGCCTCATTTTAATGTGCTGCTCAAAGATGACAAGAAGTATCCCTACGTCTGTATCACTTGGTCGGATGATTACCCGCGCATTTTTATCACCCGCAAGCGGCGCATCGGTCGGCAGCAAGATCGCTACTATGGCCCCTATGTCGATACCTTTGTGCTGCGCCAAACGCTGCGCTTGGTGAAGCGATTGTTCCCACTGCGGCAGCGCCCGAAGCCTCTATTTAAAGATCGCCCCTGTCTCAATTACGACATTGGCCGCTGTCCGGGGGTCTGTCAGCAGCTCATTTCGCGGGACGATTACCACAAGATCATGCTGAAGGTGGCCATGATCTTTCAGGGGCGCACGGAAGAACTGATTAAGGCCCTTACGGCCCAAATGGAGCAGGCGGCGGCAGCGCTCAATTTTGAGACAGCCGCTCGCCTGCGGGATCAAATTGCAGGGCTGAAAACCTTGGGGGCTGACCAAAAGGTAGCCCTACCGGACGATACCGTTTCGCGGGATGCGATCGCCCTCGCCAGTGATGGGGAGTATGCCTGTGTGCAGCTGTTTCAAATCCGGGCAGGCCGACTGGTGGGCCGACTGGGGTTTGTGGCGGATGCGCAGTCGGGCGATACGGGCCAGATTTTGCAGCGGGTGCTGGAGGAACATTACGCGATGGCGGATCCGGTGGAGGTGCCCGCTGAGATTTTGGTGCAGACTCCCCTGCCTGAGACTGAAATGCTGGCGGATTACCTGAGCGATCGCAAGGGGCGCAAGGTTTCAATTTTTTGTCCGCAGCGCCAGGGGAAGGCAGAACTGATCGAGCTGGTGGAGCGCAATGCTCAGCATGAGCTGAATCGCGCCCAAAAAAGCCGCGATCGCAATTTACTGGCGCTGGAAGACCTTGCAGCCTTGCTGGATTTACCCGATCTGCCCCGCCGCATTGAGGGATACGATATCTCCCACATTCAGGGGTCGGATGCGGTGGCCTCCAGGGTGGTGTTTGTGGAGGGCATGCCTGCCAAACAGCACTATCGCCGCTATAAAATTCGCAACCCTGAGGTCAAGGCAGGTCACTCGGATGACTTTGCCAGCTTGGCTGAGGTGATTCAGCGTCGGTTTCGAGACTATGCGCGGCACCCCGATCAGCCGCGCATTGGCGCTGAAGACTGGCCTGATGTGGTGATGATTGACGGCGGTAAGGGGCAGCTGTCGGCGGTGGTGTCGGTGTTGACGGAGATGGGTCTGCTCGAAGACCTGAAGGTGATTAGCTTGGCAAAGCAACGGGAAGAAGTCTTTTTACCCGGTGAGTCGCTGCCGCTAGACACGGAATCGGAACAGCCTGCGGTTCAGTTGCTGCGCCGTCTGCGGGATGAAGCCCACCGCTTTGCCGTGAGTTTCCATCGCCAAAAACGCACCGAACGCATGCGGCGATCGCGTCTAGATGAGATTCCGGGACTGGGACATCATCGCCAGAAACAGCTGCTGGCGACCTTTCGTTCCATTGACTATATCCGTGAAGCGACCCCAGAACAGCTCACCTCGGTGCCGACCATTGGGCCGAGACTGGCCCAGGATATTTACGACTACTTCCATCCCGCATCCTAGAGTTGGCAGCAAGGGTTATCTGTATTGATGGCAGTGGTATTGATGGCAATGAGTACAGTTGCCGAATTTTCTGGGAATGTATAGAACAGAGGCTTACCTATCCAAAGATCGCGCTTGAGTGGAACGCCTCACCCTATCGCCTAAAGCGCTCCTGCGGGGTGCAAAGGTTTTGCATGCGGAGGGCCGTCTTGGTCAGCCAATCACAGGTCTGGGCCGTAAACTGGGCCGAAAAGTTCACTATTGGCGGGTCGTCTTCGCTTCGCTGCCTGCCCAACTGGCTCACCAGTGCTGCCAACTCAGTTGGGTAGAGGCACGAATTTTGGCCCCGCGCTACCGTCAGGCTTGCGAGGCACATCGCCCGAACTTGCCCATCTTAGACGCCGTGGAAACGGCCATTGTGGAGCAACTAGACCACGATGGAATCTGCGTCACGTCTCTGGAAACCCTCCAAATTCCCAGAACGGCTGAGTTTCTGGAGACGGCATTACAACTGGGGGAACGATTGCAACAGCAGCGCTCAAGCGACCCGGATGCCTATCAAATTCTGGCTTCAGCAGAGGATTTCAAAGGTTATCCCCTGCTCTTTGAATGGGGTTTGGGGGATCGCTTCCTGAAAATTGTGGAGAGCTATCTGGGGCTGGCGGTTGCCTATGATGGGGTTTCAGGCTTGCTGAGTATGGCCAATGGCATAGAACGGGAGGCCAGAGCTTGGCATTGCGATCGCGAAGATCGGCGAATGGTCAAAGTTTGTGTGTATCTCAATGATGTTGATGAGACAGGTGGCCCTTTTGAGTGCATGCCCCCACACTTGAACGAGTGGCTGGGTCAAACGGTGCCGTCTCGGTATGCAGATATCACAGAGCGCCAGATGCAGCAGTGGTTTACGGCAGCTGAGCTAGCTGAACGCGTGAGCTGTACGGGGCCAAAAGGGACGGTTATCTTTGTGGATACGGCTCGCTTTTTTCATCGTGGAAAGCCCCCAACCCACTGCGATCGCCAAGCCTTATTTTTCCATTACTTCAGCTGTCGTCCGTGGCACCCCTTTTTCTGCCATCGCACGCCCTTCGTCAGAAAACAAGAGGTCATACAACCCCTCACCCTGCACCAGCAAGCCTGTGTGAATTGGTACCAGTCGTTGCCCTTAGTTGCCAAGCTCATTCCCCGCAGCCACATATAACAGAGCAGAAATTTGCGGCAAGAGGACAAATATTTTTTCAGCTTCAACTCTGGACAATTCTCACGGGACGATTAGGGTTGAAAATGGAGAGCCTAAGCAATTGCCCTGGTTGACCAACAAAAGTTTATGCCCCTCACCCCCAACCCCTCGCCCTCTAGGAGAGGGAAGCCACTTCCTTCTTGTTCTCTCTCCCAAGGGGAGAGAGCTTGGGTGAGGGGGTTTCAGCAGCCATCTGCAGGTTTTGTCACTCAATCAGGGTACTATGCCAGAGGAGTATTTAGACCAGATTAAACGACGCTGTAGAAACTCGCGCTAAATTATGAGAAGCACTTAAGCCAAAACTCTCTCTGCACAAGAGTTTTGGCTTAAGTGCTTCTCATAAGTAACCTTAGATTGCTACATGGAGAGGTTGTTGTCAAAAGTAGAATCCAAACGCTCGCTTAAAATCGGGTAGTGAAAACTACATAGGGGATGAGATGAATAATGAAAATCAATCTTTTCTGCTTTCAGAACTTTGTATGCGTCCTGAGAATGAGCTATTGCTTTACTGTGCTAGAGCAAATATAGATTTAAAGACTCACGAGCGAATCAAACTACTACTTCAATGTGGCAATATTGACTGGGATTATCTTATCTATATAGCCGTAAAACATGGAGTAGCTCAACTTTTATTCCACAGCTTGAGTGAATTCCCAAAATCTTTTCCTGAAGTAGCATCTGAGAAACTCCATGATCTATTCTGTGCTAATGCAGTGCACAACTTAACGTTGTCTGGCGAGCTACTGAAAATCTCAAAAATTCTGATTAGTAATAATATAGAATCTATTCCATTTAAAGGCACCGTACTGGCAATTTCTGCCTATAAAAATATTGCATTTAGAAAGAGTAGCGATATAGATATTCTAGTGCGCAAGCAAGATATCTTAGAAGCCAGGGATCTACTTATTAGACAGGGATATAAGTTGATCTACCCTGACATTAAACTTAATCCTCTCCAGGAGGATATCTATCTTGAACGAAAGCATGAGTATGCATTTTTATGTAAACATAATCAAGTCACTGTAGAACTCCAGTGGAGTTGTCTAGATAGTCGATTTTCTGTGCCTTTTCAGGTGGAAAAGTTATGGGATCAATGTAAGAAAATTCCGTTTTACAGCACTGAAATTATTAGTCCGTCAGATGAAGATATGCTCTTAATTCTTTGCCTCGAGTCCTATAAGGATCACTGGAGATCTTTAAAGCGGATTTGTGATGTGGCAGAATTTGTTCGTACTCATCCTGACTTGAAATGGGAAAAGGTTTTAGAAAAATCAGAAAGTCTACGTGTTAAGCGCATTTTTTATATAAACTCAATTCTGTCAAGCCGTCTCCTGGGATTGGAATTGCCTGATTTTATTTTTCAAAAAATTATTGATGATTCGAACGCGATATCACTTAGTAAAACAATAATGAAATGGCTATTAGATGAGCCTGACAACTTTTTCGAGGCATTTAAAATGTCTTTTTTCCCTTTTGTGCATCTTGGCGCTAGAGATTGTATTCAAGATAAAATAAAAATTTGTTTTTTCTCAATGCTACCGAATGAAAAGGACTGGAAATTTCTTCCACTACCTTCAGTGCTTCAGTTTCTATATTACTTGGTAAGGCCAATTCGACTCGTAATAATTCTCGGCTCAATTTTTGCCAGAAAAATATCTAAAATAGCTAAATAAATGGAAGTGATTGTCATCGTAACAGAAATGCATGATAGGTACTACTCTACTGTGACTTAAGAGGATATTTGGAAACTCAGTTAGGACACCAGATATGCAAGAAAGGTTCTCTGA
>CAZXWR010000286.1:0-5362 GCA_964644325.1 uncultured bacterium
GGATCTTGAAAGTGTCGCGCACCATTGCCGATTTAGACTCAGCCCCGGAAATTACGGCCACCCATCTGGCGGAAGCCATTCAGTACCGCACCCTCGATCGCAAGCTGTGACAGGCACTGGATCGATATCAGCTCAGCGGCTTAGGCGTCTGGTAAGGTCATTACTTCTAATGGGTGCGACTGGCCAAGGCTTCAAGTATCTCAAAGGGTGCATGTTAGTTTCTTGAGAAAAAATTAGGCCAAAGTGGGAGGCTCTCCCTGTAACGTCCGCAGCAGTGTTAGAGCAAATTTCTAGTAGCTAAAGTGCTTTACTCGCTGCACTTAATGAACTAGTAGGGAAGACTAGCCTCTAGATAACTACCCGACTGAGAAGAAGAAACTAACCCATTGTTTGTAAGTATTGACTCAACAGTCTGTGAGCTGACCTGAAAGTGTTCCGCAGCCTCTTCCAGAGCCGACTCTGAATAATCATTGGCTAAATAAGCCTGCAAGCTGCTAAGAGGGCAAAGAAATTCTGCTGCAAAAGCACGTTGATATTTTTGCCTAGATGTTCTTAGATCTGTGTTCGCAAGCCATGCTCCTCCATCATTTCCATAGAGTAAGTAATCACCAATGAACCTAGCTAGCTCAAATCTTTTTGCGATTGGGTGTCTTTTTCTAGTGTGAAACTTAAATCTGGCTTGCCCTGATGGAACTGCAATCGAAATACGTCGCTGATGTGGAGGATCAAACGCTTCATATTCAGATTTTTGGAGGCCAAGCAAGTTATAGAGTTGATCATCAGTAATCGGCTTTTCTTCAATATCAATTACATCACGTAAACGAGAAGCTACTTCGTTTGCCTTTTGCCAAGGTGCTTTTAAAAATTCTTGTGAAGCAGAGTGATCAATAGGGACTTCAGGTTTCCCATCAAATCCTGATTCTTGGATTAACTCATTAATCTTTGCGCTAAGTGGTCTTGCTTCTAGTATGTCTTTGCTATAAGCAGGAGCCACCTCTGAAAATGTTTTGTCCCCTATCTGTTCAGCAAGTTTCAGGGCATCTTTCACAAGATCCTCAGGACACTCATCGGGATCAAAGCCTAACTCTGCTTCACGACGGCGATACTGACTTGCATAAGGTTCAGCAAGCTCTTCCTGGACTTCTTGCCAAAGGTTAGCCAGTGGAGTGCCAGTGACTCCTGTTGCGTCAAGACGAGATAAGACAGATTCAATAAAAGCTTTGACCGTTTGCTCAAATTCGGGTAAATCTATTGGGAAGGGTCGATCCAGACTATTGATATACCTAATCGATTGTTGTTCACCAGCGTTGGATGCTATGCACCAAATCTGCATTAACTCAGTGTCTGAAGCTAGTATCACTCTTGGCCAAATAAATCCTTGATTCGCTGTTGGCAGCTCATGAGCCATCCTCCAATTGACTGAAGGTTTGGTTCCTGTTGGCGGAAGCGGCTCGTAAAGTAACCGCCACCAGGAGGACACCATCCATGCAGCAAGCGGATAAGCGGAAACAAGAACACTGTCGCGGAGTGTTTGAGACCAAGTATCCTCATTTCTCGTAAGGCTGATATCTCCCGCCTTCAGCCCAAACAGTCCCATCGTCTGTCGGATCTCGGGCGAATCATTCCCGGTTGTAAGCCAGTCAAAGTTAAGACTCAGCGAGTTCACTCCGAATACTCCATTGCTGAATCACCTCTTCACAAAATGGATCCTCAGTTTGCATGGGATAGCCATGGTATGCTCCCTGCTCGGCTGACTCAAGCTGTGCTTCTAGCGGCGCTCCATCCTCCATGACTGACCAAACATTCTTGGGCCACTGTCCTTCAAAACGAGCGCTGACTAGTCCGTTTGCAATGCCTTCCCTTAGCAATTTCAGAGCTTCCTGCTTGGTAAAAACCTGAACGGAGTCACAGAGAGATTTACCGGGTCTAGGCCCACTAGGTGGTGTCAAGCCGAAATCACCTGGATTCCTCTTATGCTCTGGATTTCCACCATACTTGGCCTGAGATGCAAGTTCCGCAAGGCCCTGGAAATCGCACTCTTCAACCTTAAGCATTTTACGTTTAGGGTTAAATTGACCGTTGCGCCTTTTCATACGCCCAGAACATAGCTCACTCTTAGCATACTGTGAGAATCGTTAACCTAAACCCGCCACCGGTATCCGACTGTCTGGGGAAAGGCGAATTTGGATCAGCGGCAGTGCGATCGCAGTTGCCATTCCCAGCCCTCCAGGATCTGGCTCATCCACCACCGTTCCAAGATAGCCCCTCAACAGGTTCGTCTTGTCGGCCCAACAGTTCCCAACGATTCCCAACGACTCTATGGCTGGAGATTCTGTCCTAAAGACCCCATTCAAAAATAGCGGCCCCCCAGCTTAGCCCAGCCCCAAATCCGGCGGCTGCCACAATATCTCCTGTTTTAATCCGGCCCTGGCGCACCTCTGGGTCAAGGGCGAGGGGGATAGACGCTGCCGAGGTATTGCCGTAGTCTGCCAGGTTGCTAATGACCCGTTCCGCTGGAATGCTGAGTCGCTTTGCAACGGCATCTAAGATGCGTTGGTTGGCCTGGTGTAGCAAGAGCCAGTCAATGTCTGCGGGCTGCAATCCGGCCTGGAACAGGGCTTTCTCAATAATTTCCGGCACCCGGCGCACGGCAAATCGATAGACTTCCTGACCGTTCATGGTAATGGGGGCAAAGGTTCCCTGACCCACTGCAATCTCTGGGGTCAGCGCACTGGGCTGGGGCTGATAGGCCAGGTTGAGATAGCTATTCTGGCTGCCGTCACTCTGGAGGGCGAACCCCAACAGGCGATCGCGCTCACTCGCTTGCAGGACCACCGCTCCAGCCCCATCTCCAAACAAAACGCAGGTACGGCGATCGCCCCAGTCCACCCAGCGCGACAGCATATCGGCCCCAATCAGCACCACATTGCGGTACACCCCGGTGCGGAGAAACTGGGTGGCCGTTACCAGGCCAAACACAAACCCAGAACAAGCAGCGGTCAGATCAAACGCCACCGCCCGCGTGGCCCCGATCTGCGCCTGGATTTGACAGGCCGTGCCAAACAGATCTTCGGGGGTGGAGGTGGCCAGCAAGATCAAGTCGATATCCACCGGGTCTAACCCCGCCATGGCGATCGCCTGCTGGGCTGCGATGCTCGCAAAGGTCACCAGCGACTCACCCGGTGCAGCCAAGCGGCGACGACGAATCCCCGTGCGGGATGCGATCCATTCATCAGAGGTTTCGACAACGGCACTCAGCCCATCATTATCGAGCGATAGCTGCGGTGCGGCTGACCCACACCCCGTCATCGCCATTCCGGCTCCCCACTGCTGCACGTTGCTCAATCTCCATCCGAAGTAGTTGCGAGCACCTGTTGATAGCAAGAGCGAATCTGGTCAGAAACCTGGTGCTCTACAGCCTCTGAAGCCATGCGAATCGCATTAAAGATGGACGGAGCCTGAGAGCTGCCATGACTGATGATACAGATGCCATCCACCCCTAAAAGCAGTGCCCCACCATGTTCCGCATGGTCAATGCGCTGCTTGATGCGTTTCAGGTTCGGCTTGAGCAGAGCCGTTCCCACCTGACCCCGCACGCCTCGGGGCAACTCTTCGCGCAGAATCTGAATAATAAACTCGCCAATGGCCTCCGCAAATTTCAGCAGCGTATTGCCCGCAAAGCCATCGCAGACAATCACATCAAAGTCCCCCGACAGCACATCCCGACCTTCAGCATTACCGATAAAGTTGATGTGGGCGTTCTGCTTGAGCAGCTCATAGGCTTTGAGGGCCTGCTCATTGCCCTTCGACTCTTCTTCCCCGATGTTGAGGAGGCCGACCTGGGGCGCTTCGGTGCCCAACACGAAACGGCTATAAATACTGCCCATCGTCGCAAACTGGTCGATGAATTTCGGACGGCAGTCTACGTTAGCCCCCACATCCAGGACGAGGACGGGCTTGGATGCCATCGTCGGCAAAACAGCCCCAATGGCAGGGCGATCAACCCCGCGAATCCGACCGAGCCGCAGCAGCGCGGCCGCCATGGCCGCCCCAGAATGCCCGGCGGACACCACCGCATCGGCTTTGCCCTGTTTAACCAAGTTCATCGAGACGTTAATGGAAGCCTTGGGCTTACGCCGCAGGGCGCTGAGGGGCTCTTCGTGCATATCGATTACCCCCTCGGCGGGAACAATTTCGAGGCCCGACGTGGAGTTAGAATGCTTGTTCAGGGAAGCTGCCACCTGCTCAGGATCGCCCACCAGTAGAACTTCAACCCCCAGTTCTTCTCGTGCTCTCAGTGCTCCGGCTACGACTTCATCCGGGGCATGATCGCCCCCCATTGCATCAATGGCAATTCGCGCGCAAGGTGCTCCCATGTGTCAATGTTGTAGAATCCTAAAGAATTTTAGCAGATTGTCATAGTCCCACTCTAGCTGGAATAGGCCAGGGTTCGCTGTACTCACCGCAGATCGACGCGGATTCAGAAGATGTTACTTGAGTGGTTGACCGCAAGCTTATTGGGGGTCTGGCGACCCCCTGCCGGGTTGGTTGAGCCCTCACTGGGGCAGTCAAACCTGTCTTTCCCGACCCTAGTGTTGCAGCCTAGCGATCCCGATCGCGATCGCATTTTTACCACCTATCTGAACCAGCTTGCGGCCCAGGGCTATCCTCCAGACACCCAGGCCATCTGGCTGCAAACAGACCAGCAGCTTTTGTTTGACCACGGGGGCGATCGCTCGCAAACGCCCGCCTCCTTAACTAAGGTGGGCACCACCTTGGCGGCCTTGAAAACCTGGGGGCCACATCATCGCTTCCAGACCCAGCTCATGGCGGGTGGGGTGCTGGATGCCAAGGAATGGCAGGATGGCGTCCTGAAGGGGGATCTGGTGATTGAGTTCACGGGCGATCCGCTCCTGTTAACGCCGGAGTGGGTGGCCCTGGGTCGGCAGCTCAACCAGCTGGGGATTCGACGGGTGACGGGCAACCTGGTGATTGAGGGCCTGAGCCTAGCGAACTTTCAACCTGAGGCGATCGCCGTTGGCAATCAAATTCGCCAGATTTGGCAGGGTCAGGGGGCTGGATCTCCTCAACCCATGATCACGATCGAAGGTGCCGTGGTCGAGACGCTGGGCATTCCCAATCGGGTGGGCACCCCCCTGCTCACCCATGAGTCCTTGCCGCTCTTTGAGATCTTGCGGTACATGAACATCTACAGCAGCAACACCATTGCGGACTGGCTGGCCCAGCTCATGGGCGGGGCAACCGTTCTGGAAACCGCTGCCGTGAACAGCCAGCGGGTCTTCCCCAAAGAAGTGGTCTTAAACAATGGCTCAGGGCTCGGGCAAGACAATCGGCTCTCACC
>CAZXWR010000287.1:0-5331 GCA_964644325.1 uncultured bacterium
TGATGAAATTTATCTACATGCAATTAAATCATGTTTTGAAGCAGGGCAAAAATTTTTGGTAATAGATTCTTTTGACCCTTTGACAGTTATGCTAAATGCACATAATCTTTCTTTTGTTGATGATGTAGTTAGGGAAACGAATATTAGGTATTATCAACATCGAATTGAAGTCATCGACAAAAAATAAGCTAACAAGCGCGTGCACACGGAACGGAGGCAAACGCGATCAGTTATGATACAAAGATTATCGCCGTCCGGTGACGCGCAGGCCGTTAGACTTCACGTTGCGATTTACTCCTTGATTTTTTGAAGATAGAGCTGGCGCACCATGCAGCATCTTCAACGCTCTCGTCAGCGATTTGCCAATTATCAAGCCAGATGTGCAAGAGTATCGCTGCCATCAGCTCGAACGTCCCCATTTCAGGACAGCCAAAAGGACGAAACTACCGCCAGGGTGAGCGCGCAGTTATTCTAGCGCCACATCCTCCAGGTACCAGAACCCGCGATCGTCGGCCTCCAACATGCACTCGACAATATTCCAAAACATCTCGGAGAGCGAAATGGCCAGTGAGATGTAAGTGACTCTGTAGTTACGATTTGTCGTTACAATTTAAGTAACCGTCCCTGGAACTCATATTGAGCTTAGTGTTCAACGAGTTTAATAGGGTTTCAGCTTCTACTTTGAGCGGTCTTTAGACCTGAAATGGCTGAAACAACCAATCTTCGTCAGATGCCAGGGACAGTTACCAATTTAACTATGGAGTTCGAGTGGGACGAACAAAAACGGCGTATCAATATCAGCAAACACGGCCTTGACTTCATTGATATCCCCAGTGTTTTCGAGTACGACACTGTGACCATTGAAGATGATCGATTTGCCTATGGTGAGCAGCGCTTTGTCACCTTCGGCTTGCTACGGGGTCGAGTAATCGCCGTAGTCCATACTGAAAATGAAGCAACCATCCGTCTGATTTCAGCAAGGAAGGCAACGAAACATGAAGAAAGAGCCTACTTTGAACAACTCACAGACTGACTGGCAGCGTCTTGACGCGATGCAGGATGCTGATATTGACTTGTCAGATTGCCCAGAAGTGACCCCCGCTCAATTTGCACGGGCAGTCGTTCGTCGAGGTGGGGCCAGACCCAAACCGAACAAAGAACAAGTGACCCTGCGTTTAGATAAGGACGTATTGGACTGGTTTAAAGCCCAGGGAAAAGGCTATCAAACCCAAATTAACGCGCTGCTGAAGGCTTACATGGAAGCGCATCAACCCTGATCTGCCCTGCCAAGTGACCGCTACACCGAAACCCCTTCCAATACATCCTCCGCCACATCATAGAGCGATCGCAGTTTTTGCAGCGCCTCCTCATCCGGGTGCCAGAACCCGCGACCGTGGGCCTCCAGCATGCGCCCGACAATATTCCGGAACGCCTCGGGGTTAGCCTCACGCAGCTTTTCCGCCATCTCCGGGTCAAACGCATAGGTCTCCGCCGCCTGGTCATAGACCCAGCCCTCCTGGAAATTCGTCGTGCCGCCCCAGCCGATCAGCGCCGTCATCCGCTGCGAGATTTCATAGGCTCCCCCCGACCCCTGAGCCGCCATCGCATCCGCCCACTTTGGGTTCAGCAACTTAGTGCGGTACTCCATCCGCAGCAGCTCCTCCAGCTTGCGGGGCGTCGTATCCTTCGAGAAACTTTCCACAAAACTCGCCGTCACCTTCTGGCCCTGCTGCTGTTCCGCCGCCTGCTTCAAGGCTCCCGTGTTGGCGTAGTACTCCTGAATATCCGTGAGGCCATACTCAACCGAATCAATCTGCTGCACGATCCGGCCCGTGCTCTTCAGGAGCGTCTGCAAAATTTCTGGGCGGGCCTGACCCTTATCGCTACGGCCATAGCTAAAGGCATTGCGATCGCCCCAGGTTTTGCCCAGCTCCGCGCCATTCTCCCAGTTCGCATCCGTGACGCGATCGTTCACCAACGAGCCGAAGTCACCTGCCGGGTTCGAGAACAGCCGCGCCGATGGATTTTCGATGCCTTGTGCCTGGAGTTCCAGGGCATGCTTGCGGATGAAATTTTGCTCAATCGGTTCATCCGCCGCTGCCGCCCGCTGGAACAGGTCATCAATCAACTCAATGATGTTCACGAAGCTATCCCGGAAGATCCCGGAGAGGTTTGCCAGGACATCAATGCGCGGGTGATCGAGGTCAGCCAGGGGTTTCAGCTCGTAGCGCACAATGCGTCCGGTGCCCTCCTTGACGGGTTCTGCCCCCACCAGCTCCAGCAAAATGCCCAGCGATTCCCCCTTGGTTTTAATGGCATCCAGCCCCCACAGCATCACGGCGATCGTTTCTGGGTGGGTGTCATGTTCTGCGAGGTGTTGGGCGATCAGCTGCTTGCCAATCTCTCGGCCCCGTTCATAGGCCGCTGGCGAGGGCATGCGGTAGGGATCTAGGGCATGGATATTGCGGCCCGTGGGCAGCACCCCCGGCCCATCCCGCAGCAGATCACCCCCAGGAGCGGGGGGAATATACTCGCCGTTTAGCCCCCGCAGCAAGTTGGTGAGTTCATCGGTGGTTTGGCTGAGCAGCTCCCGAATCTGGATGGCCTGTTCACCGCGATCGCGCCAGTCTGGATTCACGCGAATACGTCGGGTCGGGTCTTGGCGATACTGGTCAGCATGGAAGGCTTGCAGTGCGGTTTCAGTGTCACTGCCCTGGGCGATCGCCGCAAGCATTACCTCAGGTAGGTCATTGGGTGCTGTGAAATAGGCGCTCAGGTAGCTCTGTAAGGCTTCTGGGGTCGGGGGTTCACCCAGGACGTGCAGCCCCGAGGAAAACAGCCGATTTTCTAACACCTGCAAGTACTCGTACAGATCTACCAGATAATGAGCAAAGGCATCCTTGCTGAATAAGCGCGCATTCTCAACGGTGAATTCTATCCCCAGGTGACGCGCTTCAGGGAAGGGACAGTCCGCTGCGATGCCCGCATCCACAATCTTTTTGCAGATCGGCTCCCGCAGCACCTCGTTTTTGACCGGATCCTCCCGGTACTCCGTAATCAGATCCTTGAGGGCTGCTAGCTCCTTGTACAGATCCGCCCGACCGTAGGGCGGCACGTTATGGGAAATCAGGACGCCATAGCCGCGCCGCTTCGCCAAGATCGACTCCGAGGGGTTGTTGGCAGCGTACAGATATAGATTAGGCAAATTCCCCAGCAGCACATCCGACCAGGAGTAGCCCGTATTGCCTAGGGGCGAACCGGGCAACCATTCCACCGTGCCGTGCATCCCAAAATGAATCACAGCATCGGCCTGGAAGTCGTTTTGCAGCCATTTATAAAAGGCAGCGTACTGGGGATGGGGGGTCATATCCCGCTCAAACATCAGCCGCATCGGGTCGCCGGAAATCCCCAGGGGCGGCTGGACGCCAATCCAGACATTGCCCAGCTGGACGCCCCCCAGGTAAAACTCGTCCCCAAAGGTTTTAATGCCCGTGCCCGTCAGGGTTTGCCACTGCTTTTCAATGCGGGTGGTGAGCAGGTAGCCCAGCCACTTTTCCAGGCGGCGCACGTTGACCGTGGCAATGCTCTGGCGCTGCTCAAAGTCCGCCACTGAGCCGGGATGGTTGGCATAGGCGGTATCCGCCTGCCGCACCTGTTCAATCAGGGCTTCCCCATCAGCGGGCAGCTCGCCCACGTCATAGCCCTCCGCCTGGAGCGATCGCAGCAGTTTTAGCAGGGATTTCGGCACGTTCAGCAATGCGGCGGTGCCCGTCGCGCCATATCCCGGTGGAAAGCCGTAGAGCAGGATGGCGATTTTGCGCTGGGCATTGGCTTTGCGGCGCAGGTTAATCCACTGCTGCAAGCGTCCGGTGAGCCGCTGGACTCGTTCCGGTACCAGGTAGATATCGTTCCCCACCAGCCCCCCGAGGGGAATGGTATCGATCGCGCCATCCAGCTCCGGCAAGGCATAGAGCACCACGCTTTGCAGCCCGCCAATGCCCTGCCGCGTCCAGGAGTGGATATCCTGGATCAGCAATGGCGCTGCCACCAGGTAGGGCACATTTTTGGCCGTCAGGATCCGCTGGGCCACCGCGACCTGCCGCCCCGCTTCCATCGACCCCGCTGGCCCGCCCACCAAGGGAAAGCCAATCGTGGAAACAATGGCGTCCACAGGCACCGCTGCGTCAGAAAGCGATCGCGTTTCGATGTGGCCCTGCTGTCGCTGGGTTTGTTCATGGGCCGTTGTCATCAGGTCGCGCACGGCCACGTGTCCCTCCACCCCATTGATAAAGATGGGCACCGGAATCAGCTGAGCAGCCTCAAACTGCTGGATCAGCTGCGGAATGTAGGGCTGTTGGGTGATCACATGCTTGCGGTACAGCAAGATACCTACCGTAGGCCAAGTTTGGCGGTCGCCATGGGTGGCGTGGTACCAGTCTAGGTAGGTGCGGGGCGATTCAAAGTAGCCGCTGTAGTCGGGATGTAGCAGACCCATGTTGGGGGTTTCCAAGGGGTCTGGAATCTCGCCCACCCTGAGGCCCAGATATTTTTCGGCCAGAGTCCAGAGCATGGCCGCGACATTTTCCGGGCCGCCTGCATTCCAGTAGCCGTAGATAATCAGCCAGTTCCGCAGGTCTTGCACTTTGCCGACGGGAATATATTTCAGGAGTTTTGGCCCGGTTTTTAAGAAGCTGATGTAGCCCGCCAATTTATCTTCTTCACGACCGCTGCCAAATTTATCGAGGATGAATTTGACAGGTTTGGGCATGCCTTTGGGTTTGTCGCCAATGGCAAATTTACCGAGCTGGGTTAGGCTCATCAGCTCTAGGGCCGATTCAAATACGAGCCGGATGGGAATGGTTTGGGCGCGATCGCGCAGCCAGATCACCTGGTCATAGTCAAACAAGAGGCTGGCAAAGAAGACATCGGCCCCCTCCAGGGCGGCGGCGACGGTATCCGGACGGGCGGCGATATCGCGATCGCTGAACACGCAAATCTCTAAGTCAAGACAGCGCGATCGCGCGAGTTCAGTGGCCTGACGGTATAGGTCAATATTGAACGACTCGAAGCCAGCGATCAGAACAATACGGGCCATGCTAACTTCACAATCAGGAACCCTTCGATCTTAAAGCTAATTCTTAAAGAAGACCGGAAGCAGACAGGTGCGGTATTCGTGGCACCCTTGCATCTATGGAGTCAGTGGCAAGATGATGGCTGATGGTTTCACTTTAGCTTAATCGGCGGGAAGCCCCGCACTCCACGCTTAGCGTGAGTGGCGGGCGGGAGAGGCGCGGCGGTGCGGAGTCCAACCCCTAAGCGCTTTTGACCAAC
>CAZXWR010000288.1:0-5326 GCA_964644325.1 uncultured bacterium
TTATTGGCTACCTGTTGAAGCCTTTTTTTAAGTTTAAGCTGCTCTATGATATGCATTCCAGCTTGCCGGAACAGCTGGTGAACTTCAAATTTACCTACTCCAGACTTCTGATTGGCGGGTTTCAGTTTCTGGAGCGCCGTTGTTTGCAGACAGCAGAGGTGACCATTACAATTTGCCCCAGCCTTTACCAGCACGCGCGTAAGATTACTCGATTCAATAAACCGATTGTTCTGATTGAAAACTCTCTGGTGGATCCTGTGCGGTTGAAGCACGCGCATTTGATGCCACCTATCCCCAGTGTGGTTCTGCCCAACCAGCGGATGGTGGTCTATGCCGGCACATTAGAACGCTATCAGGGTATACCTTTGCTAATGCGTGCCTTTCAGCATGTTTTGGCATCTGATTCTGACCTGGTTTTATTGATTATTGGCGGCACACAGGCCCAGGTTGAGCACTATACTCAGCTGTCGCAGCAGTGGGGCATTCGCGATCGCTGCTGCTTTACCGGCCAGGTCACCCCAGAACTGGCGAACCATTATCAGCACCAGGCAGCTGTTCAGGTTTCACCGCGAGTTGTGGGTACGAACACTCCCCTGAAAATCTATGGGCAGCTGGCTCGCAAGGTGCCCATTGTCGCAACGCGCATCGAAGCGCATACGCAGATGCTCAATGAAGATGTGGCATTCCTAGTCAATCCTGAACCCGAAGCTATGGCAGCCGGAATTCTAGCAGCCTTAGACCCCGAGGGCGATCGCGATCGGCGGGTGGAAAATGCTCAGCAGCTCTATGCCCTCAAGTACTCGCGCCAAGTGTATGAAGATAAAATGCGCCTGGTTCTAGAACTGCTGGGTGTTCTGGAGCCCCAGCTCCAATCGCCAGGGGTGCGAGCCTAGCCCGTGCGGTTAGCCGATGTTTTGTATCAGTGAGGACTGTCTGCATGTGTGGGATTGCAGGGATCGCTGCGCTCCATAACGCAGCTGCACCCGATCCAGTGCAGCTCCAGCGCATGTGTGACACCCTCTATCATCGGGGGCCAGATGAAGAGGGGATTGCCCTGCAAGCGGGGGTGGGGTTAGCCATGCGTCGCCTCGCGATTCTTGACCTAGAGGGAGGACAGCAGCCCGTGCGCAATGAGACGGGTGCAATTTTGTGCGTTTTTAATGGCGAGATATACAATTTTCGGGAGCTGCGCAGTCAACTCCAAGCTCAAGGACATATCTTTAAAGCCAGCGTTGATTCAGAAGTAATTGTCCATGCCTATGAAGAATATGGCTTGGACTTCCCGCGCTATCTGAACGGCATGTTTGCGATCGCCCTCCACGATACGGCGCAGCAAAAGCTGGTGCTGGTGCGAGATCATCTGGGGATCAAACCGCTTTACTATGCCCTGACCCCGCAATATCTGGTCTGGGGATCAGAAATCAAAGCGGTGATTGCCAGTGGCTGCATCGAGCGCTCCCTCGACATGACAGCCCTTGCCGATTTTTTAGCCTGGGAATATGTTCCAGGGGCTGCAACATTGTTTCAAGCGGTGCGGCAGCTTGAACCGGGACATCTCCTAGCCGTCGATTTAAGCCAATCGACCGTGCAACACCAGATGTACTGGGATATTCCCGAGTCTCCTGAACGAGAAGACTTAACCGCAACAGACTGGCAGGATTGGGTGGATCAGCAATTGCAGCATTCGGTACGTCAGCAGCTCGTGAGTGACGTGCCCCTGGGGGCATTTCTATCGGGAGGCGTAGACTCAACCCTAGTTACAGCTGCCATGGGTGCAGCGCAAACCTTCAGCATTGGGTTTCAAGATCCCTCCTATAACGAACTGCGGTGGTCTCATCAGGTGGCCCAACATCTGGGCACCGCTCACCACACCCAAATCCTAGAGATGGATGTGATGGAGCACTTTGATCGACTCATGACCTTCATGGATGATCCGATCGGGGATTTTTCGATTTTCCCCACCTACCTGGTGTCGGCCTTGGCCCGTGAGCAGGTGACGGTGGCCCTGAGCGGGGATGGAGGGGATGAACTGTTTGGGGGGTATGAAAGCTATCTCGCCCAGAACAAGGCCCAACAGTACATCCAGAGCCCCAAGTGGGTGCAGCAGTGGCTGGGGAAATGGGTCAGGGCGCTGCCCCCCCAACCCCAGAAAAAGGGGCTGATCAACAAAGCACAGCGCTTCCTAGAGGGACTGGAGCACCCGCAAATGTTGAGCCATGCCCGCTGGCGGCTGTTTGCCGGGGAGGCTATCCGCGAGGTACTGCTAACCCCAACCGCACAGGCAGCAGTGACAGCTCCCGCCGCCGCCCATATCGTGAACTTGTTTGCAAAGGCTGGCGATCGCCAGCCTTTGAATCGCGGCCTATACGTGGATGTGAAAAGCTACCTCAGCGATAATATACTGGTAAAGCTCGATCGCATGTCGATGGCCGTTTCACTGGAAGCGCGAGTCCCCTTTCTCGACCCAGACCTGGTAACCTTGGCCTTTCAAATTCCCGAGCGATTTAAGGTGCATCAAGGACAGACAAAGATTTTACTGAAAAGTATTGCCGCTCGTTACGCGCCTCGCGAATGTATTTATCGGCCCAAGGAAGGCTTCAGCATGCCGATGAAGCATTGGCTCAAAAACCAGTTCCGCCCGCTGTTAGAGGAATATCTCCAAGTAGACTTGATCGCGCAGCAGGGTATTTTTAAT
Organism: uncultured bacterium; assembly: GCA_964644325.1. Lineage (GTDB taxonomy): Bacteria > Cyanobacteriota > Cyanobacteriia > Thermosynechococcales > Thermosynechococcaceae > CAZXWR01. Next base: position 2,696 of record CAZXWR010000288.1, read on the forward strand.
GCCGGGGTAGTGGCGCAATTTAAGCAGGAACATTTGGCAGGGACGGCTAATCATAGTCACCTCTTGTGGTCTTTAATTGTGTTTCAGGATTGGTACCGCCGATGGCTGCCATGAGCCCCATTCTCAAGCTGGGGAAATAATGCACGATGACGGCTTTGCTGAGGAACCCAGCCCAGGCAGCTGAGAATCCCTATGACCTGATCATCATTGGTGGGGGCTTTTACGGAGCGATGCTTGCCCTGGAAGCGGCGCGGCGCGGCCTGCGCTTTTTGTTGCTGGAACGGGCAGACTTTGGCGGGGCAACGAGCTACAATAGCCTGCGGATTATTCATGGTGGCTTTCGCTATTTACAGACCCTAAACCTGTCGCGTTTTTTTGAATCGGTGCAAGAGCGCCAGTGGTTTTTACGAACGTTCCCTGACCTGGTAAAGCCATTGCCCTGTCTGATGCCGCTTTACGGCAGGGGTCTGCGACGCCCCGTGGTTTTAGGTCTGGCTTTGCGGCTCAATGATTGGCTTTCTCGACAGCGAAATGAGGGCGTCCCTGTCGATCGATGGTTGCCAAACGGACATTTACTGGCTGTGGAACAAGTGCAGCAGTATTTCCCCAGGGTTGATCGGGAGGGACTGTTGGGGGGGGCGCTGTGGTTCGATGCTTGCCTGCCCCATTCACAACGCTTGCTGCTCTCGGTTTTGCACTGGGCCTGTCGTGACCAAAGTTCCCCATTCAATTACGCCTTAAACTATGTCGAGGCGGTGGAGCTGCTGCAAGATGAACACCGAGTCACGGGGGTATTGGCAAAGGATCTAGGCAGTGGAGCCGTGCATCATTTCCAGTCGCCCGTGGTGGTGAATGCAGCCGGGCCTTGGTGCCGCACCCTTGCCCAGACCTGCGATCGCGATGTACCAGAGCTATTCCGGCCATCGCTGGCCTGGAATATCTTGTTTGATCGCGCAGCCCTTTCAGAGGTGGCCTTGGCGATTTCACCGAAACAAGTTCAAGCCACCACCTATTTTCTCCATCCTTGGCAAGACAGGCTATTGGTGGGCACCGTACATAACGCATGGACAAAACCTGTCAGAGATCAGCCATTGCCGACTGAGGCACAGATTGCGGGCTTTATACAGGATTTAAACCATGCCATTCCGGGCTTACAGCTTCAGTCCTCGGAAATCACTCGGATTTATGCTGGACACTTGCCGGCAATGACTGAGGGCTCCACGCACCTCGCAGACAAAGCCGTGATCTATGATCATGGTCAACAGGGCGGGCCACTAGGACTGGTGAGTCTCTCAGGGGTCAAGTTAACCACCTCTCGGCAGGTGGCCGCGCGAACCATCCAGAAAATTTTTCCTGAAGCTCAACCGATTCAAGGCTTTATGCCGCCTGCTTTTGACCAGCGTCGCGGGCTTGTAGACTACGCGTGGGAACCAACAGGTGATCTCTCAAGCCTACTGGCCGAACTAGGGCAGATTGTAGCGGAGGAGTCGGTTCTTCATCTAGACGATCTGATTTTTCGACGCACCAACTTAGGCGATCGCCCTGACAGGGCCTTGGGGCTAGCGCCGCAGCTCTGCGAGCTGTTTCCGTGGGATGAGAACCGCAGACAGCAAGAGCAATTAGACTTAGGGGCAATACTCAAGGCTGGCGGCCTGAGGATCCCTTAACCCAGCAGATAGTCCTTGTTCCGGCGATGCTGGCAGCTAAGCCGCAGCGACACTTAGTTTTGTATCCGCCAAGATTGCCCCACGCAAACTGGCAACCGTGAAGACAGCTTCGCGAAGATCGGCACCGCTCAAATTAATGCCCTTGAGCTGCACATACTCTAAACTACAGCCAATTAAGCGGGCATCTTGTAAATTTGCTTCTTTCAAGTAGCAGTACCGCAAGCTAGCGTCGGTTAAATCCGCGGCCTTAAAATTGCTCCCCTGTAAATTTGCGCTGTCCAAAATGGCATCGCTCAAATCGGTCTGCACAAACAGACTGCCCCACAGATAAGCTCGCTGGAGATTGGCACGTTGCATCACCGCTCCAGAAAAGTTGGTCTTCATCAAATAGGCTTCATTGAGACAGACATCTCGAAGATGAGCTCCCTGAAACTGGGTGTGCTGTCCGTTCACGCGGCAAAAATTTGCCCCGTCTAGAATGGCTTCACTCAAGTCTGTTTCCACAAAGAAACAAGACTGAAAGCTGGCCCCACGCAACTGGGCACCGACCAGCGAAACATTCCGCAATTTAGCCTTGGTGAAGTTTGCCCCCGCGAGCTGTGCCCCGCGCAAGTTTAGGTCTTCAAGATCGAGGCCGCTAAAGTCCCGTTCCCCGGCACTGTATAAACGAATTAACTCCTGAGCATTCATCTTGCATCTCCCCCCGCATGTTCCGTCTCTCAAAGTTCCGTCTCTCAAAGATAAACCGTGAAATCGGAAACGAGAATCGTAAAATTACGGAGTCATGAGGTTTCCCATAGAACGCAACTGTCAAACACAACCCTCTGGCAATCGCTTGTCATGCAGGACCTTGGGTTCCAGTACTGTTTTTCAAGATCTCAGGAGAGACAGGGTTACTGGAGGCTTTTGAGATAGCGCTGGGCTTCGCGATAGTCCTCGGCTTTGTCCGACGGCCAAGGGTTTG
>CAZXWR010000289.1:0-5303 GCA_964644325.1 uncultured bacterium
TGAACTGCTCCCGGTAAACAGTCTGCACTTTTTGGTAGACGGCAGCAGGATCCTTGAGGGGCGGCAGTTTTAAGATGGCGCTGTAGGCGGTGCCTGTGTATTCCGGGTAGAGATCCAGTTCGCCCGCTTTGAGACCCTCATGACACACAAACGTGCCGCCCAAGTTGAGACGGCGCTCTACTCTAAGGTCGGTGGTCGCCTCAATTTGCTGGGCCAGCAGTTCCCCGAGAATAATCTGCTCGGTGAAGTTCTTAGACCCCACCACCACGGTTGCTTGCGGCGTCTGTCCACACCCGACGAGGGCGATCGCCAAAGTCAACAGCGTCAGACCTGTCCATCTCCATTGCCCGAAATACTTCACCGTTGCCCTCCTTGCCATCGTTTTGCGAGCCACCCCAGCCCAGTATCCACCACCAGAGCCATGATCGCCGCTGGCACAGCTCCCGCTAGCAAGAGCTGATGATCAACCACTGCCACGCCGCGAAAAATGAATACCCCCAGCCCCCCTGCTCCAATGGCGGCAGCAATCGTGGCAACGCCGATGGAAATCACAGCCGCCACCCGAATGCCGCCGAGCACTACGTTCAGGGCTAAGGGTAGCTCTACCTGGGTGAGCAGCTGCCAGTCGGTCATGCCCATGCCGCGTCCTGCCTCCCGAACGGCACTGTCCACGGTCATAATGCCGATGTAGGTGTTTTGAATGATGGGCAGCAACGCATACAAAATTAAGGCCACGATAGCTGTGCGGCTGCCAATGCCCCCGAGGAGAGGCAGGGGAATCAACAGTCCAAACAGGGCCAGACTGGGAATGGTTTGGGTGATATTGGCGAACCCCAACACCCAGGGGCGCAGTCGGGGCTGCCGGGTGAGTACAATCCCGAGGGGCACCCCAAGGGCGATCGCCCATCCCAGGGCCAGCCCTACCAGCGCGAGGTGTTCCCCCGTCCGCTGCAGCACCTCCGCACCATATTGCGTCCAAAACGGGCTAGGGAACAGCGTCGCCATCGGTGCCCAGCCTGCTCGCACTTTCTCAGGCCAAACCGAAAGCGCCATGCTCGACGGTATCAGTACCAAGGGCATTAGCACCATGATTGCGGCTCCTGGAGTTTGGCCGCAAGGCGCAGCCCAGCGAGAAAGGCTTGAATATCAGGTCGGGGAGACGCTAAAAATTCTGGGGGCGTGAGCAGGCATTTGAGCTGCCCCGATGCCATAAACCCAATCCGCGATGCCAGCAGCAGTGCTTCCTGGACATCATGGGTAACCAGCACAATCGTCTTGTGGAGCCGCTGCTGGAGCTGTTGAAACTCTCGCTGGAGATGCAGACGTGTCACTGGGTCGAGCGCCCCGAAGGGTTCATCCATCAATAAAATCCCTGGGTCTGCGGCCAAGGCTCGGGCAATCCCAACCCGTTGCCGCTGGCCCCCAGAAAGTTCGTGGGGGTAGCGCTGGGCGAACTGAGCTGGGGGTAAGCCCACTTGTTCTAAAAGCGCCAAAACCCGCGCTTGAATCTGGCCCGGTGGCCAGCTGAGGAGGGTGGGCACTAGGCCAATATTGCGAGCTACGGTGAAGTGGGGGAACAGGCCCACCTCTTGAATCACATAGCCGATTTGCCGCCGCAGTTGAATGCCAGACCACTGGGCTGTGGAAATCTCTCCCACCGATACCGTGCCCTGACTGGGCAGCAACAGCCCATTGATGAGCTTTAGAGTAGTTGTCTTGCCGCAGCCGCTTTCTCCTAGCAACACCAGCGTTTCGCCAGGAAAGACGGAAAAGTTGAGTTTCGTCACCCGGTCTTGCTGCTGCTGGCGGTAGGTTACCTGCTGGAATTGAATGGCAGGGGCAGATGGGGAAACGGTCGGCATCATGGCGTTAGTCTACTCGATGCGCGACCGTCTTGAGCAGTCTTCTGCGGCGCCACTTGTGACGCCTTGACCCACTGCGCCGGGTGTGCCATCGGAGGGCTGGCTGCTGCTTAACCCGGTGTGGAGTTGGTGGGGTTCTTGTGCTTCACCTCTAGGCAAGCGCTGCATAGCCAAACGTCACGTTGAATTCGCGGCACCATATGGCAACGGATTGATAGGTGCTTAAATCCAGATCCGCTGGAATCGCATAGCGCTGTGCGCCAGTAAAGCTTTGGAGCGGGGCCAGGGTCACGTAGTCTTTTTCATCCAGATTCACGGGCACCGTCGAATTCCGGTAGAGCACCACTTCAACAGCAGGGCCACGCGCTGTATCAAACGCCGCATCAAACTCTAAGTAGCGCTGGTTATTTTCGGTCACAATGCGGGCGGTGCCAGTGGTGGCGTGGTCTTGCTCGACCGTGACAAATTGTCCCGAGGCAAGGGTGGACTGGGCCATCATCTGCACGGTCTTGGGTGCTGCGTCAGTTGGGGCACTCGATCCCTGGGCGGCACGAGTCGCCGGATAAATAACCAGGGTTGATAAAACAACCAGAGATAGGGTGTAAAGTGCGGTGCGTTTCATGGCTTAAGTCCTTTGAGTCAATCTTTTACGTCCTTGATTGCTATCATTACAGCCCGAGTTGAGGGCGTCGTGATGGCTCACTGAAAATTGATTGAGAATCACCTGAACACGCGTCGCTGGTTTCTCAGAGAACTCTCTAGATTCAGTTTTGTGCTTCAAAGCGGTAGCCCTTGCCATAGATGGTATGGATGAGGGGTGGCTCTTGGTTGGCCTCTAGCTTCCGGCGCAATAGGCGGATCTGGGCTGCTAACACGTTGCTTGTTGGTTTTTCTTCGCTGGGCCAAACCTGTTGATAAATGGCATCGTGGGAGAGGATTTGCTGGGGATGACGCATTAAAAAGGCCAACAGCTGACATTCTTTTTCGGAGAGGGCAATCACGCGATCGCGGCGATAGGCGACCTGGTTCTCTAGGTCAAGTTCCAAGCCTTCTGCCGTCACACGAGCAGTCGTGGTCGCTTCCAGGGGCGCTTCTGCGGTGAGGGCAGCCAGCGTTTCGCCTCGCCGGAGCAGGGCGCGCACCCGAGCCAGCAGCTCTTTGAGTTCGAAGGGCTTAATAAGATAGTCATCGGCGCCTGCATCTAGCCCTTTCACCCGCTCATCTACGGTGTCTTTCGCGGTCAGAAACAGCACTGGAGTCAAATCGCCCTGAGCGCGTAACCCTTGGCAAACTTCCAGCCCCGACTGCTTCGGTAGCATCCAGTCCAAAATCAGGAGATGGTAAGGGTGACCCGCCTGACGGCGATCGCGAATGTAGCCGAGGGCCGTTTCGCCATCGTGGGTCACATCTACGCGATAGCCCTCTCGCTGCAGGGCGCGGGAGAGAGGAACCGTCAGCTCGACTTCATCATCGACCAGCAAAATGGACATGACCGATGCACCCCATGGATTCAGATGATGGTCAAGGTTCCAGCTCGGCTGTGACCCTGACCAACGCAATCAATTGTACGATAGACCCCTGACCCGTCCTTGCTCCCTCCTTCAGGACTGTTGATGATGCAGCTTGACTCCTTAACCGTGATTGGCAAAGTTTTTCTGTTATCCGCAGCGATCGCGGTGGGTATTAAAAGCCTGGGACCCCGTTTGGCTATCCCCGAAACGTCCAGTGTGGCCCTGTTATTTGTACTGCTGCCTCCGGCTCTGGTGGGCATTGCCTTAGCCCTGCAACAGCTTGGGCAGCGGGGCTAGGTCAGTAATTTCCAGGTGGGCCGCTTTGGCTTGCCCGGTGCGGTTCAGCCAAATCCCTTGTAAGCCTGCGGTCATGGCACCCTGGTAATCTTCTGACCAACTGTCCCCCACATGCCAGGCGGCAGCGGCGCTACAGCCTGCTTTTTGAAGGGCGATCGCAAAAATATCTGGGTCGGGCTTTGCGACCCCAACCTGGGTTGAAAGGGTCACAGACGTAAACCATTGGTCTAGGGATAAAGCTTCTAACACTTGATACAAGCGACTGTCAAAGTTAGAGATAATTGCCAGTGAAATATTTTGCTGGGCTAGAGTTGTAAGCACCTCGGGCACCTCAGGATAAACGAACCAGGGTGCAGCTGTCGCAAAATGATCAAATAGATCGCGAAAAAAAGGATCAAAATTGTCCAGGAGCGCAGTGGCTCCAGTGGCCTCAAAGCTACGGTAGGCAATTTCACGCCACCATTCATATTCAAATTTGGCCTGTTTTTCAGGGGTATTGGGTACAAAATCAATCCGGGGAGCAGCCTTAAAGCTATCCATAAAAGCGCGATCGAGCTGAATTGGTTCGACCGTGACCCCGACTTGCTGGGCAAACTCACTGTAAATTTCACCCACGGTTCCTCGAATACCAAAGAGCGTGCCGACAGCATCAAAAAAAAGAACGCGATCAGAGGGATACATGATTAAGCTAGATAAAAATCAAGGGGAAGCTGAAACAGTTGCCTGAAAAAGATGATAGGCTGCTGTCCGATCGACAGTCAGACTTGGGAACTTTACAACCAGGAACAAAGTATGGCAACCTGAGTCCTTAAACAATAAATAAATTAAATTAATACGTACATCTCTTTGAAGTGGAGAGTGGTTAACCCATGTCAAAATGTCCAGTTTGCCATAAGGAAGGGCTACAGCGTACGCGTCGGAAACCCCTAGAGCGTAAGCTTAGCTACATTGTGCCTGTGCGTCGCTATGTTTGTCTGAACCATGCGTGCCGATGGACGGGGCTGCAAACAGCGTGGGGGGATCATCCCCTACTCTCAAAAGAGCCTCGCAAGGCTTCTTAAGCCTTTCCTATTTTTCTCAGGCTACTTCAGCTTTTGGTTGCTGTGGCTTTTGGCTGCATGAATGTCAAGGGTTGAGGGTTACTGGGGTTACAGGTTTGGTCGTGAATATTGCGATGGGTTAGATGCGATGGGTTAGAGCAGCCCTCAGGAATGTGTCACCTTTAAGCACACCCATTCATCCTCCTGCCAGGTTTGTTGTAAAGTCCAGCCATGCTTCGTTAATGCTTCCACGACCGTGGGGGTCTGGGTATTCAGGATGCCGCTGAGTAACCCCCAACCCTGAGGCTGAATGACCGCTGCCAGCTCCGGGATGAGCGTCACAATCACTCGGGCGAGGATATTACAGCAAAACCCATGGACAGGCTCATCGATCTGTTTCTGGAGTGTATCCAGACTCCCCTCCATGATCTTGAGCTGCTGCGGGTTGATGTTGTTGAGGGTTCGACAATCTTGAGCTGCTGAAACGGCTAGGGGGTCGATGTCTGCGGCATAGGCTTGGGTGGCTCCAAATTTGAGGGCGGCGATCGCCAGAATGCCTGTACCGCATCCAATATCGGCAAAGGTGGTTGGCA
>CAZXWR010000290.1:0-5274 GCA_964644325.1 uncultured bacterium
TGATTGAAAGCCCACTATGAAAAGGCTTCCACGACTTGTGGGTAAGGCATAGCTCTAATACCAATCGCTGGATCCGGTATTCGCCATATTGATTGATTTCATTCTTCTTGAGGACTCGAAATGTCTCGCTGGGGAAGTGTTCACTATAAAGGTCAGCAGGATCTAGGGTATGGCGCAACTCGTCGCGGGTGAGACCATAGAGGTGGGCGTAGTAGGCATCGAGTTCGGCACGAAGGCGCGCGGCGATCTGGATTCCAGGAGAATGGATCGCCGTCATACCCCAGGTCTTGGGCGAAGGGCTGCATGTCCCAACTGGTATAGACAAGTTTGAGGACGTGGGGAGTGATGAAGTCGATATCAACTTGGCTATAACTTTCTGGAGCTAGAAGAGGAAGCAGCTTCACAATGAAAAAATTCATTGAGGTTCTCCAAATTTTCTGTCTTGCTACAAAGTCAAAAAAGAGTGCACAAACATTTGCCAAAAGGTAGGTTACTTTGTGGTGATACTTGTCATTAAACAGTGTAAGTGATGCTTTATCCCCAACCCCAACGCAGGGCAAAATGCTGAAAATGGAGGTTCGCTCATCCTAAGTAGGGTAAGGCTTTAAGGTACTGGTGTCAGGTAATCAGCAGCCAGAACAACCGAAGCCCGTCTTAATTTCAAGTCAGTAGCCTCCCCAAAGCTCGATACAATAGCGAGGCGATCGCCCTGTACTATCGCCCTATACTCTCGACCTTCTGAGACATCACCATGACAGCGCTGCCTGCTTTGCACCTTCCTGCCTTGGGCTGTGGTACCTGGGCCTGGGGCAATCGCCTGCTCTGGAACTATACCCCTGCTATGGATGAGGCTCTGCGCCAGGTCTTTGAAACCTGTCTGAACAGTGGCGTCACGCTCTTTGATAGCGGCGATTCTTATGGCACAGGTCGCCTGAAAGGCCGAAGTGAAGAACTCCTGGGGCAGTTTGCCAAAGCCTATCGCGGTTCTAATGCTGACCAGCTCTGTATTGCCACCAAGCTTGCGCCTTACCCCTGGCGCTTGACCCGGCAGTCAATGGTCGCTGCTGGCACCGCCTCCGCGCAGCGACTAGGCCGTCCGATTGATCTGGTGCAGATGCACTGGTCTACGGCAAACTACGCCCCCTGGCAAGAAATTTCATTGCTCAATGGCTTAGCCGACCTCTATGAACAGGGCAAAGTCCGGGGAGTGGGGCTTTCAAACTATGGCCCCCAGCGTTTGCAGACGGTTCATCGCTTGTTTGCGGAGCGGAACGTGCCGATTGTGTCGCTTCAGGTGCAGTATTCGCTACTGTCTACCTACCCAGTGACGGAGCTGGGCCTCAAAGATCTGTGTGATGAGTTGGGCATTCAGCTGATTGCCTATAGCCCTCTGGCCCTGGGACTGCTAACGGGTAAGTTTACGGCGGGTGGCGTTTATCCGAAGGGACTGCGCGGCTTTGTCTGTCGTCAGGTATTGCCCGGTGCGCGATCGCTGTTGGCCTGTCTGGGCGAAATTGCGGAGGTGCGTCAGAAGACGATGGCCCAGGTGGCCCTAAACTGGTGCATCTGTAAGGGAACCCTCCCGATTCCTGGCGCTAAGACGGTAGCCCAGGCCCAGCAAAATATGGGGGCACTGGGCTGGTCGTTGACACCGGGTGAAGTCGAAGCCCTCGATTGGGAGGCCGCTAAGGTGCAAAAACCGATGGTGCAGAACATCTTTCAGACAGGTTAACGGGTGAGCGCATGGCAGGGACTCATCATTCTGATCTACTTTCTATCCAGGGGTCATCTGCTTGTTTCTAGACTGTGCGAACAGTCGCTCAAGTTGGCCACCCCAAAGACTATACTGGCGTTGATCAGTGTGTTGCACCGCTACATCCTGCCCTTAAGTGGGAACCCCCAGTTTTCCACCTAGCCTAAGCCATCGTTTGATCATCCGATGGATGATCTCCCTGCGTTGGTGCGGGTACAGCGGACTGCGATCCGATAGGTCGGTGCTTGAAATTGTACGTTCAGGTTTTATGATCTGGAGGCCTTTAGCCGATGTCTAAATTGATGTTGTTGCCTGCTATCGGTGCGGCGCTCTGCTTGCTGGGCTGCTCCCCTGTGGCACCCGATGCGAATGCTGAACGCGATCTGTTTAAACCCGAGGCAGTGGGTGAAGCCAAGGCCCTCTCGCTCAAGGCGCTGGACATTGACCCCGATGCATTTGTGGAGGGAAATCTCTACTTCCTCCTGTACCATGAGATGGCCCATGCTCTGATCTCAGAGTTTGACTTGCCTGTGGCAGGTCGCGAAGAAGATGCCGCCGATCGATTGGCGACGTTGATGATGACCCCAGAGGACAAAGACGAGGATCCGTCCTATCTCGTCGGGGCAATGCGCGGCTGGTTCCTGACCGCCGATGAAACGCCTTTAGCGGAGATTGAATGGTGGGATGAACATGGCACCGATCAGCAGCGCGGCTATCAGATTGCCTGTCTGCTGTTTGGGGCGGATCCGCAACGTTTTCAGGATGTCGCTGATGCGGCAGAGCTGCCGGAAGAACGCCGTGAAACCTGCGAAGAAGAATCCATCGCCAATCAAAATTCCTGGGCAACGCTGCTCGACTCCATCCCGTCTGGCGAGACAGTACCAGACCGAAACGCCGTTACAGTGAACTACCAACCCACCACAGACTATGCGGCAGAACTGTCCTATGTGCAGGAGTTGCGCTTGCTCGAAGATATTGCTGAAATCTTGGCCCTTGAATATGGCGTGAAGCCGGGTATAACGGTCATGGCGACAGAGTGTGACGAGGCCAATGCCTACTGGTTTCCTGCGGATCGTACCCTGACGCTGTGCTATGAGCTGGTCGCTGAGTACCAGGCCATTGCCGAACAGGGGCAATCGGCTGAGTAACGGTTCGGCTATCAGAAGTCTCGTGACGCTGGTTTCTGGTTGGGACAGATGGGCTATGGCGCCTTAGAGCTATTCCGGCCGAGTTGCTTGCTGCCAGATGGTGCGAGCTGTGGTTTTGAATTTCGTTTCTTGCTGGACTGCTTGCGTTGCCACTTGCTGGGCTTGCTGCTGCAAGTTTTGGGTAACTTGCTGCACTGGGTTGGGGGCTCCAGCTGCGGTGGCTTGCCGTTGCTGCTGATACCAGCGTGCGATCGCCTCAAGGCGCTGCTTTACGGCCCGATAGCGATCGCCGTAGCGTTCTTCTAGGGTTTCATTCCAGCGTGAAACCCGGCTTTTCAGCTGCGGGCCTTCCTGAGTCAGGTTTTGGAGCTGAACCTTGCCCTGAGACCGGATGCGATTGACCCACTGTTGACCGCCTGTTAAGAGTGCGCCCCATATTGCCTGCCCCAGGTTGCGAAGCGTGGGCAGACTGTTCTTCACTTCCTGACCCGTTTCTTGGGTGGCTGTCGCCCAAATTTTAGTCAGCCGACGTGCCCGCTGCTGCCCCTCCACTTTTGCCTGCTGAACATAGGTGGCAAACGGTTCTGGATTGGGTTGATTCATGTTGAACTCCGATGGATGGATCCAAGGCTAAATTAGAGTCGTAACCCTGACGCTTTCCGACTAGGCCAACTTAGGATTCTGGCTGGGTCAGACCTTTCATGACGCGTTGCTCTTTGCGCCTGTCCAAGAGCATCTGCGAGACCTCCGTGACCAGTAGCGTCACAATTAAGCCATCATCGATCCAGCCCACGACAGGAATAACATCAGGTGAAATGTCGAGGGGGCTGAGTAAATAGAGAAACCCGCCTAAAATGAGCCAGCCACGATATTTGGGATGACGGATAATATTGCGAAAAAGAGTGCTGAATCCATTGGCAAAGAGTTGGCGAGGCAGCAGATTTTTCATGGATTGTCTCAAGACTATCTGCTTTTAATTATTCCAGCTTTAGCTAAGTTGAGCAGGTGTGGCTTTCCCCTGCATTGAGTCGTAAAAACCCAACATTTTTGTGACTAAGGTGTAACTAAAGAGCGCCAGATCGCTGATGGGAACGATCCTGCCTGTCTGCCCGCGCCCCTGTTTTAGCTAGCCCAACAGCTTCTGTCGAAAAGCTTTGGCATCGTCTGGATCAGCAACATGACGACTCAGGGCCTCAATAAACTGAGACTCGGCGATCGCGGGTTGCTCTTTGAGGGTACGCTGGCAGATCAAAGCAGCAATTGGGCCAATATAGTGGGCTAGAGCCTGTTGACAGCGCTCAACTTGCTCCGGTCGTATTTGTTGCTGTGATGGTGACGGTTGTTGCGAGGATAATGATTGCGGCGAGGGGGCGACTGGCTGTGCAGGGGTGACTGACCTTGATTCAAAAGTCGCTCCTGCCTCATGCTTGACCTGGGTTGGCACATCTTCCACCGGAGCTGGGGGCATGACTTGGGAAGCGCCGCGTAAAGACTGCTCAATCTGGTTCAATTCTTGAATCAGCACTGCGGCACTACCGGGCCGCTGGGCGGCTAAGGGAGCCATCATCCGATCCAGCAAATCGGCAAAGCTGGTCGGCAAAGTTGGGACGGCTGACCGCCAGCTAAAGATATCGCTATCGGGATGATAGAAGTTTGTCAACGGCTGCGCAGTTAGCAAAAAAACGGCGGTGCGACCCAAGGCAAAAAAGTCAGATTGGGGCAGCGGTTTGCCCTTCATCTGTTCATCTGGCGTGAATAGCTCTGACATCACTCGGGTCGCAGGGGGCTTAGGTACGCCGTCTTCATAGATATTAGTGATGGAGCGGGCTGTGCCGAAGTCAATCAGGGCTAGGTGCCCATTGGCCTTGAGCATAATGTTGGAGGGCTTAATATCGCGGTGCAGAAAATTTTGGGTATGCACCGCATGCAAAATATGAGCCAGCTGAATGAGCCACTGCACCACCAAGCGGGCTTCAACGGGCTTCCCTCGCTTCTCGATGTAGTTGCGCAGGTCAAGCCCCTTGACCTTTTCCATCACCAGGCAATGGAGCGGGGCATTGCTACCGTGGGTTTGCAGGGTAAAGTAGGCGTTGGTTTCAACGTGGGGGATGCCGGGATGATTGAGCTGAGCCAGTACCTGGGCTTCCCGCTGAAACAGTTCGACATACTTCGGTTCATTGCGCGTCAGAATTTTGAGTACTTTGCTCTCTTGATTAAGGTCTTGCACCTCATAGGTTTTGCCACAGCCTCCCTCACCCATCAGCCGAATGACCTGATAATGACCATCCAATAAGAGTTCTGAGCCGCAACTCTGGCAAAAAAGCTGGTCGTCTGGGTTCACTGGCTTGATACAAACGGGATTAATACAGAGGC
>CAZXWR010000291.1:0-5251 GCA_964644325.1 uncultured bacterium
CTCGCTAACATAACTCAGTATTAAGGCAGAACAATGACACACCAGTAATGTATCGTTATGCGGTCGAATCTAGTACATTTTGGTAGATTTCAGAAATCCGACCCGCTATATGCGTCCAGGTAAAGTTATCACGGACGTAGGCTTCACAAGTGGCGGCATCCGGTAAACAGCGATCGCCAGAGAAAACATCCAGCAGTCCCTGGGCAATATGCTGGGCGGTAGGCCCCTCAAACACTAAGTCTGCACTAAAGGGTCTGAGAATTTCTGGAATCCCCCCCACCGGAGTCCCCAGAACGGGGGTTCCAGCCGCCAGAGACTCTAGCACAATCATGCCAAAACCTTCGAGGGTTAAGGTCGGAATCACAGTGAGATCTGCAGCTCGATAGGCGATCGCCAGATCAGCATCAGACATGTACCCCACTAAATGAACCTGATCTGACAGTTCTAGTTCCTTAATTTGCTGCGCCAGAAAAGGTGCCATGTCACCCTTCCCAGCAATATAGAGTTGAACATCTGCGTACTGGCGGGTCACGATTTTCATCGCTTCAATCAGATTTTCCAGTCCCATCCGTTTAGATAAACGTCGGGCCGTAAACAAGATACGTCTATCGCTGGGCCAACCCAGTTGCGAACGAGCGTCATGGGTTGAAAGGATGGACTTGAACTGCTGCAAGTCTACTCCACCGGGGACAATCTTGATTTTATCGAGAGGAACTTGATAGCGCTTATGCAATAAATCCTTAAAAGCCTGAGATAGCACAATGAAACAAACCGTTTGGCCATAAACAGATCGCTCCATAAATTTCCGGATGCTTATATCCAGCACCTTACCGCTTTCGACACCACTCTCAAGGGACCAAGGCCCATGAAAATGCATCACCAGGGGTAAGTCCCGAATTTTATCAAGTACCGGAAAAGTATAGAGAACAAAATGGGAGGCAACCAATGAATAATTGTGCTGACTAATCAAGGAACTTGCCTGACGACGCACCGCAATTAATCGCTTTAGGATAGGGGCATTCATAGGGGCAAAACCATGGAAACGCCCGTTGGTTTGCCACGCCACCTCAGGGGAACCTGTGATCAGGCCGTCAACCCCCGTTCCCATTTCAGCAAGCACGCGGGTGAAATCATAGTAGAACCTTTCTAAGCCACCCCTCTGCTTTTCTGGAAACCAATCAGACCCAATCTGTAGCACTCTCATAGGGATAGGACTTTGAAAAGACCAAACATCAACAACTCACCAGACCGCAAGCATCTTAATCTTGAACACAAGAGACAATATGAATTCTTGAGAGGAAAGAAAAACCTCTTTAGATACAACGGAATATTCCGAGGAAGTGATGCTCATGAGCCAAAACCTTGGCAGATTGCATTATATATCTCTTTGGCTTCCTCCAAGAGAGCAATATTTGAATCCGAGGATAACTCAATAGCTTTTTCTCTCTTTTTATCTAAGTTCCGGGTAAAATCTTTGACGCTCTCCTCTGATTTATAAATTAATGCATGGGTGGTTTTTGAATCAACCAAAGAAAAATCAGTTTCATATTTTTTATTCACTTCTGTAATTACTTGATCAAAACGTTGAGTTGTCTGATCAAAAGTGCTTAAAACGTAGTTTTCCTTGTAGGGAAGCAGTACATTATAAAAATTGATGTAGCCAATCAATGCGTCTTCAACTGAAATATATGGCCAGCGCCTAGTCAAGGATAAGACTGACCCCTCAGGGTCTCGTACTGTAAGTACAGTGGGGATATTCAAAGAAATAGCTTTAATGATTTGAGCTGGAGCATGCATATGATGCGCTAAGCGAACCTTTCTTGTTTGCCCGAACCGAAAAGCTTTAACTGCATAAGAGTTTGCAGAACCCTGGTAACCGTCAATTACAAGCTCTACATTCTTGTTGACAAAACCAAAATCATAGTCATATTTATGATATATGACCTTCAGCTGGTTCCAGTAGCTGTAGGGCAAAAACAAAAACCATAGCTTTTCGCTTCTTGAAACATAACCACGATATTTGAAGTTGAGTTTTTTGAGACTCAAAAGAAGATTCATAAATTTACTATACTTCAGCTGGAAATTGAATGATTCCTTTTAGATGTTGGGAAAAGCGATAGTCTAGAAATCTCTTTTTCATAAACATCTAACCTTTGCTTAGCGATACTATGCCAGCTATATTGTTGGGCTGTCTCATAAGCATTTCGACGAATTTTGTCTAGTAGAGGAAGGTCAGACAAGAGACGCTCTAATTGAGCTTCGATTGCCTGACTGTCTCGAAAAGGCACAATAATTGAATCAACTTGGTCTGTAAGTACATCCATGGGGCCAGGTGCTGGAGTAGAAATGGGGGCCAAACCGCATGCCATTGCTTCCACCAGTGCCTTTCCAAACCCTTCTGAAAGAGTTGGGAAAAGCTTAATATGATATCCCTTAACAAGCTGAGGTAGCTCACTATGCGTAAAGTGAGGGACTACAGTGACGCGATCGCGAACATCATCGGAAAACTTTGCCAAAATCTCCTGCTGGGCCACAGGGGGTTCAGCAGGCGGATCCGTACCAAAAAAAGTGACGATAACATTCTGATGTCGATTCAAAATATTATTGAGGGCAGGAATACTATACTGGAAGCCTTTTCGGTAGTGATAAGTTCCGATTTGAGCAATCTTTACTTCAGAGATTGGGGACATTGGTGTTTCAATAAATCCCTGATTCAGAAAGCTCTCTGGCATTCCATTATGGAAAACATAGGTTCTTTCTTTACTCACATCTAAGGATTGAATAGCATAATCCGCATCCTGAGAATTTAGTTGAAAATTTATATCTGAGTAGATCAAAGACTGTTGAACTTGCTTGAGCAATACACTACCACGAAAAATAGGGTACTTCCAGCTCAGCTCCAACTCACCACGCTTAGAAGATTTCAAATACTCCATATGTTGCATGTGTTCCAGTCCATGACTTCTTGTGACTAGCAACGGTCTTTTTTTTCGATTCTTAAATAATTTTGACCACAACCATATATCACCAGTAGATGCATCAATTACATCAAATTTTTCACATGCAGATAATGATTGAAGCTTATAGAATAACCAATAAGGAAAAATTAAATCATTTACCTTGATTCCAATTGATTTAGGGAGATCATCATAAGATAGAAGATGAACCTCATGACCCATCTGAGAGTACTCTCTTCTTAGCGCCAATGTACTGCCAGCAGCCCCAGAATTTGGATCGAGGTATTCATGTATTACTAATAATATTTTCATGATGAAGACAAAAATAAATCTCTTGCAGTGCTTTAATCATAAACCAAGCTTGATGCTCAAGATTCAAAAAGCACAGAAAGTCAATTCACAAAATAGCCCCCAAATAAACAAAGAGGAAAGACTAATATATAAGACGCAAAGCAACTGTTTAGTAAATCAAAAATTGATGTCTTCATTCACGAAAAACCAGTTAACTGTGTTGTTATCTCGTAATTTTGGCACTGAATTATTTGCCTTTGATGAGTGGTGAACCTCCTATTCTTAAAGGAATTTTTTCGATTTTGTCATGCAAGCTATGCATTAGTCAAATATACAGTTTAGTGTTAAATGCCTATTATATTAGTCAATTAAATGCCCATACACTCAATCTTCTTCCAAAAAACACTGAAAGACGGTTCCGTTCAGAACCTCATAGACCTCATCATAATTT
The DNA here is from genome assembly GCA_964644325.1 of uncultured bacterium. Taxonomy (GTDB): domain Bacteria; phylum Cyanobacteriota; class Cyanobacteriia; order Thermosynechococcales; family Thermosynechococcaceae; genus CAZXWR01. Next base: position 3,700 of record CAZXWR010000291.1, read on the forward strand.
TGAAGAAGATCAACAATTAATTGAGGGTTTATTTTTTTAGTAGGAAACTCTATATTCTCAAGAAGTGGAACTTCAAAGAAATTAAATATTTTTTCAGTAACGGAGTTCTTGTGATGAACAAGATCTTCATAACATATTTCAAGACTAGGCTTATGTTTAAATATTTCCCGAAAAAAGTCGATATTATGAATAAAGTTCTGAATGTCGATTATTAACCTATCTGGATTTAAGTAAACTTTCGGAGGAGAATAGCTTTCCATCCCCTCATAGTGGCTATGATATTTTCTGGTGATTTTGGCTATCTTCCGGGATAAAGCAATCTTTAAAGTATTTTTTCTAGTCATGTGAATGATCTTGACATCATTTTCATCAATCCAATTTAGCAAAGATGGGGCGATCTGATTATACATCAACTTAAAGCCTGATGCACCAGGTAACTCTCTAGTAAAAAGCAGGTTATCTAGATATTTCTTCATTAGATTTGTCTCATTAAAGCAGCTCATTAATGTGTTTTTTAGAGTAGCTGACTTAAATTTACGATATGATTTTTCATCATTAATTTTATTGAGAAACATCTCGCTATAGCAATCCACATTCGAATGCTGATCTAGATAGCTTTGGAGAAGAGTTGAACCAGTTCTTTGTGTTGAAAGTATGATAAATCTAGACATTGAAATGTTGCTTTATGCGTTTATGTTTCGCCAATTCAAATCTGAGATACAAGAAGTGCTGAGAGTTGAGCATAAAATAAGTAGCTAGGCGGAATCCTTCTGCGATCTTCTCAAACAGGCTTATCGCTGATTGCCCGACACAAGTCGGAAAGAAGGAGATCCCAAGGGGACTGGGGGAGTCAATCGGGCAGAGCCCATGAGACGCTTAAGTGATCAAACCAGCACTTATAATCACGCATGACCCCAACTGTATCGTCAACTGTTCGGCCTCTTGCGTCAACATGTCCGTTATCAAGATCTACGGCTCCTCAAAAGTTTGGCCGAAATGCTCAGTGCTCTCATTAGTCCATAAAATACAGCCTGCGCAGTGGAATCGCGACTGCATGCTCTATCTGACAGTCACCTGTGTTCCATAAAAGCGCATCGGTTGAATTTGAGCAGTATTATCCGCTGCAGGCTGACTGTAAGTGGTGAAAGATTGCAGGAGCCAATCCTGGCCAAACAGGAGTATTGACCTGAGCTAGCCGCAGTCCTTCTGCCGTCCAAGAATTGCAGGTATAGATCACTGAGTAAGACCGAATCGCGACATAGAAAGCGCTGTACCGCTCTAAACCCGGGGCAATATAGCGCCAGTCTCTGGAATCAGCAGCCTGGAAACTGCCTGCAATAAACTGTGACAGCTTGAGATAGTTGGCAGCCGAAAGCTGAACCGCCCGCACCGTAAAAGCAGCGGTTGAGGCTGGCACCCGGTTCAAGGCTGCCACCTGCATCACCGACGACGTGGGTAAAAAAGCGGCTTTGAAAATACTCCAAGCATTTCTGGCCCCGCCATCCTGCCAGTGCATGTAAAAATCGCGATCGCCCCAGCCAAACATCAGGTA
>CAZXWR010000292.1:0-5228 GCA_964644325.1 uncultured bacterium
TAGCGTTCTTCCCACTGGGGCTGAAGTTTGTGGATGGCGGCGCTGAGTCCCTGGGCGCCGTACATCCAATTCAGATGGTTGTAGAGCCGGGGGAGGGTTTTCCCAGGGTGGTTCAGGGAGGGCAGGTCTCCAATACCGCCGAGGGCTGCAAGTCCTAAATGAATCTGTGCGGTGCCCATCTGGCGGTAATGTTCGGCGATGCCTGTGAACAAGAAGTCGAGGGTACCCGGGGCAATGTGGGGGCGGCGGCGGATCAGACCCAGGGTTATTTCTGAGGGGACGGTGCGGGGCGGTAAGCCCTGAAGGTCGATGAGTTGAGCAAAGGCAGAAATGTCACCCGTACTGGTTTTGACGGCAGCCACCGCAGATTGTTGGAGGGTATGGGCATCGAGCCAACCGACTGACAGGGGTTGAGCCGTGAGCTGCATGTGCTTGAGCCACTCAGCGTTAATCTGCATCAGGGTGTGCAGGATGTCGGTGGATAAGGGGGGTGAGCAAAAACGCACCCCTGCGCCTTGGTTGAGGTGCTGCTCGGCATTGCGCTGTAATTCTGAGGATGAGGCGTGGGGTAAGGAAAAATTTTTGAAGGTGAGGGAGGCGGCCTGACCAATGGGCAGGACCTCTAGCCCGAGCTGGCGATAGTCGTTGAGGGTGTGTGACTGCACCTGATAAAAGGCAGGCACCCAGTTTTGGGCGGTGCAGAACGTTTGGAAGCCCAAGATTGCCTCACTGCGGTCTGGGGCGGGGCCAATCGGATCCCCTAGGGCGATCGCAGCGAGGCAATCGCAGACCAGTGCACCGGGGGCTTGGGTGATGTAGACGATGACGCTTTTGCCGGAGGGGCTGAAATAGTACGCCTTCCCAGGTAATTGCTGCCGATGGGCCAGGGTGGCATCATCAGCGGTGGTCATCAGGTCAGCGACCCGTTGCCGCTCTGTGAAGCGGATCCCTTGGGGTTCCATGACCAGGGGGTGCAGGAGGCGGTACCCGGCATAGAACAGAGCGGTGCCGCCCATCCAGTACAGAGAGGCGACAAAATATTGGGCGAAGGGGGTTTGGGGGGCCACCGTTGAACCGTTGGGCTGAGTGAACAGCGACAGGGTTTGGCGCAGGGCCGTCGGCAGGTTAAAAGGGGCCTGAAATTCTTGCCGCAGTAAAAAAAAGCCAAGGGTGCTGTAAAGCCCCATGAAGCCCAGAGCACCCAGCATTGCTCGGAAGCCCTGTCGCCAAGATAGGCGATCGCCTTGGGCCGTGAAGTGCTGGCGGGTAAACCAGAGCTGGAGGGCCACCAACAACATCAGGAGGCTTTCTTCGTAGTCCACCCCTTTAACCCCGTGGGTCAAGACCGATATCCCCAGCAAGACTAAGCTCATCGACCAGGCCCAGCGCTGGCGTCGGAGTAGCGCGGTTAAAAAGGCCAGCAGGAAAAAGCCACAGAGGGCGCTGATAAAATGGGCAGCGGCTTGGAGGTCAAAGGGAATGATGGGTTCAATCCAACGGGTGCGCTCCGGTAACGGCGGGGCAATGGCACTCGTCACATTGATGACGGCGGCGATCGCAGTGAGGAGAACGGTCGTCCAGACGCTGAACTGATGGCGCTGCCGGAGACTGCTGAGTTTTTGGGGCCAATGGTGCCAATTCACGGCGGCGGTTCAACGTAACGACCTTCGCTGTTCATATTAGGGGGTTTGCCCGAAAATGCAATTAAATCTGGTGCCAGTCCAGAAACAGCCTATTTTGGGGGACGCTCTTACTTTACTTTTTAGTAGGGCTGGGTCAATTTCCCGATTTTTACCCCAAGGGTCGTCCCGCATCGTTAGCCATCGACGAGCTGCTTGAGCTGTTGCCAGGTGGACTGGGTGTCCAGGTGGCTGGCCCCATAGTTCAAGCATTGCAAGGGTTCGCTCAAGTAGCGATCATGCTTGCCCATTTGACGGTTGGTCACGGTGGCCGCCAGAGCCTCGGCATCGGCAGGGCCAGCATCCACCAGCTCTCCTAAATGCAGCAGCAGTTCCGGTGCCGATACTCCGTCCACGGCGATCACTAGGTCATCTCGGGTGGCCCGCAGCCCCCGCGCTAGCAGCTGTACCCACAGGGTATTCATCACGCGATCGCCCTGCCAGCAAAACAGCAGGGTCTGGCCGTCGTCTTCTAGGAGCGATCGCTGGTGGAGCTGGTACTGCCGAAAGTGCTGTCGGGCTTCTGCCAAGAGGTCTTGGGCGATCGCATCCAGGAAGTTCGGGCGATCGGTTTGGGTATAGACGCGGTACATTTCCTGGCGCACTCGATCATGCACTGGGGCACAGCCGCCGCTAAAGCTGGGGGTTTTGCCAGTGGCCGCAGGCACAACCTCCACTACTTTTTGCCAATCGTCAGCTGCGAGCGCCCGCCATCGCTGTCCGGCATAGATAATCTGCATCTCGGCCCGGAGGGGAATGGTCATGGGCAGGGTGCCAAGGGTGCGGCCCTCGTGCACGAGTCGATAGTCTTCACTGGCCTGGAACGCGGCATAAAAGGTGTAGTGGTTCACCTGGCGCTCACCTGGGAGACCAAGCAACAGGGAACCATCCTGGCTCTGTTGAATCAGTCCATGGTGACCCAGACAGCGCAGCAGATCGGTAAACAGAGCTGGGGTGACGCTGCGGAAAGGGCCAGTTTTGCACAGGATGTGCCACAGCACCGCCGCCGATAAGCCGCCCTGCTGGGCAATGAGAGACAGAATCTGCTGAATCAGGGTCGATAGGTGCAGATTCCCGACGATGGGGGGTTCACACCAGCCCGCCAGCATCAGATTTAAGACGGCGATCGCCTGCACTAATTCGCCGTGGAGTCGTTCTTGGGGCGGTAGGTTGTCTAGCTCTGCCGTTGTCAGGTTCGCCACCGACACATAGAACCGGGCGATCGCGGGTTCACCGGGGCGACGACCCGAACGGCCGAGTCGCTGGCGCATACTGGCAACTGACTGGGGGGCACCTACCTGGGCAATGGAGCGCACATCCCCGACATCGATGCCCATTTCGAGGGTGGTGGTGCAGACCAGATTTGCAGGGCGATCGCTTTTGAGGAGGGTTTCGGCCGCTTCTCGCAGATCTTTGGCGAGGCTACCGTGGTGGGGCCAGAATTCGTTGGGCACCTGTTGCTGGGTGCAGAGTTGGGCCAGCAGGTCAGCATATTTTTCCACTGCGCCGCGCCCGTTCATGAATATCAGATTGCGGCTGCCCCGCAGCGTCTGAAACAAATGGCGGCAAATCTCGACTTCATCCCGGCGGGCTGTCCCTGAAAGCTGGAAGCTGTCGGCATCAGCGTCGGTTTTACGGTAGCCGCGCACCTGTACCCTGAGTTCGCCACCGCCTCCTGGTGGGCAAATCACCACCACTTGGTCACCGCCACCGGGCCGCAGGAAGTCTGCGGCGAGTCCCATATCCCCCAGGGTGGCACTCAGGCCAATGCGCGGGATGAACCGTCCACTCACCTGTTCCAGGCGGTGCATGAGGGACTGGAGCTGACAGCCACGCTCGGAGCCAATAAAGCAGTGCATTTCATCGATGACGATGGCTGCGAGCTGTGGGAAGAGCTGCGGCAGCAGTGCCCCCCGTCGGGCCAGGAGTGCTTCTAGGGATTCGGGGGTGATGAGGACAATACCGTCTGGATGTTTGAAGAGTTTGTGTTTGGTGGGGGCTGCAATATCTCCGTGCCAGGCCGTGACGGGTACCTGAAGGCGATCGCCCAGTTCCGAGAGCCGCCGCTGCTGGTCATTGATCAGGGCCTTTAAGGGACTCACCCCCAGCACCCGGATGCCCAATTCCGGCTGGGTCAATAGTTTAGAAAAGAGGGGTAGAAAAGCGGCCTCGGTTTTGCCCCCCGCCGTGGCCGCTGCAATCATGACATCGGTTTGACCCGCCAAAATGGGGGCGATCGCCTGATCTTGAATGGGCCGCAAGCTGGGCCAGCCCTGCTCCCAAATCCATCGCTGCACCCCAGGATGAAGCTGCTCAAACCCAGATTGAGACGGGGGAAAACCCATCGATTAAATCCATCGCCGCGAACTGGAACGGTCTTCAGATTAACGGCAGTGGCCTGTCGTTGTCCAAGTCCAAATGAGATCATTTAACGGTTTTGGATCACCGGACGGACTTTCAGGATAAGCGTGATGAATAGCGTAGCGCTCCTTGCCGCATGCCTAAGTTAGGACATTACAGACTCTCAGTAAACTCTTCAATCATGACCTGCGCTTGCTTGAGAATCCCTCTCAACGTCCCAATCTTTAATTCTCGATGCATAGGGACAACACAACCAATCTCGCCTTCTTCAGTTACCCTCTTCATCACAACATGACGTAACTGTCCCTGGCATCTGACGAAGATTGGTTGTTTCAGCCATTTCAGGTCTAAAGACCGCTCAAAGTAGAAGCTGAAACCCTATTAAACTCGTTGAACACTAAGCTCAATATGAGTTCCAGGGACGGTTACAACATGACTAAGTAGGTGTCCATAACTAAACGTAGTCCTGAGTCTCCAGAAGCCTTTCTATACCGTGATCAAGATGCTGATTAATTCAAGTCACCTAGTTACCTGTTTGACGAACTTGCTCAAATCCTAAACGCTCGAGTGCCCGAATTGCCTCTCTACTTGAGATTCGTGGCATTTTAGGCATAGCTAACCTCGATGCTAGTCACAAATCTAGGAGAGGTTTCAGATAAGGAAAATTCCTCCAAATATAGTCTTGTTGCTTCTTTGAACCCAGCAATTGCCCGTTCAATCGTTTCTCCCTGATCAACAGTGCCAACTTCAGGACATTCAGCAACGTAGAGATCATCTTCCTTATAAATAATGGCTGTAAAGCTATGAGTTTTCATCCTAGAACCTTGCATTACTCTCTAGTCAAAATCGTCTCTCTAAGTGTATAGAAGAAAAACGATCGGAAATAGCCAGCGCGTTAATCCCACTCGACCTCATCACTGTTAGCTTCTATGAATTCCATTAACGTGCTTTCGCCTGCCAGCATTGTGCGTATGTGTGACTCAAAACGTTTCATTTTTTCGAGATTCTCAGGACTATGGGCCATATAGGTGGAAAACATTCCAGCCTCAGGATCCGTTTCTACTTCATTCATCAAATCGGGATCAGTATTTGCCACATAGAATCTGACCAAGGTGTCCCAGTCGTAACCGTTCATAGGGAGCATCCCACTTTGGCGAAAGTATTGACTCAAGAGGAGTTGAGGGAGCC
>CAZXWR010000293.1:0-5190 GCA_964644325.1 uncultured bacterium
GGTGCATAACTCCTGATAATGGCTGATGGTCAATGTCCAGAGACTGAGAAGCTGGGGTATTTTGCTCGCCCAGAAGCACAGCCGCACCAGTCACAACGCGAGAGCGTCGCTAGCGGTCGAGTGAGGAGGCCCTGAGTACAAGTCCAGGAACTTGACCTGAAAGGTGTTGCAACCTGTTACAACAAGCTCAATGTATCACGGGCACTACGCATTTAAGGGTCGGGATGGGAACCCGCGATCGCATTCCAGGTAGCGCCTATCGGTTATTGATTCATGCGGCTGGCAGGCGCAGGCTGTAACAGCGATAGAAGGGGTTTGGTCATCCAGTTGAGACCCACCTTAAGCTGATGGTCGAGGGTTGGCATCCGGTACAGATAAACCAAACGGCGGGCCAAATAAGCCAGAGGGCCATCAAGGTTCAGACTCAGTCCCGACAAGGCTGCGGCATCGTTCCCCAGGGTGAGCATTTCCCCCAGATGCTGGTAGTGAAAGGGTAACAGTGGGCGATCGCTGAGGGACGCCCAGATGTTCCAAGCCGTGCAGTCCGCCTGCTGTAGGGCAGACTGTGCCGTTGTGGGTACGAGGTTGCCTGCACCATCTTGACCCGCAGCTAAATCGCCAAGGGCAAACAGTTCAGGATGATCGACCACTTGCAACATGGGAGTGATGCACAGCCGCCCCGCTTCTGTTTTGGGTAAATTTAGGGCTTGAATGGGCTCAACAATCGTGGTGCCCACGGTCCACAGGATCAAATCACTGGGAATCACTTCAGTCTGTTCCTTGTGGGAGAGGCTAACCTGGTGGGCCTCGATGTGCTGAATCGAGGTTTCCAGGTCAACCCAGACACCGCGCTGAGTCAGCGCAGCTTGGGCTGCGGTTTGATTAAAGGGGGGGGAAGACTTCAAGATTTGATCATTGCGATCCACGAGACGGATTCGACCGCGATCGCCCAATCGATCAGCCAACTTACAAGCCAGCTCCACGCCGCTGGGGCCACCCCCTGCCACCACCACCCGAATTGCCTCTTGGTCTGATGCCTCCAGGATCCGGAGCTGATTTTGGAGGCGCTGGGCATCGGCCACCGTGCGAAAGGGGATTGCATGTTCTGCTGCACCGGGCACAACGTCCATCGGCGTTTCGCCACCGAGGGCCAATACGAGGCGATCGTAGGGAACCAGTTCTCCAGAATTAAGTTCGACGCAGCGCTGATCTACATCGATGGACTGCACCGTCGCTTGCTGAAACTGAATGGCAGTGTTGGCGAGCAGTTCACTGAAAGGAGGCGCGACCTCCCAAGTATCCAGTTCACCCGTGACCAGTTCATAGAGTAAGGGGGCAAACACAAATTGACGGTGCTGATCGATCAAGACAATTTCGGGGGTCTGGTCTTCCGGCCAGGGATACTGACTTAGCCGCAGGGCGGTGTAAAGTCCACCAAAGCCGCCACCCAAAATCACAATGGCAGCGGGAGACTGCACTGTATCCATGAAAGGCCTCAATAAATTCAAAAAACTTTACCTTTAGGATAACAAGAAGTCAGGCCATGGCTGGCAGTGATCTTGTTTACAATGACTCTTGCCTTTCTATTGGTTCGCTGAGCACCCATGTCCCGATCGACTTCCCCCGCTCCCGCAGTCCCGGCGTTGACGCCCTGGACAATCCGCGATCGCATTTTCCATTGGGGCACCCGCACCTACCTGATGGGCATCCTGAACATCACCCCCGATAGCTTCAGCGATGGCGGCCAGTATGACTCGGTTGCCCAGGCGGTCGCCCAGGCCAAGCATCTAATCGAGAGCGGCATGGACATCATCGATATTGGCGGCGAGTCCACCCGCCCCCAGGCCGAGGTGATTTCCTGTGCAGCCGAGCTAGGGCGAGTGATTCCAGTCATCGCAGCAATTCGGCAATTTTCAAAGATTCCAATTTCCATCGACACCACTAAAGCTGCCGTAGCTGAGGCAGCGGTGAGCGCTGGTGCCGATATCGTCAACGATATTTCGGGGGCCGTTTTTGACCCAAACATGCTAGAAACAGTCGCTCGCCTCAAAGTGCCCCTAATTTTGATGCACCTGCGCGGCACTCCCCAAACCATGCAGACCCTGACGGACTACACCGACCTCGTCCCTGAAATGATCCAAGCGCTGCAAGGTCGCATTTCAGCGGCGATCGCCGCTGGCATTCGCCCCGATCAGATTGCTATTGACCCCGGTCTTGGCTTTGCCAAAACTGGGCCGCAGAACCAAGAGATCCTGCGGCGGGTGGGTGAGTTCCGAGCCTTGGGTTACCCTGTGCTCATTGGGCCTTCGCGCAAAAGCTTCATCGGCCAGATCCTGAACCAGCCCGATCCCAGTCAGCGAGTCTGGGGAACCGCCGCCGCCTGCTGCGCTGCGATCGCCCATGGTGCGGATTTGCTGCGCATCCACGATGCGCAACTCTATGATGTGACCAAAGTTGCTGATGCCCTATGGCGAGGACAGTACACCCCTTAAAGCTTTGTTAGAATGAAGTCAACTCAGCTTATTGCTCAACCTTCGTCATCTAGAGTCAAATCATGCTTCAGCCGACCGCAGAACCGAAAAATACGAACCCGAAGTATGGCTTTAACGACTATGTGGAGCGCCTGAATGGTCGCGCTGCCATGGTCGGCCTGATCGCAGCAGTCGTGATTGAGCTGCTGACGGGCGAAGGGATTCTATCTTGGCTTGGATTTCGTTAAAGAACCCTACTGCTAGCGTCAGGGCAGACCATTGCGGGGTTGAGTTTTTCATAAAACCCGCCGTTCTAGCGAAAGGCATGTTAAAACATTTGAGAGATTCTCGGTTTTTAGCAAGCCCTAGCCTAGAGTCGCTGCATCGTCTGGTTAAATCGGGTGCCCTAAATCGGTTCCCGTTGTTTTAGTGGAGCCCATGAATATCCTTTTCCCTCGTGTTCTGAGAGTTGCCTATCGCCGAGATCCCATTCCTAGCTTTCTCGTGACGATGGGTGTGGCAGACATTGCCCTCGGAGGGCTCAGCAGTCATGGCGGATTACTCGTCTTAGGGCTCTTGATTGCTGGGGGAGCGCTGGGCGTTAAGTGGATTCAAAGTCAGCGTCGCAACGACCTCTTTACAGAACCAGTGCCGCAACGGTATCTGCCCCCCTCTCCCTCTCAAACAGAGCTGCCCATGCTTTCCATCCATAAAAAGCGGCCCCCGAGCGATATTTAAAGGGCTGAGTTCGCTGGCCAGCATTCTCTAGAGGATGGGCTGGAACCTAAACTAACCCGCTAAACCTTGGTGGCTCGGTTCACAGTTCCCCGTTCCGCATCGCGAACCTTTTTACCCCGCCAATAAATCTTGATCGGGGTGCCCTTAAAGCCGAGCACTTCCCGGAACTGTCGTTCCACGTAGCGGCGATAGTTATCTTTGAAGAGGGTGGGTGAATTTACAAACAGTGCAAAGGCTGGGGGACAAGTACTCACCTGGGTGCCGTAGTAAATTTTGCCCTGACGACCTTGACGATTTGTGGGTGGAGTATGCCAACTCAGGGCTTCTTCTAGCACTTCGTTGACCACCGAGGTACTGACCCGGCGCTGGTGCTGTTCGGCGACCGTGTCCACTAAGTCTAAAATGTTGACCACGCGCTTCCCGGTAAGAGCACTGGTAAAAATAATCGGTGCCCAGTCCATGAAATTCAGGCGATCGCGAACCCGCTTCTCAAATTCATAGATGGTGTAGTTATCCTTTTCGATGAGGTCCCATTTATTGACCACCAGGACACAGGCACAGCCCTCTTCGGCAATGCGCCCCGCTAGCTTTTGCTCCTGCTCTGTCACCCCATCGTCAGCATCCAAAACCAGAAGCGCGACGTCAGCGCGACGAATAGCTTTGAAGGCTCGGTTTATACCGAAAAATTCTGGGCCGTAGTCTACATTTTTTTTGCGGCGAATCCCGGCCGTATCGATCAGGCGATAGCGTTTTTCATCCCGAGTGACGACCATGTCGATGGTGTCTCGAGTGGTGCCGGAAATGGGACTGACAATGGAACGGTTTTCACCGACAAAGGCGTTTAAAAGGCTAGACTTGCCGACATTTGGGCGACCGATAATGGCAACCTTTGTTTCCTCTGGCTCTGCTTCGGTCAAGCTCTCTGGCAAATGGCTAATCATTTCATCCAGCAGGTCACCCGTACCGTTGCCGTGAATGCCGGAAAAGGGCCAGGGTTCGCCAATACCTAACTCCCAGAAACAGGCCGCCTGAGCCAAGCCCTGCTGTGGCGATTCGCATTTATTGACCGCGAGCAGAACCGGTGTAGATTGCTGGCGGAGCCACTGAGCAATTTCTTCATCGGCAGCGGTTAGCCCTTCTTGCCCATCCACCACCATAATGGCCACACTCGCCTCAGCCAGGGCGGTCATCACCTGCTCACGAATATAGGGCAGAAATTCCGTGTCATCATCAAAAACCAGCCCACCTGTATCGACCACCAGAAAGTCACGATCTTGCCAGAAGGCTCGACGATACGTGCGATCGCGGGTCACACCCGCTTCATCATGGACAATCGCGTCCATCATTCCGGTGAGACGGTTCACAAGGGTTGACTTCCCAACATTGGGACGGCCAACAATGGCAACAATTGGGAGGCCCATAGGGTATTCCTAAGCAGTTAAAAAATATGGATTCAGGTGCCAGTGCACCGAGACCTCGTTGAGGAGTCAACGATAGCTCACTTGATCATAAGCAAAAATTATTGAGATTGTCTTAAAAACAGCAATCTCGAAAGTCAATGAATCCAGTTCTATGAAACCCTGATTGACTAAGCTTTCTGAAAGCCCTGCACACGATGGCCATTTTGCTAGATTCCCTCAGCCAGATTACCGATGCAGGATGACCTGGAATCCCAAAAATATGGGAAGTCTAGTTTCTAGACCCTACTGAACAACTATACTTTGCATTTTGGGGCAATTTCGTTTAAATTTTTGCCCAGCTCCTTCACGGGGAGCACATTGCCATTTGGCGATCGTTCTGGGGCTTTCTTCCAGATAACCTGTGATTCAACGCTCACAACCCTTTGCTAGGGTCGCATTAAAACGATGGGTATTTCCTTTACTTTCCTAAGCTGAGTGGGTTGACATGTCGGATTTGCAAGAGCATTATCACGTCCTTCGGTTGCCGCAGAGGGCTACCCAAGCGGAAATTAAGCAATCCT
>CAZXWR010000294.1:0-5184 GCA_964644325.1 uncultured bacterium
GACCCCCGACCAGGAAAATGCCCAGCCCAATCCGCAACACATCAATGCGGCGCATAATTAAAGCACCCGATCCAGAAAAAACAAGTTAAACACTGCGACGCTGGGGACGAAAGTTGAGAAAGGGGCTCATCAACAACAGTCCGGGGAAGAAGAAAAAGACCAGAAAGTACATGAATGCCCGCTCCAATGAGCTGGCAACATACCAGCGCTGTTTCAGATAAAAGTAGGTCAGCCCGGGAACCACCAGCAGGTAGGTCCCGAACAATGAAAGGTAGAGTAGCGCAATAATCATAGACGACCCGTTAGGTAAAGGATGGCAACAGGATGCAGCGAGTACCGCCGCTCCTATAGTATCGCGTCCCGTCTGCGGACATCAGTCGCTGCGGTGAACTGGACGGTCAACCGGCGGTGAACCTATCTACCGGAGTTGGCAGGGTCTGATCTATGCTGAGAATCTAGGCTGAGAGAACTGCGAAAAGTACCAACCTGCTGGGATATTAAGCTGTGACCCTTCCCGACACCCTTGAAACGGCGATCGCCCAGGCCGTGACGGCCACCCAATCAGCCCTCTCTGCCGGACATACGCGCCTGTTGATTGAGTTCCAGTTTCCTGAACTGAAGGTACTTCCGGTGGCCCAACAGTTTCTAAACCAGTTCTCCGACCTGGGAGAACTGGTTAAAGTATTTTTCTCGGATGCGGGAGCGGCCGCCCTAGCCCGCAGAGACTGGGGTGAAACGCCCTATACCTTACGCGGCATCAATGAACTGCTAGACCCCGTGCAGCCCGAGGATCAAGCATTTATCATGGTTGCCCCCACGCCCGTTGAGGTGGGAGCCGTCGAACGCGTCTGCGAGGCAGCAGGCGATCGCCCCTGTATTTTGCTCAACCCTAAACTCCAGGACGTATCCATCGTGGGCATTGGCTATGCTGGACGCCAGCTCCGGGAACGATTCCTGAGTCAGCTCACCACCAGCTACTATTTGCGCCCCCTGGAGAATGGGGCGGTGTTCCGGGCCTTTCCAGATCCGTGGGAAGTGTGGTGGGAGCAAAGCGAGGGCGACTATCAGCGCATTGCCGAAGAAGCTGAACGACCGTCCGGGGAGCGACTGGATCAGATTTTTGCCCAAGTGCTCGCCAGTCCAGCCCAGTCCGGTGGACTGCTGGCGGGACTGCAAAAATTCTTGAATGCGCTGAGCCAGTAGGAGGACGGCACCTGGAACAGGGGCAGCGTCATCGCTGCCCCTGTTCTTCACCAAGGCCGGAAACGCAATGCCACCAGCCCTCAAACGAGGTTCAATACAATCTAGTTTTTGTTAAAGGTACCGTTCAACCCATTCAGGAACATGGGCACGAACCGCTCCATGAAAGCTTGCGGATCGCGGTTCCACGCTTTCTGGGCTGCCTGGAGTCGAAAGGTTTGCAGTTCTGGAGCCAGGAGGGTCTGGGGCAACTGTTCCATCAGGTACTGCGGGCGCTGCCAAATTGGTAAGGTGTTGGCAATGTCCACCAGATGACCCACGCGACGCAGTTCTGCACCTAGGGTAATATCCATCCCTGATTCATAGGCGGCTTGCTCAATGGCACCGTACTTTTGCTTGGCACGCTCTACCTTTTGCCGATGCGCTGGACTTTTTTTAGCCATGTTTGCCAGCCAGCGATTGCCCCAACGCACATGGGCAGCCTCTTCCGGAAAGATGCGCTCAATGGTTTCGCGGATCTTGATGTTCTCCTCAGTCTGAGGCGCGGCTTTCAGGGCGTGAATATGCGCTGAAAAGTATTCGCAGCCGCGTTTCTCGGTGACGTTAATAGCGGCTAGCAGCGCAATCAGCTGATCTTCCGCATCCCCGGTTTCAGTGCCAATGAGCCGTTCAAATTCCTTGACGTAGGAGAGGCCGGGGGGCGTGTCAATATCGGCCTCAAGCTCAAACAATAGATCGGTTAGCCACATGGCATGGCGGGCTTCATCTGCAACATGGCGGGATAAGTCTCGAACCAGAGCTTTGGGCTGACCGTTCAGTTTTTCAATCACTGCGGTCAGATCAATGCAGCTGTGCTGCTCACTGAAACGATAGCGGTTCAGGGTAACCCAATGAACTTCGCGATCGCTCACGATCCGTTCCATAATGTCGCGAGCGCCAATCCGATTTTGTAATTTTCGAGGATAAACGACTGTCATGGCCCAATCACGGTGACTTCAAAAGGAAACTTCTTTACTCTAACGAGAATCTTGGGTTGGGGGAATCAATTCTCCAGCATTCTGTTACCGACCCTCAATGCATACAGGTGCGCTTCGTGAACCCGAGGCTCGGGGGGACTCCAGCAATACTCAAGGCTGCGCCGAGCAAAGGATATAGGCTGCGTGATGCCGCTCTTTTATAAAATTTCTATAGAATTTCCGGCCCTGGGGCAACAGCGGGGCTGGGCGGGGGGTTGGTTACACTGGGCAAGGGCGTGCTTGAAGGAACTGGGGGACTGGCGGTGGCAGCAGGCTCGGAAACAGGCTCACCCCCTGCGTTGGGTGGTTCAGGAGGAGTTGCTGACGGTTGTTGCTTGGGTGGGCTTAAGGGGACTTGGGATTCACCAGTGATCGCGTTCTGTTCCAACGCCTTCAAGAATATTTCAGCTTTTTTCACGAGAGCTGGGCTGCTACCCGACTGGGCACGGAGCCACGTGAGGGCTTGACTTTGAGAGGTACGCACCTGTCGAAATAGGGTGCGCCAAATTAAAAGGTCAGGATTTTTCGGGGTAACCTGGAGAGCTGCATCCAAGCGACTGGTGAGACGACCGGAGTCAGCCAGTAACAGTTCTCGCAGTTCTGGGCCAGCTGCTTTATCGGCAGCGTACACATCCAGGGCCGCAGACCAAGACCCATTCATCAAGTATCCCAGAATCCGCTGCACTGCGTTGGCGGCGGGTTGGTTGGCCAGATCTTGGGAAAGGGTGGCATGGAGCTGAATATAGTCCAGCTGGGTTTGGGCCGCCGCAGTCCAGCGATCGCCCGTCGATTGTTTCACGGTTTGGAGCCCAGCCAGTGCCAGGGTCCAGAGGCCATTGCGCGCTAGCATCAACGCCTGGGCATACCGTGGATCGTCAATGGCAGGGTCAGCCAACCGAATGGGCAACAGCTGCTGGGCCACCCCGTCCGCCATCTGGAGCTGGTAGATACTGTACTGGGGCTCTAACCCAACAGACTGATTTAAGACCAGTTCAGGCTGAGCGTTGCCCGTCACCTGCTGCCATCGGGGGAAGTCGCCGGGTGGACTAGACCAGTTCAGCATCAGGGTGAGCACTTCGCGATCGGGATCAAAGTACAGCACCTGACCATAGGTGGAAACACTGCTGCCTTCATACTTGAGTCCCGTGAGCCGGAGCCAGATACCGGGTTGCGGCGCCACCTCATAGCGCGTGAGCTGGGTTAAGGGCAAGGATTGCGCAGACCCCATCGCCAGCAATGGATTATGCTCCAGCGCCACCAGATCTTGTTCTGAAGGGCCATGAACTGCGATCGCATGGACGAGCCGAAAATGGGTGCGGCGCTGAAACAACCGCATCAGGAACGGTAGTCGCAAAGCCCGGTACAGCTGAAGCCCGCGAATCCCTGGCGATCGCCCTGGCTGACGTTGGCGCACCGACAGCAGGATATTGGCAGGGAGCTTGAGATTAGGCCGCAAGCCAAACTCCGTGGTTAACACAACGGGCGGCCCAACCATCTGTCCCTGGCGTTCTAGGTCAGCCTGAATTTGCTTCAGGGAACGAGGCTGTGCCTCAGGATTATTGGCCGCTGCACGGCCCGTCGAAAATCCAGCATTGAGCAAAAACGCCACATCGGGATTCGTCAAATACTGGATACTGAGCCACAGGGTGCCAGAAATGGTCAGGATGCTGCCCAAAATCACCAGCGTAGACAACGGACGCACCACGCGGTTGAGCCATCCGTCTAAGGAATCATGGGCCGATGGGCTAGGATCCGCTGCCGTCGGTAGCGGCAGACCATAGACAACCTTGCCATTGCGCACAGATCGCCGTAACTTACGATTTACATTCACTGAAAAGAAAGGGCAGTAGGTGGGCTATAGACGCCGCTGAAAGTCTTCCAGCAAGTCAATCAGATTGACTTGACACTGCATGGGCAGTAGCTCAGACAGTGGCAGCTCGCGTTTCCCCCCGCCTAGTTGCACTGAAACATCCGATAAAATCGCTAACACTTCCTGTTCATCGATGCTGCCAGACTGCACGATTGGCGCTAAACGACTCGCTAAAACCGTATGTAAATGCGCCTCACGCAGGTAAAGATGCCACCTGGCAACGTCAATGTAGACCGATTCACCAATTTCGGCAGCGAGGGCTTCTAAGGCTTCTGGGGCCAAGGACTGAGTCATGGGATGTACCACCTTCGGCATACGTTGGGGTTTACACCCTGGCCAATCTGGAGACAGCTCCCTCGTCTGAGGGAAGAACGCCATTTCACGCTTGCCCAGGGTTTCATTTCAAGCATAGTCCTACAGACTCAGGCCCCTCAAACCCAATTCCATCAGGCATCTGCACCGCTATAGTCAGCAATCACAAAAATGTAAATGCCGTGGCCAAGCAGCAGCACCGCCCAGGTTGCGGTCATCCAGACCGTCCAAGACCAGGTTTCTGCTTGCAAAATGCGGAAAAACCAAGATCCTGAATTGATCGCCGCAAAGCTGGCCACATGCACAGCAAAATTGATCCGATCTGCTAAACGACGGTAAGCAGGGTCGCGACGGTCTGGTTTACGGGGCCAGCGTGGAGGCATAGGACTTCAGGCGTTGGAACAACAAAAAACAGCAGCCCTCTCAACGTCTTTCCCAGCCTGCTGGAAGCAGGGCAATACAAGACGGGGACGGCTTTTAGTATGGCATTCCTCTTACCCCGCCGCCACTGTTCCGTCAGAACACATTGGGGAAAATTCTATGCACACCAAAGTCGCATCTGATTTGAAAAGCGCTCCAGAGAAAGGCATGATTGAGGGAATCCATCACTGTTCTATCAGGTTGTCCTTCCCGCTATGGCTCTAGGATTTCGACCGACCCTACCCCTGACAATGGCGATCGTTGCCCTGTCCGCCTGCAGCATCCAACCAACGTCCCAAACTGGCGGTGGTGCAAATCAACTGCAAACGGTTTTGGCCCGTGGCCAGCTCAAGTGCGGCATCAGTG
>CAZXWR010000295.1:0-5168 GCA_964644325.1 uncultured bacterium
GAAAAATAAACCTGTACCAGCACCGCATGGTTCGGCAGCTCAGTGCGCGATCGCACTGCCAAGGTTGTCACATACTGCCCATCTGCTGTTTCAGAAACCCTCAGGGCCCGAAATAACTTGGCCATGGATCACAGTTCCTTTGTAATTTCCTTTGTAATTTGTTGTGTGGATCCATGCAGGCGAGGCTACCCAGTCAGCCTGATGAACCCCAGTCCTAGCAACCTTTTTCAGACTTTGACGCCGGACTGTGTTGGCCCCCGAGCCGTTGCTGGCTGCGTTTGACCCTGCGTTCATTATGTTAGGGTGACCAAGCAAGCGCTATTTTCGGCTACTTACTTCTTCGGGAGTAACTCTCCGAATCTAATTCTTTTCTTTGTCTTGATTCTGGAGAGACATTTAATGTCAATTTATATCGGGAACCTTTCCTACGACGTCACCGAGGACGATCTCAGCCAAGTTTTTGCGGAATATGGCACGGTCAAGCAAGTTCAGCTTCCCACCGATCGCGAAACTGGCAGAATGCGCGGGTTTGGCTTTGTTGAGATGGGAGATGACGCCGAAGAGTCCAAAGCCATTGAAGCCCTGGATGGAGCTGAGTGGATGGGGCGCGATATGAAGGTGAATAAAGCAAAACCCCGTGAAGATCGGCGAACCGCTGGGAGCTGGGGTAACCACGGGTAGTAGCGCTCAGCATGATTGAGTCTCTGCCTTGCGATGTCAGGTTGGGCAAGCCTTAGCCCCCAAGCATCGCTATCTGAGGCATCACCGTTGTCCTAGGCTTTCTAAGTCGCGGGATACTCCTGCTTAAGATTAGCCCTTCGATTGGAAGGGCAGCGGGCCTTGGGGTGACGGTGGGTGAGTCTTGCCCATCGAGCTGATGTTTGTTCTAAGTCAACTTTATGAGGATCCAGTATGGCCCAAGTCACTGTCGGGGAGAGCGAGGGAATTGAATCTGCTATCCGTCGATTTAAGCGGGAAGTTTCGAAGGCCGGGATTTTTCCCGATATGAAAAAGAATCGCCATTTTGAGACACCGGGCGAAAAACTGAAGCGCAAAACCCTAGCCCGACATCGGCAGCGACGGCGACGAGCGCGCATGTAAGGTGCGGCAATGGTTTGAAGATTTCCTGTTTCTCTTTGGAGTTGGGTCATTATGAAAGTGCAAGCACTTGAGCTTCGGACTGGCGATCGCATTATGGCGTACTGCAATAATCATCGTCGGCCCTGTAAGGTCAAACACATTGAAGATTCAGGCAGTGGCAATATCACCCTTACCATTTCCCTCGCGCAGCCCCAGCGGAATTCACTGACTCGGGTGATTCGCTTTCAGCGGGATGCGCTGATTGAGTTGATCAATGAGCGGGAGTCTGCTATACCGTTGCGACCAGCCTCCCCTCCAGAAGAACCAACGCCCGTTGTCGCAGCCAGCTGAGCCGTGGCGCGATCGCTGGACTCGGACTGTTTGCGCGATCGCCCCCCCAGCCATATCGCGACCAGCAACACACACACCAGTACTCCTGCCCCCGTTGCTAATCCGCGCGGCGATCGCAGCCATGCGATCAGCTGACTGCGGCGATCTTGGGGGCGCTGGGAAAGGCCGCTCTGGGACAATCGCGGGGTGACGTCGGGGACAACGCTTTGAAGGGCCGCTGTGATCTGACGACGCCAAGATTGCAGCCATCCCCCGGACAGTCCGGGCCGTTGAGCATGACTTGAGAGCACCGGACTACTGAGGTTGGGCACTTCAATCAGCGAGAGCTGACGCAAAATTTCGGACTCCACGGGCACAATATCTGCATCCGTTAAACCCAGCTTCGCCTGGAGCTCATCGAGCATCAGCGTGATCTCATTTTGAACCTGGGTTGAAGTTTCCTGGCGGGTAGATTCGAGGCAGGCTTGGGCATACAGCTGCACCTTACTGCAATAGACCTGGTACGGCTTCAGAACATCCACTTCAATCCTCGTCGCCTCTGCTTGGCTCAGCTCCCAGTCGCCTTGCAGCGCATTCAGCACGATCCGATGAACTGGCGAGATGCGCCCATCTGTAATACAGCGTTCTACGTGGTTCCGGTAGTTGAGCTTGGAGTCATCTAGGGGCGACATACAGATCCAGATCGGGATGCGAGAAGGCATGAGATACAGTTTTGGGTTCATGGCTGGCGTTGCCCGCTGGACGCGAAACTTTGCATATTCATGCCACTCTTGCAAGGAGATCACGCCATCGCGATTTAAGTCAGCGGCCCCTGTCTCTATGCCTTCAACCAGGTAGCTGGTGTAGCTCGACCCCTGTTCCTCTTTTTGTAGGATATTGCAGGGTGAAAATGGACAGGTGGTGAGGATGGTGCGGTAGTCTCCCCCTAATTGCGCTTCAGTTCCTAGGGTGCGCTGGGGGCCAGCGACATCCCGCCGGGGTGCGGCATCGGTGACACAGTAGTCTAGAATCACGACCTGTTGCTGAGAGGCACTATCGTCCATGACCGCCTTCAGGAAATCAGCCGGAATAATGGTGGAGCGTACCACCTTGTAGGACTGTCCACGGCGACTCAGGCCTGTGCATAGGCTCAAGTTGCCTTGGCTATCCTTGACCCCAAACCCAGAAAAGTACAGCAGCACTAGGTCACGCGGTTGGCACTCTGCGAAGAGGCGCTCAATCGCTTCTTCCATCGACTGGCGATCTGGGTTGAGTAAAATGTGCACCTCATTGAAGCCCCCAAGCAGCGGGTTGCTCAGGGCAGCTTTCAGCGATTCTACGTCTTGTTGCACCCCAGGCAGTGCCGTAAACCCTGGCCCATACTGGCTCACCCCGATCAGCAATGCGAGCTTCCGCGTCGGTGGCATGCCCTGCCTTTCGGTTGACGCAGCTGTGGCAGCCTGTCCTAGCGCTGCACCTGATGCGAGCGGTGCTCCGATATTCTCCCTCAGTTCAGGGAGTCTTGATTTTGGCTTCAGGTCAGGGGGTTGCTCTACGGGCATCACGGGCACGAAAAAGTTAAGCAGGTTTCCCTTGTCAAACTGCAAACGGCTGCGGGCCACAATACTGGATGGGATGGCGACGCCCAGGCGCGTTGCCCGATAATCCAGGGCTTCATCGACCTCAATGGCCGCGATCGCCTCAGGCAGGGTGGGCAATGGCACCGCTTGAACAGGCCCCTGCGTCAAAATCTCAGCGATTAGCTCAAGCTTCAGGCCATTGAGCGGTTCATTCAGACAGTAGCCGATGAATAAAGGAATGGCATAGGGTGGCAGACTATCCGTCTCAACATACATCCAGCCAAAGATTGTTTGATCTGCGGCGATCTGGTGCAGGAAAGCCGCCCGGAAGTTAATGGGTTGGGGGGCCTCCGCATTCCAATGCGCCGCCACAATCTCATCCACAAATGCTTGCTGGAGGGCGATGGGGAATTCGGCCCCGGCCCGGAGCTGAAGTCCAATTTCGGGGGACTCGGTATAGAGAAGTTGACCAAAGGTGACAGGCATACCGCTAATACTCCTGACTGGGAACATACCGTAAGACAGCCAGATGCGATTCAGTCTGCCATAACGTTGACGAAATAAACTGTAGCTGAATGGCCCTAGCTTATGTCTAATCGCTCAACGATACAGTAGTGATAGGTCAGAAGCTTGCTGAAGCTGCGCTCAGATGGAATGGGTTTCTCTATCCTGGTTGGGTGACTCCCCAACAAATGTTGCCATCTGAATAAATGCAGTGCTGTTGGCAACAGCCCGGTAAGGCTTTAGGATCAGCAGAGTCAAGGACCTGGACTAAAAACCTACAATGACCTCCACAATCACCGATATTACCGTCAACACGATAACCGGACAGGCCAAGCCCTTGAGTGACTACGCGGGGAAAGTGCTCCTGATCGTGAATGTCGCCTCCTACTGTGGCTACACCTCTCAGTATGCTGGTCTGCAAAAGCTCTATGAGCGATATGCTGACCAGGGGTTTGAGATTTTGGGCTTTCCCTGTAACGATTACGGCATGCAGGAGCCAGACCCCAATGAGAAAATCCAGGCATTTTGCACCACCAAATTTGGCGTTACTTTTCCGCTGTTTGATAAAGTGCATGCTCAGGGTGCAGCGCAACACCCACTCTATGCGCGCCTGACGCAAGCCGTTGAGCCGAAGGGCAATGTAGCCTGGAACTTTGAAAAGTTCTTAGTCAATCGTCAGGGTGAAATCATTGCTCGGTTTAAGAGTAGCGTTAGCCCTGAATCGTCTGAACTGACGGCTGCGATTGAGCAGGCGTTGCTCGGTTAAATTGCGCTACCGAAAGGGGGGGGCAAAAAGTAAGCCCCCTGCTGTCCATAACTGATTGGGGCCGCGTTCTAGCTGTAGTGGTGTGTCCGGTCCCAGGTTACGGTCATAGATTTCAGCGTAATTCCCAACATGCTTAACGATGCGCGCGGCAAAGTCATTGCTCAACCCCAGACCTTCTCCCAGATTCCCTTCCTGGCCTAAAAATCGCTTAATGACGGGGTCGTTTGTGTTGGCAAACTGAGTTAGATTGCTGCGGTTGATGCCCAGTTCTTCCGCTTCAAACAGGGTATAAACGCCCCAGCGAACAACATCCCCCCAAGGCGAGTCGCCATCGGCAACGACGGGGGCTAGGGGTTCTTTGGAAAGGAGGTCGGGCAAAATGACATGGTCCTTGGCCTGGGGGAGCTGGGTGCGCCGTGAAACGAGCTGCGATCGATCTGAGGTGACTCCTTCACAGCGTCCCTGGGCATAGGCATTAAAGGTGGCGTTTACATCCTCAAACACCACGGGTTTATAGTTGATGCCAAGCTTCCGCATTTGATCCGAGAGGTTTTGTTCATTGGTGGTGCCCGTTTGGGTGCAGATAGCTTTTCCCTCTAAGTCTTTCAGGGTTTGGATGCCGCTGCTTTGGCGCACCATCATGCCTTGGCCGTCGTAGAACACAACCGGGCCAAAGTTAAGCTTAACGCCGGCATCTCGGCTCAAGGTCCAAGTGGTGTTGCGGCTGAGGAGATCAATTTCCCCAGTCTGCAAGGCCGTAAAGCGCTCTTTGGCGTTGAGCTGCCGATATTCAACGGCCTCTGGGTCGTCAAATAACGCAGCGGCGATCGCCCGACAAACCTCCACATCTAACCCGGAATACTGCCCCTGGGCATTGAGGTAGCTAAACCCCGGCAGTTCGCCACTGA
>CAZXWR010000296.1:0-5049 GCA_964644325.1 uncultured bacterium
ACATCAACCGCAAGCTTGACCTTTATTCTCTCTCCAGCGGATGATGTGCTCCCTTATCGACTCTTCGGGAATGTCCACTTTTTCGGGGTGAGGTCATCTGATTACGCCCCAAAACAAGCAACAGTTTGTGCAACTGCTTGCGCCATAAAAGAACTGTCCCCACAGTGCCTCTCAGTTTTCTCAGGATTGGCTCGGCAACCGTTCAGAACATTCTTGGCGATCGCTTCATTTCCCATCATGGGTGCCTCAGACTCCAGCTCTACATTGAAATCAATGAATCGGTTGGAGAAACACATCATGACACGCACAAAGCTTTTCGCCCACACCCTGCTCACTGGTTTCGCTCTATTCAATGTGGCGATCGCACCCCAGGCCAATGCTGAGTATGTCACCATCACTCGTGGCCCCAATGGCGCCGCAACCATCGTCAAGGCCAATAACATCCCGGTTGATGCTCAAACTCAACCTGAATCCCCTGGCCATGCCTTTCCGAACCTGGTGACCAAAGGGCCACATGGAGCAGGCACTCTCTCTACAAAATCTGAGAGTATGAAATCTAAGGTTTCCGTCTCCGTGCCCAACGTGATTACCCGTGGCCCCAATGGTGCGGCAGTAATCGCCCAGTAAAAAGCTAACCAGATACAAGATTTGACAAGAGTGATTGTTCATCCACAGGGGCTGATTGACAGGGGCATTTCCTGTTCAATCAGCTCCATTTCGCACTCTTGATATTCAGGTTTTCCAACCGAGCGCTCCCAGCCCTCAGTCACGACCCCTGTTGGCTGGGAGCTTTCCTATTCAAAGGTAATTGCCTGAGGAATCTCCTCCCACACGGTAGTCCACCGATTCGAAAGCTGCGCACCAAGAGTACGCCTGGAGCAATTCATGAACCACGGTTTCTGGAGTCCGGCTACCGCATACTAAATCGTCCCCGCTCCAAACTGCTGGTTGATCTGGTCTACCGCTGTCATTAGTAGGCGCGATCGCCCCTGATCCACCTCTAGAAACAGATGCCCTTGAGTGATAGTTTCCGGTTGTAGCTCCAGAAGTAGGATCCCAGCCTTCTTGAATTCGCAACCCGGACGGTAAATGCTCTCCGCTGCCTTCATCGCGGCCACCATCAGTACCCTCGTGTCTGATGTGGCGATCGCCAGTTCCACCGTCACCCCATTGCTGTAGTAGCCTTCTTTGAATCGATTGGTGAGGACAAAGACCTGGATTGCACCCGCCGATAACTGATACCGCCTGAGTCTCTCTGCTGCTCGGGTTAGATAGGTGGCGATCGCCTCTTTCAGTTCCTCCAGACTGGTGACGGGCCGACTGAATGAGCGAGAGACGCAAGATGGTCTGACGGGGTGGGAGGCCAAGCTCAAGAGGCATACAGGAGTAACTCCGTAACTCCATGACCGTGCGCTGCATGATCACATTGTAGCGCTGACGAATCCAGCTAGGGTCAGCTTCTCTGAGCTGGAGTGCTGTATTGATCCCGTGGGACTGGAGAGACTTGCTCCACCGTCTGCCAATACCCCACACATCCCCCACCGCGATCGCCCCGAGCACCTCATCAATATCCAACTGAGCCAGGTCACACACCCCAGCGCTGGATTTCTTGGCGACTCGATTGGCAATCTTGGCCAGGGTCTTCGTGCTACCAATGCCAATGCTGACCGGGATACCTGTCCACTGATAGACGCGATCGCGGATCTGATGGCCGTAGTCTTCCAGGTTCAGGTGAGTGAAGCCAGAGAGGTCTAGGAACGCCTCATCAATGGAGTAGATTTCGAGGTCAGGAGTGAAGGTGGCCAGGGTGGTCATGACCCGCTGGCTCATGTCGCCATAAAGGGTATAGTTACTGCTGAACACTGCGACCTGGTGTTGTTTGACCAGGTGTTGAATCTTAAAGAAAGGCTCCCTCATCTTGATGCCAATGGCCTTTGCAGCGGGCGATCGCGCCACACAGCAGCCGTCGTTGTTGCTGAGCACAATGACGGGTTTCCCCTGGAGGTGTGGGGCAAAGACTGACTCACAGCTCGCGTAAAATGAATTGCAATCGACCAGGGCGATCGTCAAATGACCATTTCACCTAAATGAAGAATGCCTCCGTACAACATCCAATTCAAAGCGGTCGATTCTGGGTTCCTTCCCCAGGGGTAATAAACAGTAGTGAACTCGGGGCATGGACTTTAACTGTGTGCCACGTCCCACGCGGCACCAGTACAAATGATCCCGGCGCACTTAGGTTAACCCTGTTCTCCATACCTGCTTGCTCCAAAATCAAATCAACCTGACCTGAGAGTAAATAGACCAACTCTTCCCCGGCGGGGTGTATTTCCCAAGTGTCCCAGTCCTGCTCGAACGTAAAGTGTGAAATCAATCGTTTATCTTTGAAGTCACCAAATTGGTGTTCTAGCGCCTCAAAGAAGCGATCGCCCACTTTAAGAGTGGTTGCTTTGCCGTTCTCTTCAAGAACAACAAAAGTTGAAGAGAGGTTGAAGAGATTCACCATGGGATTCAATGTAGCCCAGCCAGAAATTTAACCAGTATCTCAGCTTGCCCGTTGATTATGAGAAAACGGAACATTCTTACCTTTTTAATTGCTATTCCACTCAAAAAGGTAAGAATGTGCACCAGTTGGATCCTCCATGCAAGAAAAATATCCCGTATCCGGTATTTCCATCTTTTCCATGACAATTTTCCCACCCAAAGACTTGACCTTCCCTGCATATTCATCCACTGAGGGAACTGAGAAGTAATTCATCCAGACAGGAGGCATCGTGGGAATGCTAGGAGGTCGCTGCAAAATTCCGCCTACATTCTCGCCGCTCTTACCAAAACTGATGTACTCAACCCCATTCATCGGCATTGGATCAGAAAATTGCCAGCCAAACATTTCGGAATAGAAGGGTACCAGGGGTGAAGGGTCATCCACCATCAGTTCCATCCAACAGACCTCACCAAGGCCATTACCGATCATGTTCATTTCACAGTCATCTTTATTTCCCGTGATAGGCATGAAAACATGAAAAGCTGCGCCTATGGGATCAGTCAATACTGCCGTTCGGCCAATGGTGGGAATATCAAAGGCTGGAATACAAACTTTGCCACCCAGTTTCTCTGCCAGCTGACAGGCCGCTTCCACATTTTCCACTGTGATGTATGGTATCCAGTGACTGGATACTGGAGAATCGTTCTCCAAGGGAACTGGATTTCCAAAGCCACCTTTACCTGCGACGTAAACGGTGGCTTTGTCTTGACCTGGAATTTCTATCTCATCAAGCTTCCAGTCAAAAAGCTTTTGATAAAAATTATTTGCCTTTGCAATATCATTGGTCATTAAGCTCCACCAGCAGAAAGTGCCAATTTGTTCTTTCAGCATCATGGAATTCTCCTATTATTGATTGAGTACTGAGGTGAATTATGGCGGCCATGAAGTATCGACCGATTGATACTAGCAACTAACGTTGTGAGGGTTGCCGCCAATAGTTTGTTGTCACAAACTGATGCCACTGTCCGTCACTCCCCAACGCATGAGAGGTCATCACTCGATGGTCTTTGCTTCTGAACTCAATCACATCGCGATACTGAGCCATATTTCCCTCTCCGGCCATATCTGGGCCTTCGGAGTGCAGCGTTAGCACTCGCCCCTCTGCGTCCAGTTCGCCGTCATAGATCTACAGATACGTCATCATCGAACCGATCCAGGTGCCTATATACCGCTGCTTTTGTGCATCATAACCAAGCGTCATGATCGTGGTTGCAGCTCCACAACCGGGCATTTCGCCCTGACCTTCAGCAATAGCCCACAGTCCCCCCAGCGATCGCACAACTTCAGCTCCAGCACCTATCTCAGGAGGCTGAGCTGGCCCCATCAAGACTTCTGATTCGTACACCCACTCACCAATGAGTTGATGCAACCAAAGATGCTTTTTTTGGGGCTCCGAATTCATTACTGATAGTTGTTGTGTTTGCAGTGCTTTCATTGCTTGACCTCCATTGACTGAAGCGAAAAGAAAATTTATGGACCTACAGAAAACCTGCCTATCTATCCCTACTTTTCTTCACTAGATTCTGGTTGACTAAAAATATAGATCCTTTTTGATTTAAGTACAATTATCAAAGGGTTAAGTTTTATCTCGCTGTTTGGAATGTTTTCTCAGCAGTTCACTCTTTTAGAGCTTAAGGCTAAGCTGCTGAACAGAGGCAGGTTCATCAGCGCTGGAGAGTCCGGCGATGGTCGAAGACCGGCCTTCGGCCATCGCCGAACCCATGCCCAAGTATCCGAAGGGCGATCGCTGTTGCAGAGGTACTACGAGAAGTTCATCGCGTCGGCTCCGGTGATGGAAAAGCCGCTGGGGGTCGAAAGTCGGATTGCGGCGCTCATTCAATTCGACAATGTGGAGTTTTCCTTGTCGGGAAGGTATGACCGTTTGGACTGGATGGGAGATGAGCTGCACCTGATTGACTACAAGACCAGTAAGGCTGTGAATATCCCCGAGGGCATTGATGTGCAGTTAGGACTGTACTACTTAGCCCTGGAGCAGGTCTATGGCCATGCCCTCAAGCGTCTCTCCCTAATATTCCTGCGCTCTGGTGAGTGTCTATCCTTTGATGTGACCCCTGACCACCGCGAACAAGTGCGATGGTCTCCGACCGGCCTTAGGCCATCGCTCATTTCAGACCTAGCAATCCGGCTCAAGCATGATACCGAGTGGGCACCACAAGAAGGAGACTATTGCGATCGCTGTACTTATCAAAAGTATTGCAGTGCCAGGTGTGAGGTACCGGAAGAATTGCCGGAGGGAGGGCGTTCGTTGGTAACTGTCCCTGGCATCTGACGAAGATTGGTTGTTTCAGCCATTTCAGGTCTAAAGACCGCTCAAAGTAGAAGCTGAAACCCTATTAAACTCGTTGAACACTAAGCTCAATATGAGTTCCAGGGACGGTTACGTTCGTTGAAGGGAATGCAGTTGGTGTTGGGGGTGTGAGGAGAATTGTGGGGTATCAACTTAAGACGGGACAAGTTGTATAGAGGGCTTTCTGGACATTTTG
>CAZXWR010000297.1:0-5016 GCA_964644325.1 uncultured bacterium
ACTGCGATCGCCAGAAGAACAGGCATGAAGTCTTTCCAGATAGTGAGCTAATTGGTCAAGATTTTACGTTCGTAGTCTATCTTAACCTTTCCTCAACGTCAGAAATCTTGCGGAGAATGGTGACTCAGAGATTCCAGCGCAGTCCGCAAGACAGCTTCTAGGCGCTGGGTGAGCTGTTGCGATCGCTCTTTTTCGGTATCAGTCTGGCCAGTTTGGCCAGTTTGGGCAGATTGACTGGTGATGGCTGGGCAAATCTTGACGGTGATCGTGGCTCCCCGTTGGGCGGCTGGTTTGTAGTGTAGAGCCACGGGAATAATTGGGATTGGCTGTCGGGAGGCGGTAGAGCGCTCGGCGGTCATAATGAGTCTCGCCAGTCCCGGCTTCAGCGTTCGCAACACCTGATCGCGAACAATGCCACCTTCTGGGAAAATGGCGACCCGCTGGCCCTGATGCAGCAGCTCAATGGTGTGTTTCAAGCTTGAGCGTTGCGGTTGGGAGAGGTTGACGGGATATGCGCCAAGGTGACGCAGAAACCAGCCTTGTACCCCTGAAAACTGATTGTCGTTGGTCATGTAGCGAAACGGTTGCCGACTGATGAGGCTGACGACCAATGGATCCCAACGACTAAAGTGCTTGATAGCCAGGACATAGGGACCGTCTTTTGGTAAATGTTGGCCCCCTTCGATTTCGATGGGGCCAAAGTACAGTCGCATGAAGAGGCGATGCACGGGCAATAATAAAAGGTACAGCCAACATGAAACGCGGGAAGGTCTGGCTGAGGATGAGGCCACGGTTGCTGTCGTGAAGATCTAATCGCCTCATCCTAGAAAATGAAGGCTGCTAGGTCAATCCCCGGCATCGGGTAGAGCTTATTCGAGGAAGACTGCGATTGTTGAATCGGATGGGGAAACAGGGCCGGATGGGTGATCCGCTGCGCGGAAACCCGCACCTCCATGGATCGGTTTGACAGCTGTCAAAACCGGGTGTGAACCGTTATTCTCTCAGTACGGATCACTGACGCTAATGCTGCGATGCAGCCTTGAAACGCTGCTCAAAGGATATGGAAACTGTCCTGAACCCATCTGAACCCACCCACGGGCGATCGCTCTTGGAAGCGCTGCTGACGATTGAGCCGGAACAGGCAGGGCCTCATCCTCAACCCCCCGAACCTTTGGCACGCAGCCGCTGGGAATGGCAAATGGCGATCGCTGCCATGACCACTCTCCTAGAAGAAACGGCTCAGAATGGGGCACAAGGGTTTTTGCCGGAAAAAATGAATAGCCACATTTGTCAGTCCCAAGGGCTGATTCTGTGTAGCCCAGTCCCTCTATTCAGCAGCGTTGCCATATTAGCCCAGTTCAGACACTGGTTTTTTTGCCCGATGGGTCAACTCACCAGTCCGCATCAGCTTTCGCCAGCGCCAGAAACGTCCGCCGCAACCGTACCCGCCACATCTGCACTAGACCTGAAGCCCGCCAATTTAGAAGTGGCTGAACAGTTTTGCCTGGTGCAAACGCCTCAGTTTTCATGGGTTGCTGTTTTAAGCCAGCGGCAGCAGCATGGCTGTTTCCGCTTTTCATTTAATCCTGAAACGGTTGAGTATCTTTGGCAAAATCTCCAGGACAGAGCCCATGGTCAGCAGTGGATAAATAATCGCGGCGAAATTGAGTCATGGCGCACTATGTTTCCAGTTTGTCAGCCTCACTATCGGTATCCAGCTCAATTTAGCCAGGTCTTACTCCGAACCCTTGCATCGCCTCTAGATTCTCTTGCTGCAACTGCTTCATCTGCTTCAGTCAAAGCGCCCCTTCGCTGCGATCGCCCAAATTCCAACCAGCCTCATGTCGAGACAACCCCAGCCCTTCGATATATTACGCCAGCCTTTGGCACCCAGGCGCCAGTCGAAGATCCCGCAACCGCACAGCTCCAAGAACCGCTGCCCAGCGATTTTGATGTAGAGCTTCTCAAAGCCCTGGCCCATGAAGTGCGCACTCCCCTCTCCACCATTCAGACCTTGACCCAACTCTTGCTGCGACGTTCTGACCTACCCCTCGAAGTCATTAATCGTCTCAAGGCGATCCGTCGCGAATGTAGCGGCCAAATCAACCGATTTGGGCTGATCTTTCGCGCGATGGAACTGACCAGTGACGGCATTCAAACCTTGTCCAGTTCATTAACCCCCATTTCCTTACCAGAGCTCTTTGATGCGCATCTAGAACGCTGGCAAGCCTACGCAACGAAGCGATCGCTCACCCTCAGCCTCAGCTTGCCCAGCCAAGTCCCTGCCATTGTCATTAGTGAGCCGCAAATTTTTGCCCAGATTCTAACGGGCTTGATTGAGTACCTGAGCTACGGCCTGAGTGCGGGTGGGCATATTCAGCTAGAAGCCTCCCTTGCCGGGACACAACTTAAACTTCAGCTGAAAGCGCAAATTTCACCCCAGTCCGAATCCAGCCAAAATCCAGCCGCTTCAATGATGAAAGCGATCGGGCATTTACTGATGTTTCAGCCAGAAACAGGTGGCCTCAGCCTGAGCTTACCCGCCAGTAAACATCTCTTTCAGTCATTGGGTGGCAAGCTTGCTGTGCGGAAGTGTAGCGATGGAGAGATTTTGACGATTTTCTTACCCCTCGGGGCAGAGGGTCAGGCATACTAGAAAACAGCAAATCAAAATACAGCAGCATGCAGATCACCCAAGAGCATCCCTCGTTAGCCAATCTGGCATTTCTGCCATACGTTAACCCAAACGGGCATGTGCTCGATCACTTTGACGGTGCAATTGGGGTTTATGCCATCTTTTCCCAGGAAAAAGTGCTGGTATATATCGGCTACTCTCGAGATATCACCCTCAGCTTGAAGCAACATCTGGTACGACAGCCGCTGCTTTGTTACTGGGTTAAAGCCTGCACCATCTCTAAGCCTAGTCGCGCGACCTTAGAAGAAATTCGACAGCAGTGGCTGCAGGAAGCAGACTCTGCCACGACCGAGTTTATGGATTCAGAAGCTTTATGGGAACAGCCTATTTCTGTACAAGCAAGGATGAACGCAGCTGAACGTTCAGAATATGAAGCACCCGATTTAGACGAACGTCAAAAGCTTAAAGTCCTTAAACAAGCAGCCCGGCGGATAGAACAGTCTATCCTTACAGAGCTGGCGGCAAGGGGCATCACTGAAACATTGCGCTTTAACCCAAAGCTCAAGGAAAACGGGCTGCTCGATTTGAAATAGTTCAATCAACTAGCCTTCTAAGGCGATGGTGTTGTGGGCAATTTATCGCCCAAGGGATAAGACAAATTCATGGTTCCAGAAGAGCAGGCAAGTCTATTTGATTGGGAAGCGTCCCCATCAACAGAAGGTGTTGACCCCAATCTCATTCCGACGAGTGCCAAGGTACCCGTCTCGCCAGGAACTTACCAGTCGATCGTTGACCTCAGTCGTCACTGTGAAGTCTGTCAACGCTGTGAACTGGGACAGTCTCGTACCCATGCGGTCGTGGGTCGGGGAAATCCTAGGGCCAAGGTGATGATCATTGGGGAAGGGCCGGGGCAAAATGAAGACGAGACAGGGTTGCCTTTTGTGGGAAAAGCAGGCCAGCTGCTAGAAAAAATACTGGCTTCAGTAGCGCTTGACTCTGAGCACGATGTCTATATTTGTAACGTGGTTAAATGTCGTCCTCCTGGCAACAGAACCCCCACCAGTGAAGAAGCTGACGCCTGCAAACCTTACCTACTAGAGCAGATTCGCTTAGTCAATCCCCAAATTATCTTGTTGACTGGAGCGACCGCCGTCAGAAGCATCACGGGGGATAAACGAGGCATCACGAAAATTCGCGGTCAGTGGATTCGCTGGCAAGACAGAGACTGTATGCCCATTTTTCACCCAGCCTACTTACTACGCAACCCATCCCGACAACAGGGAAGCCCGAAGTGGCTAATGTGGCAGGATATCCAAGCAGTTAAGGCAAAGCTGATGGAGTTAGAACCAGGATCCTCAATCTAATCCTGATAGATCTACCCCGACCTCATTTGTGGGTTCGTGACAGTTTGGTTATTGGTTGCGTGGTATTGGTGCCATAGCTTTGAAAGGTGCAAGGCTAGCTCTTGCTTGGACGGTTCAATTCGATACATTTTTCGCGGGCGACCCCGACCTTCGACCTTTTTCCAGTAACCATGAATAACTGTCTCATCTTCCAAAAATTTAAGAGCGCTGTAAAGCACTGTGTCGGAGAGGCGATAGGCCGGATATTGAGACTCTACACACTGAATAAGTGCAGTGCCATAGGAGTCACCTTGCTGAAGCAAAACCGCGAGAACGTAGCATACTGCGACTTCCTTGCCGAGATAGATAGGGGGTGGCTCTTGAAAGTAGCGATAAATATCTTGAAACTTCATACAGCACTTGTTATAAATCAGCCGTACAGAGAAGGTTGGAGAACAACTCGCGACTAAAGAATCTGACGGCGTCTTGAATTACACTTCGCCAGCAGGCTCTAGCTTTCCCAAAAAAGTATAGGAAAGTGACTTTACTCACTCAACCTGAATGTATGAACAGTGCGCTGAATCAGGATTTTCTCCAGTTATGAGCTCACTTCGCGCAGATACCCACCTAAAAGACTAGTCAAAGAATGTTAATGAATACACCCTGGCACATCATATTATTATACGAGCTGAATTCAATTTCGTAATTCTATCCTGGGGTATATAAACTCTGTGCAAAGCAAGAGCGGGACTGCTAAGGGAGAAAGTTGATTGCGATGCTTAGAATGTCAAACCATTAGAAAAATGGCGATATTCTTCAGAAGCTTGCTGAATGAAGATGAGTCAGGTGCAAAAAATCTCGGCACATGCATCAACTCTATTTCTGGAGCCCGACTCATGATGTTTACTCCGGATGCATCCTAAAATCTCAGCCGGAGCCGTGGGTAATGCGGCGGTTAACACCTCACACCCGTTGGGGGTCAGGTAGACATCATCTTCAATGCGAATGCCGCGCACATCGCTGAAGTCGGCGAGCCGC
>CAZXWR010000298.1:0-5014 GCA_964644325.1 uncultured bacterium
CGTGTTTTACAAGGTCACAGCAATCAAATTTTTGCCGTGGCCTTTAGCCCATCCGATCCGATCTTAGTTTGCGTTAGCCTCGACCAGACGGTGCGTCTTTGGCAACTCCATACGGGTCAGTGTCTCCAGACCTGGAACAGCAATACCGACTGGGTTTTCCCCGTAGCTTGGTCACCTACAGGTACCACCATCGCTAGCGGGAGCAACGATCACTCAGTACGCCTTTGGGAGAGGCCTGCCAGCATAGTCCAGGGCGGTCAGCGGGTGCATATTTTTCGAGGTCATGAGGATTATGTTTGCAGCCTTGACTTTAGTCCCAATGGGCAACAACTCGTCAGCGCCAGCCGCGATCAAACCCTGCGGATTTGGGAGGTTAAAACGGGACGGTGTTTACAGTTACTTGTAGGTCACAGAGATTGGGTTTTCGAGGTGCGATTTTTACCAAGCGGCGATCGCTTGGTGAGCGGCAGCGCGGATGGCACCCTGAAGCTCTGGGACTGGCATACCGGACATTGTGTGCAGACGTTTTGTGGTCATACCGAACCGGTTTGGACTGTAGCCGTGAGTGCAGACGGTCGCTGGATTGCCAGTGGCAGTACTGACCACACCCTGCGCCTGTGGAATGTTGAGAGCGGCACCTGTGAATGCATCTTTACGGGGCATACCGGCCGCATTAAGTCCGTTGCCTTTAGTCCAGATGGCCATTTCCTCGTCAGCGGGAGTACTGATCACACCCTAAGGCTCTGGGAGATTAAGAAAGGGCAGTGCCATCAGATTTTGACGGGTCATCAAAACTGGGTCTTTGCCGTGGCCTTTAGCCCTGATGGTCAATTCATCGCGAGTGGTTCCCATGACTGGACGGCTCGGCTCTGGGAGTTCAAGACGGGGCAATGCCGTCAGATTTTGACGGGACATGAAAACGCGGTTTCGGCGATCGCCTTTAGGCCGGACTGTCGTGACCCACTGGCCGATTGTGGTCTGTCCCTTGCCAGCGGTTCCCAAGACCAAACGGTGCGGTTATGGAACCTGACTGCTGGACAGTGCCAGGAGATCTTGCGCGTGCCCCGGCTCTATGAAGCCATGGATATTACCCAAGCCACTGGGCTGACCGCTGCCCAAC
Source organism: uncultured bacterium (assembly GCA_964644325.1). GTDB lineage: Bacteria > Cyanobacteriota > Cyanobacteriia > Thermosynechococcales > Thermosynechococcaceae > CAZXWR01. The sequence continues at coordinate 1,121 of CAZXWR010000298.1, forward strand.
GAGAGACCCTACAGGCTCTGGGTGCCCTTGATCGTACCCGCCCTGCCCTAGACTCAGCAACCCCTGCCACTGCCCGCCCGCTTATCCCTGTTAGTATTCATCCCACGTCATGATAGATTCCCTCCGGGCTACAGCAGATGGACTAGAGCAGGTTGACCAAGCACGACGGCAGAAGCGCTGGAATAAGACCGCGGCCCTCTGGCTCTCCCAAGCCTTTGTTTCCCACTCCACCCTGAATCGCTTTTGGGCTCGAAAAGCCATTAATCGGCAGAGCTTTATCGCTATTTGTGCTGCTGTGGAAGTGGACTGGCAAACGGTGGCTGATTTGAGTCCCGTTCCCCAGACCCAGGCGATCGCTCCAGGATTTGTCCCTTTTGGGACTTGTGCGCTCCAAAATTGGGGCGATGCACCAGAAATTCAGCACTTCTGCGGTCGGGTAGCAGAGCAAAACATCCTCCAAACCTGGATCGACCAAGATCACTGCCGCATGGTTGTGATTACCGGGATGGGGGGCATCGGCAAAACGGCGATCGCAGCCCATATGGCCCATCAGCTCCAGGGTTTATTTGAGTCCCTGATTTGGCGGAGCCTCCGCAATGCGCCAGACCCAAACGATTTTTTAACAGAACTCTTGCAGGTGCTGACCCAGACTCCAACGCAAGAGATCCCAAACTCCTATGCAGCCAAGGTTAATCAGCTCTTGGTTCTGCTGCGGCAGCGCCGTTGTCTTTTGGTCTTAGACAACGCCGAGTCCATTTTGCCGGGGGCTCTAATCCGAGGTTCAAGCATTCTCAACCCGTCCGACTGGGGCCAGTTCGGCAAGGGGCAGCGCGATCACGACTCGGAACCCTATGGTCAACTCCTGCGAACCCTCGCGGAAACTTCGCATCCTAGCTGCGTGCTGCTCACCTCACGGGAGCTCCCTACTTACCTTGCTGACCTGGAAGGAGCACAGTATCCCGTCCGCTGTTTGCCAATCAAGGGACTTTTAGAGTCGGATAGTCAGCAGCTTTGTCAGGGACAGGGGCAGTTTTCTGGGAGTTCTGAAGACTGGCAACAGTTGGTGGCGCTGTATGCTGGCAATCCGCTGGCTCTGAAAATTGCGGCGGCGGTCGTTCAAGACATCTTTGGCGGGAGCTTACCCAGCTTTTTAAGCTCCCTAACACAGGAATCAATGTTGTTCGGAGACTTGCGGGCATTACTGACCCATCAAGTTCAGCGCCTTTCCCCCCGTGAACAGTCCGCAATGTATTGGCTAGCCATCAACCGTGAACCCATTGCCCTCGAGGTTCTGCAGGCGGACGCTGTGACCTCTGGATCCGTTGCCGAATGGTTTCAAGTGATGGCTTCCCTGCAGCGGCGATCGCTGGTGGAAACCATTGCCCTACCGCCAAATCCTTTGGTGGTGCAGGCTAATCCAGCCCGCTGCGCCTTCACCCAACAACCCGTAGTGATGGCCTATGTGATTGAGCGTCTGGTGCAGCAAGTGGCCCTTGAAATCGAGGATCAAGGCAGCAGTTCTGACTGTCCACAGCTAACGGGGTCTCTTTTGCAGAGCCATGCTCTGGTGAAGGCCCAGGCTCCGGAATATATCTATAAATCTCAGGTCAAGCTGATATTGGAACCAGTTCTACAGCGGGTTCTACAGCAACTGGGGACTCTGAGCGCACTAGAACATTGTACCCAGACACTTCTAAGTGGTCTACGGGGCAAGCCCTGGCGGGAAATTGGCTATGCTGCCGGAAATCTGGTGAATTTGCTACGACTGGCCGATATTTGCCTGCAAAACTTTGATCTCTCCCACCTGCCCCTCTGGCAGGCTAACTTCCAGGGCATACCCCTCATGGGAGTCTCCTGTGCCTATGCAGACCTATCGCGCACCCTGTTTACCGAGAGCCTTGGGAATTTTCTGGCGGCGGCCTTTAGCCCTGATGGACAACGGCTAGTAACTTCCGATAACGGCTATTTATTACGCCTCTGGGATATCCAGTCGGGCAAACTCCTAACCCTCTCCCAGGGACATACCCATTGGATTCGCTGCGTGGCCTTTGCACCGCCCCCACCTCCGGCCATCCAGCAGCGACAGATACCGCTATTGGCCAGCGGCAGTGCTGACCAAACCGTTCGGCTCTGGCATGGGGAAACGGGAGAGGCCCTACAGATTTTGATGGGTCATCAAGATGAGATTTTTGCAATAGACTTTTCTGGTGATGGGAAACAGCTCGTCAGTGCCAGTGCAGATCAAACCCTCAAGGTTTGGGACGTTTCGAGTGGTCAGTGTCTCAACACCCTCACCGGGCATCAGGGTCGAGTGCGAACCGTTGCCATGTCCCCCATCGACCCCGATCTGATTGCCAGTGGCGGAGAAGATGGCACAGTTAAACTCTGGCATCGGCAGACGGGCTCCTGTCTCTGGAGCTGGACAGAGCATAAAGATTGGGTGCGGGCGATCGCTTTTTCCCCCGATGGCCAACTGCTCGCTAGTGGCAGTGACGATCAAACGATTCGCCTCTGGTCGTTGCCCACTCGCACCTGTCAGCAGGTGATGACGGGTCATCAAGGGGGGGTTTATGCCCTCGCCTTTGCCCAGCAGGAAGCCACTCTGGCTTCAGGGGGGGCAGATGGCCAAATTCGCTTGTGGGATAGCGCTACTGGAGAACGGTTGACGAGCCTGGCTGGGCATTGCAATCAGCTTTTTTCGTTAAGGTTTAGCCCCAACTCCCAACTTTTAGCTGGGGTGAGTTTAGATCGCACCGTCAAACTTTGGGATTGGCAGCAAGGTCACTGCTTAAAAACCTGGCGGGGCTACACCGACTGGGGATTTCCGATTGATTTTAGTGACTCCGGACAGTTCTTGGCCAGTGGCAGTGGTTCGGAACTGGTGCGGATCTGGGACTGGCAAACCCAGACTTGCCTGCAAGAATTAAAAAGCGGTTGTGAACTGACGCGCGCTGTCGTTTTTAGCCCGGATGGTACGCTACTGATGGTGGCCGGTGCAAGTTCAGCAATTGAAGTGTGGCACTGGCAGTTAAATGCCTGTGTGCATCAGCTACAGGGCCATACAGATTGGGTACTTGATTTAGCGATCGCCCCGCAAGCCGCTATCCTAGCCAGCGTTAGCGCCGATAAAACCATTCGCCTGTGGCAGTGGCAAACGGGCACCTGCCTCGGTGTTTTAACAGGGCACACCGATCAGGTGTATGGGATCGCTTTCTCGCCCCAGCCAGCCCATCGTCATTTATTGGCGAGTGCCAGCGCTGATCAAACGGTACGGATTTGGAACTGGCAAACGGGAGATTGCCTGTTGAGCTTAAAGGGGCACCACAGTCGCGTTTATAGCGTCGCTTGGAGTCCAACCTCAGAGTTGATTGCCAGCACCAGTGGCGATCGCACGGTAAAAATATGGGATACAACCACAGGTCGCTGCCTACAGACCCTCACGGGTCATGAAGGGTGGGTCTTTGCCGTCGCCTTCAGTCCCGATGGTCAACAGGTCATAACGGGCTCTCAGGATCAAACCGTAAAAGTCTGGGATGTGTCCACAGCAAGCTGTCTACAGATCTTGAATCAACACCAGCATCAGGTGTATGCGGTGGCCTATCATCCCCAAGGACACCTGATCGCCAGCGGTTCTCAAGATCAAACCATCCGACTATGGGATGCTGCTGACGGAACCTGTCTTCAGGTCTTGTCAGCCAGACTCTATGAGAACTTGGACATCACCGGGGCGATTGGATTGTCAGAAGCTCAACGATTAACGCTAAAGGCACTGGGCGCTTTTGAAAGAGAGATTCCCGAACTCCTTTAATTCAACGAAATCTATAGCGCTGTGGGTACAGTTATAGCACTACGAAGATAGGTTAGGACTTATAGTGGGAATATAAAATGTTTCAA
>CAZXWR010000299.1:0-5014 GCA_964644325.1 uncultured bacterium
GGGCTAGAGGGATCCTTTTCTATCTTACATTTAATTGCGCCTACCTACTTAGTTCGAGGCAGGGGTGGTCGGAATTTCAACCGGGCCATCGGGCGGCGAAGGAACCGCCATGTCTTCTGGCGTTAGGCCAAATTCTTCGGTCGTATCAGCTGGGTCCTCGAGATCGTTGAGGTCAGCGTTGTCCGGTGACACCGGATCCGATTGCAAGGGTGCCGTGCTCTCAACCTCAACCTCCGGGGCAGCGTCCGTCTTTGTTGCCTCTACATCCGCTTGGTTAGCCGCAGCCGCTGCATCCGTGGACTTATCCAACCGTTTGCCATTCTGCCAGTTAGCAACCAGTCGGGTGCCATCCGGCAAGATAAAAACACCGATGCCGTTAAAGTCGCCCTCTAAAAACTTGCCAATGTAGCGGCTACCGTCCGCATACACCAATTCACCTTGACCACTGTACTTGCCATCCACAAAGCCACCGCTGTAGGTTTTGCCATCTGCCTTGGTGAGCTGTCCTTTGCCGTTATAGACTCCGTTTGCAAACTCACCCTGGTAGCGGCTGCCATCAGCGCGGGTCAATTCCCCTTCGCCATGGTACTGGCCCCGCAAAAAACGACCCTCATAGCGGCTGCCATCGGGTAGGGTCAGGGTACCCGGCCCGTCGTATTTGCCTTTCTTGAACGACCCTTCATAGCGGGTGCCGTCCGCCTGGGTTAGCGTGCCTTGGCCATCAAACTTACCGTTGAGCAGCTCACCCTCATACTGACTGTTGTCATCAAGCTGAAGGGTCGCCGTCCCACTTAACCCCGCCAGCAAAAAAGCGCGATCGCAGCAGTCATGGCGGGGCATCGGGCGAGCTTGAGCCGGAAAGCTGACACCTAACATTGAAACAGCAACCAGTCCAATCAGCGGAGGTCGAGGGAAGCGGGCAGTTAAAACGTGGTACATGGTAGTTGTAAGGGGCGATTGAACCGCAAAAAGATGATACTCGCAAAAACCGTACCATCTCTTGTTGGTTTGTCAACTGGTTTTTCCCAAAAAGATGTCCTTTTCCCGGAAGCTTTCCAGATATCGCGTCATTTCATGACTGAATTCGTTAATTATTAATGCGAGGATCTGTCCGTCTCCCTGCTTCTCTGTTAAGAATTCAGCTATAGGTTGAAATTCTTTAGAAAAATCGTTGAAGCAGAAGGAGAGACCCCTTGATTACTTTCCCTTTATTAGCCGTTGCCGTTCGAGCCGCAAACTGGAGTCCCACCATCGCAATTATTATGGTGGTCTGCAATATCCTGGCGATCGCCTTTGGTAAATTGACCATCAAACAGCAGAACAAGGGGCCTGGAATGCCAGCCTCTGCGATGTTTGGTGGCTTCGGCTTACCTGCGGTCATTGGCACAACCTGTTTTGGCCATGTGCTAGGTGCTGGCGTTATTTTAGGGTTGACCAATATTGGGGTTTTATAGGCCAATATCAGGGTGCAGCGTAAGCGTGATTGAGCCGCCCAGCACAGCACTCTCTGGAATGCGGCACATTTGCACAACGTCTAGCATCATCTAAAGAACGCAAATTTATTAACGTCGAGATTCTCGCCCTCATCCCCTAACCCCTGCTTCGCACGCCCTGCGGTCTACTCCCAACTTGGGAGAAGGGGGATCGGACTCTTGCTCCCTCTCCCAGCTTGGGAGAGGGCTGGGGTGAGGGCGAAACAGTGTAATTACCGACTTTATTTAATTCACGATCCCAAGTGAATCTCAGGGAAAAGAGTCTGGTGCAGCGTTACCAGGCTCTTTTCTTTTGATGTTTAGCAGGCCAGAGGAGGCTGTCTGTCCCAGCTAACGGTCATTCAACTTCCAGAACCGGAAGGCTAGGCAGACATATCGGCAGGGAGGAGCAACCCGTTGAGCAAAATATCGGCTAGGGTATCGGCCATGGCCTGCTGGGTAATGGGATCGTTCTGATCGCATAGGAGCGTATCCCCCACCCAGCTGGATCCCATCAAAGTGCCGAGCAAAACCCGGGCTACCAGGCGCGCATTTAGCGGTCGGTAGCGCCCCCGATCGATGCCCGTTTGAATAAAGGCTTCTAGGACATCCAGCATTTGCTGAATCCGTTCCTTCTGAAATAGATCCTGGAGATCCGGATGAAACGGAGTCTGCATCAAACAAACTCGCAGTAAATCGTCGTGCTTTTGGATGTCTTGCAGACGGTGACGCAGGAGTGCAGCTAAGTCCCGATAGTCCGAGACTTCACAGAGGGCAACGGTTAAATCTGACAGTAAAACATCCCACCCCTGATGGATCACTTCCGCCAGAATCGCCTTTTTGCTTTCAAAATGACGAAACAGCGTCCCTTCAGCAATCCCGGCGGCTTCCGCGAGCTGCTTGGTGGTGGTGCGCTCGTACCCCTGCTCAGCAAACAGATGCCCAGCAGCTTGCAGAATCCGCTCCTGGGTTTTCTCTTCTGTGGTGGGATGGTGCCGTTGGAGTAGCATGGGTTTAGGCAGTGCCTGACTCTTTAATTCTCCACCGTTCGCCTGAGTTCGACGGCAATCAGTGTTGATTCTTCATGAAAGTTTTTGCCCGGTTGCAGGATACGCGACAAAAATTCAATCTCCTTAACGTAAAACCGCTACGGGAGTTGGTGGTTCGATGACCAGGCGTCAAGTCGCAATGCCCCAGCCTACGGAGCTGTATTCCCAGCGGCTAAAAGATTGGATGGCCACCGTTGGGCTGCCTAGCTACCGTGCCTTAGCTAAGGTCAGCGATGTTCCACGTTCTCAAATCAATCGCTTGCGAGCTGGGCAGGCTGAGGAACTATCCGTGCGCGCGGCTGGGGCGATCGCCCAGAGTTTGCGCTGTTCTTTGTCAACGCTGATGGCTCAGTTTAGCGCTGTATTCCCGTTAGAGGGTGTTCCCCGAGGTCAAGGGGAACACCCTCTGGACCCTTCGGCGACTGACGCCAAACTGGCAGCATTGCGTCAGGAATGTCTGCGACTCCAAGGCCAGCTTGATGCAGCACAGGAGCAGGCTGAACAGGCCGTGCGCCAAGAAGTGTTGCAGGACTTGGAATCTCTCCTGCTTTTGTGGCCAACAGCGGCCCATGCCGCCCGCCAAAATCCGACGGCTCCGGCCCTAAAGCTTATGCCGTTGCTCCGGCCCCTTGAACAGCTTTTGGCGCGTTGGGGCATCACGGCCATTGAAACGGTGGGAGAAACAACCCACTTTGACCCCACGCAACATCAGTGGGCCGATCCCCACATAGAGGCTCCAGCCCCAGGTGGTAGGGTGCGCGTAACCCATGTGGGATACCGCCAGGGAGAACAGCTACTGTATCGAGCCAAGGTGCGTGGCTCAGGCGATCGCCCGTGAGGCCAGCCCATGCAGTCAACGACTGATTGGCATTTACGCAGCCCTGAGCCGCCGCCGCCCTGGCTCGTGGAATTGGTGCGATCGCGGGTACCCGATTGTTCAGGGCAATTTGCGGCCCAGCTACTGTGGCAACGGGGGGTGCGTCAGCTTGAGGATGCGATCGCGTTTTTGGATCCTGAGCACTATCGACCGGCACCGGACAATCTGCACGATGAAACAATCCCAGTGGCTGTCGATCGGCTGATTCAGGCCCGTGACCAGGGCAGGCAGGTCTATGTGGTAGGTCGAACCAGCCTCGACAGCCTACTGACCACTGCCCTCCTCTGGGAAGGGCTAGGGCCGTATTTTCAGCCGGGATACACCCTCTTTGGGACTGAGATGGCTGCGACTCGGTTCGGGTTCCCATTGGGGGATCAGTTGGGAGATCCGTCAGGGGAACTGCTATTGCTGACCACCCCGGCAAACTGGGGTGACAGGAATGAGACCATCAGCCAATTCCAACCCGAACAGATCATTGCTCTCCATCCTAGTGACCGGGGAGCTTTGGCACCTGAGGGGAATGCCCCTCTGCCCACAGTGGCGATCGCCTATCAGCTGTTGGTCGCCTTGCATGCACGCTTGCCAGAAATAGCAGCTCAGACCGCCTCAGTTGGTTTAGATTTAGTGGCCATGGGTCTGCTCACCAGCGGCAGAGAACTGCGCGGCAAAGTCCGCTATTTAGCCCAACGCGGTCTGCGGCAATTGCAGCAGCAGCTCACGGCTGCTACGCGCCCAGGGGTAGCCCAACTGCTGCGATTCTGCCGCGACCAAGGCGATCGCCCTGGCGATAGGGCCGCAGGCTTGAGCCTGCGGCTAGCGGCCCTGAGCTCGCATCACTCCCTTCAGGATGGCATTGAACTCCTGACGACCCTTGACCCAAACCGGGGCAAACAGCTGGCGATGGCCGTAGAATGGTCAGCCTTTGCCCAGAAAGAAGCACAGCAACGTGTGACTCGTGCAGCCGTGGCCCAGTTGAACGCCGTGGACATGGCGGGACTGCCTGCGATTGTCTTATACAACCCCCAGTGGCCCGCCAACGTCCTGGAGAGCGTCGCTGCGGATCTAGCCCAAACCTACAGACGGCCCACAATTCTGTTCGGGCAAACATCCCCAGCAGAACCCCCCGATAATCCTGGCCCTCAGCCCATCGCCCAGGGCATTGCTTATCCGGTGCGAGGTCTGTCCTTGGCCCCTATCCTGGAAGAACAGCAGCATCTATTGCAGCGGGTGCAGGGGGCCGGAACCGCTTTGGAACTCTCGATTCCAGTCGCCAATCTTGACCTCTTTAACCTGGCCTTGAATCAGTCCCTGCGACAGCAGTTGGGGAACCACAGCTTTCCCCTCGAAGTTGACCTCACGGTCACCGTTGCCGACCTGATACCTGGAGCAGGGGCGATTCTATTTCGGGAACTCCAGCTACTGGAGCCCTATGGCACCCGCACGGAAGTCCCGCGACTCCTGCTGCACAATTGTGCGATCGCCAAACTGCAAAACCGACGCGATCGCGATTCGGCGGGTCGAGCCATTCAATACCTCAAAACAACCGCCCAGGTGAGCGACCCCTCAACCCCCGCTGGGTTTCCCATCGTGTGGTGGGGACACGCGACCCGAGACCT
>CAZXWR010000300.1:0-5008 GCA_964644325.1 uncultured bacterium
CCTGGGACTTGGCGATCGCCATCAGGCCATCCCAGTCATCCTGGTTGAGCAGTTCTCGCACCTTCTTGGAACCGCTGGCATTCAGCCGCTCCCCCACAATCAAGAAGGAGTTGTCCTGGTCGTAGGGCTGGGCCGTGTAGATCGAGGCAGCAGCGGGGGTGTAGTGGAGGGCGGGCCGCACGGTTCCGGCTGGGCCGTTGTGGCGGGCCAGCTGGCGCACCTCGCGGGGTTTGGGGGTGAGGGTTTGGGCAATTTCGGCGAGGGCGGCAATATGATCGGGGCGGGTGCCACAGCAGCCCCCAATCACCTGCACACCCCAGTCCTCCACGAAGCGATGCAGCGCTAGCTTTAGCTCCATCGGCGTCAGCTTGTAGTGAGCATGTCCGCCGACGTTTTCTGGCAGTCCAGCATTGGGAATACAGGAAACCACAAAGGGAGCATGTTCCGTCAGATAGCGCACATGCTCCGCCATCCGATCCGGGCCAGTGGCGCAGTTTAACCCCAGAATATCAATGGGGTAGGGTTCCAGGATCGACAGCACCCCGCTGATGTCGGTGCCCACCAGCATCGTGCCCATGACCTCCATGGTTACCGACACCATTAGCGGACGGCGATCGCCTTTTTGGGCAAAGACGGCCTCGACAGCATTCAGGGCCGCCTTGATCTGCAAAACATCCTGACAGGTTTCAATCAGGAACAGATCAACGCCACCATCAAATAGCCCTGCGGCTTGGATGGTGAAGGCATCCTTGAGGGCGTCGTAGCTGATGTGACCCAGGGTCGGGAGCTTCGTGCCCGGGCCCATCGACCCGGCTACAAAGCGCGGCTTGTCGGGGGTGGAATATTCTGCCGCACATTGTTTCGCCAGTTCCGCCGCCCCCTTACTCAGATCATAGGCCCGATCCTGAAGGCCGTATTCCGCCAGCACCAGCGGGCTACTGCCAAAGGTGTCGGTTTCAATCACATCCGCGCCTGCCGCCAGAAAGTCCCGGTGAACCTTGGCGATCGCCTCGGGTTTGGTATGAACCAGATACTCATTACAGCCCTCATAGTCTGGCCCGCCGAAATCCGCTGCCGTCAGGTTTTGGCTCTGAATATTGGTGCCCATTGCCCCGTCAAAGACAATGACGGGACGCTCGGGACTGTAAAGGCGATCGCGGAACGGGCTGTGTGACATGGGAATCAGGAAAGGGATGACCGTGAGCGTGGCTGAGAGATCCGGAGGGTCAGTGAACCGGGCATTTCAACAATATTCATATTGTGCAAGATTTTGAAACGCTCCGGCGCGATCGCCCAGGGTTTATTCAGGATGAAATCCGGGTAGTGCCAGTCAAAAAAGTGTCACTTCACTGACCAGCCTGGGCCATCAACCCGCTATCTTTAATTCAGTGAGGAGTGATTCAGATAAAAAGCCTTTGAGGTCGAAACACGGCAAGACTCTCAAGGGCTTTTTCTTATCTGAACTTTTGTCTTTTGGAGCCTCATCTTACTGGACTCGTTGTCTGGTTAGGCTGCTTGCACTGAACTGTTCTCTGCTTGCGTCAATGGCCTCGCCACCGCACCCATCACCCGGGTGGCAGCCTACAGTGAACAGAATCCCCTCTTATTTCTCAGCCGTTGAGGCCGCAGCAGGGCTATACTGAAGCCGCGAACTGAATCAGTCGAGCCAGGGGAGAACGCATGAGATCTTCCACCGCAGCATTCATCCTGAATACATTGCTCAACCCGTTTGGGATGGCCATGATTGGTTCGTTGGGCTTTCATGGCTTGGCCGCTGTTGTATTGTCCCTGACACCCGAGGAAGCGACGCCCCAGACACTCCGCATTATTAATCTCGCCCCAAACACCCAGCCGCAATCTACAGCCCAGCGGCCGACCTCCCCGCAACCCCAATCGAGCGGGAATCCGGGTGCTGTTCCCGCTGTACCGAATCAGGGCATTGACCTTTCAGTGCCTGATTTAGCCAACGTTCCCAGGTTGCCGCCCCTTCCGAAAATTCCGCCGCAGATGCCGTCCCAGTCTTTCTATATTGGTCAGGGCTCCATTGGGGCAGGGGCTCCGACCTTTAGTCGCCGCGCACCTAGGGCCGCCGCCCCCCAACCTGCCGCCCCCTCAACCCCCCGGCAAGCGCCTCGGCAAGCCCCCCTGCCTAACCCGCTCCCGGAGGTGCAATCCCAGCAATCTGCTGCGACCCAAGCCGTTCCCCAGCCTGACATTAAAGCGGCACAGGCACCCCCTGCTGCCGCACAGTATGGGAACTCTGGTGCTGCTTCAGCCCCCGCGATCGCTCTAGAACAGCTGCGGCCCACAGCTACAGGGCTGTATGGCACCCCTCAGCGGCAAACAACCCTATCGCCCCAAGCCCTGGCGGCGCGTCAAGCAACCGCAGCTAAGGTCGAGGTGTTTAGCGAGCGACTGGAGACTTGGCTCACCGCCCAACGTCAGACCTACGACCCAGCCCTACGGGTACAGCGGGTTGACCTGAACCCACCCTATCCCGCCGCTGCCTGCCGCGATCGCCTGCGGGGGGTTGCCATTGTTTCAGCGTTGTTTAATCCCAAGGGCAAACTGGTGACGGCAGAGGCGAAGGCGAATCTTCCTAACACTTCACCGAAGCCCACGCTGCTACAGTCTACGGCGCATCCAATCTTAGACGAACAGGCGATCGCCCTGGTGAAAGACTATCAGCTGGACGGCACCAAAAAATATCAGGCCCTCTACTTCACGATGAACTTTAGTCCATCAGCCGAAACCTGCCCGTCATCCTAGACCTTCTTGATAGCCTCATACCCGATAGCGTCGCAAGTCTAAGGTATGGGGATAGTCGGGATGAATAGCGCAGGGAGGGATGGGCTGTGTCCAGACTGAAGCATCATGCCCTGTTGTCTGCTGACTCTGGTGAGGCAAAAAACGTTCTGCAATTCGATCCTGTGCCGCCCTCGGGGAATCAGGGGCTGTTTCATAGGACGATCCCTGAGGACGCTCAACAAAATAGGTACAGCCCCCCAAGATGCGCTGGCTATCGGCCTCAATCACGGTGAACCTGAGCGTTGTTTGCGGTGCTATCGCGGCATGATCTGCAAAAAATCGCTGTCGCGCTCGAAAGCGGACGCCAGCAATCCATTCCCCTGGCACCTTTGTGGCTTGCAGCGGCACCTGCTGCCCCTCACAAAGAACATAGATGGGGGGCAGTCCCGCTTCAGGGACAATTCCTTGTCCCCCATAGTGCAAACGCACCTGAAGTCGTTCTAAAGAATCATCGACAGGACGAGCGGTACTATCCTGACTACCGGGCAACACCGGCCATAGCTCAAGGGCATGGCGCAACTCCAGGGTGAGTGGCAATCCCTGGGAATCTTGCAGGGCCACCTGTCCATAAACTGGAAAACGCTGATCCAAAAATGGGACAAACCAGTCCAATTGAAATTCAAATCCAGCCCGCTGCAAATCTTGCACAACCGTTTCCAGATCCATTAGGAGAGGGTGGGGCAAAAAGAACCGATCTTGGAGCTCAGTTCCCCAACGAATCAGGGAGCATTGGTAGGGGGTTTCCCAAAACCACGCCACGAGCGATCGCACGAGCAACAGCTGTATCAATCGCATCGGGGCCGTTGGGGGCATTTCAAACCCCCGAAATTCTAACAGCCCCAGCTGCTGAGAGGGGTTGAGGACGGGGTAGAGTTTATCGATACAGAGTGCCGTGCGATGGGCATTCCCCGTTAAGTCAATCAGCAGGGGCTGGAGTAAATGGTCGATCAGCTCTGGGGCCAGCGGAATGTGGGGTGTTAACTGCTCAAAGGCCACTTCTAGCTCGTACAGGCTTTCATAGCGGGCTTCATCGATCCGAGGACATTGGCTAGTGGGGCCGACAAATTGGCCTGCGAATAAATAGGACAAGCTCGGGTGATGTTGCCAGTAGGTCAACAGGCTGCGGAGTAAATCAGGTCGGCGCAGTAGCGGACTGGACTGGGGCGATCGCCCGCCAATCGTGATGTGTGCCCCCCCACCCGTACTCAGGGGGCGACCATCATTGCTATATTTTTGGGCACCCAAACCCTGCTTCACTGCCAGCTCATAGAGCAGTAGGGTCTGCTGCTCTAGATCTGACCAACTGGACACAGGATGAATATTGACCTCCAGCACCCCTGGATCAGGGGTGAGTTGAAACCCCTCGATGCCCGCACTCAGAGGTGGGCCATACCCTTCAAGACGCACCGGGAGAGATAATAGAGCCGCCGTTGATTCAATCGCAGTGACTAAATCGGCAAAGCGCTGTGCCGAGCGCAGCGGCGGTAAAAATATAGTCACCTGACCCCGCTTCACCTCAGCCGTAAGCGCAATCTGCACCACGTTATCGGCTAAACAAAGGCTCTGACTCTGGGGCAGGCGGTTAGGGCCATTCAAAGGCTCGACACTTTCCGCTATCCCAGTTGAGGGGATGTCCAGTGCCGAGAGGGGCAGTCGCAACCCCAGCATTGAACCAGTGGCCGCAATCGGTAGCGGTACATCCCGGTACCGTTGTTTGCCCATGCGCCACTGACAGGATGCCCAGGCCCAGGTTGCATCGGCCTCTTGCATCACAGGCAACAGCGGCAGCACATAGCCCACAATCTCGCCAGTGGGCTCACTGGCCGCCATCACGAACGCCTGAGGCAAAGCGAGATGCACCGCCAAAGCCTGTAAAAAAAGTTTGGCATCTTCGGCCCCAGGCTCCGGCTGGGAGTCCCCATGCTCCGGGTTGGGTGGCTCCAATGGTGCCGAGAGTGCTGACCGTTGCCAGAGCGGCAGGCGATCGCCTCTCCAGTAGCATCCCAATGCCCAGCGCGGCTCTGGCTCACCGGGGTAAAGCTTGCCCACCCCGTAATGCAGCAAAGAATGGGGCGGGGCAAACGCAGCCTGCATATCCTGCAGTAAACGACAGGCAACCGTAAATTTATGGTGACCCACTGCTGTCGTTTGCCATTCTGTTAAATGCAGATGAGTGGGTGCCAAGAACGTGGGCTCTCCT
>CAZXWR010000301.1:0-5000 GCA_964644325.1 uncultured bacterium
TACAGTTGAAAGTCAATCGTTGCAATACTTCCAGGACTTATGGGTAAGGCATAGAGGTCTTGAGGGGTGGCAGTCCCTTGCACTTTCCCATTCGTGTAGTTCAGAATTTCACCCCGACTTTTCTCGGTAATCCTGAAACTCCCGTCCTTACCCTCCGACATCGTGTAGTTTTTTCCCTCCCACTGCCGTTCCCCCACCGGGCGATCGCTCAGCAGTGCCAGTGCTCCTTTGCCGTTCTGGAGTAGTTCACGGTTGGTTTGCTCTTGCCCAGACTGATTGGGTTGAGCGTCTAGCACTGTCAGCTTCCCGCGCTCCACAGCTTTGTCAATTGCGGGCTCTAGCGATGGCAGTAACTTTTCATATTTCGCGATCAGTTCTTGGTGGGATTTTGAGGAAGTGATGTAATCCATTCCAGGGGCAGATGCAGCACGTTCCCTATCACTGTTGATTTCTTGTCTATACTCCTCAAGCTTGCCATAGGTCATTCTCAGATCAGGACAACCTTGGAGTTGGTTAATTTGTTCCATCGAGAGACCTTGGGCTTTCTGAACTCCAAAATTCTCGGGTATGTAACGGTTGGTATCTTGCTTTGAAACAGTTGAGCTATTTACCTTTGGCGAATGTTCATTTTCCTTCCGTTCATGTGAGTCAGGGGCCTTTGCAGTTGTTTCAATAACCGGAGGCGGTGAGACTGTCCGCTGCGACTCGACAGTTACTGTTGTCTTGACAATTGGAGGGGGAGTCTGAGTCGGGGGCGGTGCTGAATATCTTGTCTCACTGTTCAATGGCTTAGTCTTTATCGGCTCTACCTTGCCCTTACTCTGGGCCACAGGTGCTTGCTGCCTCTGTTCCGCTGCGGCTGGCGGTGATTGCTGAATCGTCGCGAACGCTCGTTTCGCCTCTGCTGCTTGCTCCGGTGTCGCTGTTGGCGTCGCATGGGACACTACCGCACCATCTTTGGTCGCCAGTATCGTTTTGTTGTCTACCATCACTTCAAAGTCTTTCGGTTTGATGGCGGGATTGGGCAACGATGCAAAGTATGCCTTCAGTGACTTCACTTCGTCCGCCGTCAATTCATTCTTGCTAGCCGTAAATTTCCCGTCCTTGACTGTCCCTTTCAGCTTTGTCTTGCCATCAACCTTAATTTCAATCGTCGATTCTTCGTTCTGTCCTTTCTTCCCAAACGACTTCACCAGGTTCACCATCATTTTGGCGATCGCCTGGGCTAGTTTGAGCTGAGCTGTCATGATCTCGTTATGAGTCTGTTGCGCGGATTGACCACCCCGCTCTACTTCATGTTGTTGATGATGTTGCATAGTCGTGCCTAAAACTCATCTGTCTCTATATCGGTTGAACGGGCAACAAGCCGAACATTTTGGATCAACTTTGTTTGGATGCCCATTGCTTGAAGTGCCTTAATCTCTTCTGGGAAGAAGACTTGCGGGTTATTCACTGTCCCTGACAAGCCCATCTGCATATCCCCTGCACAATAGGTATCCACATCTTTGCGCTCTTGGTTTTGGGTCTTGCAGGCCGCTAGCATCGGGGCGAAATACTGGGTCGCCAGGTCAACTGCCACGGGTTCTGGCATGTAGTCCAGGCGGAATGCCACCCGGTTGCGGTTCAGCCATTTGCACTTCGTTCCCTCTGTCCTGAAGTGCTGAAATTCAATAGCCCGTTTGTCTGGATTTTGGGAGTATGCTTCGACTTCCCAGTAGCTAACTTTGCCCTGTGTTGTGTGCCGGACTAGCAACGGTTCAGCTGAGGTACTCGGGAAACATCGATCAAAGGCAAAGGACTGCTGGATTGCAGGGCTGATGTCAGGTTCCTTGATATTGGCCCTGACGTGCCGCACCATTGCAAATGACGTGACGGCAAGCAGCAAGCTCGATGCGATGCTGCCTGTCCAAAGGATTGATTTTGAGATCATGACTCGTTTCTAAATGCGTCCGATCTAATATCGGAGCCTTCCTGAAAAAACGAACAATCTTCTCCAGTGCTAGGCTATGACTAACATTTGGCTATCACCTGCATGACTGCCATCACCCTCAACCTAGAGCCATTGACCCATAAACTGACCCATGAGCAGTTCTATGAACTGTGCATGGCCAATCAAGATGTGGCAATGGAGCGTAGTTTAGAAGGAGCGTTAATCATCATGCCTCCGGTTGGTGGGGAGAGCGGTATAGGTGAAGCAAATCTTATTGGTCCTCTTTGGGCATGGAACCTGCAAACTAACCTTGGCAAAGTCTTCAGTTCCTCTACAGTTTTCAACCTCCCTGGTGGAGGCGATCGCTCTCCCGATGCAGCTTGGGTCAGTCTAGAGCGCTGGCAAGCTCTGACACCTGAACAACAGAAGAAATTCCCACCCATCTGCCCCGATTTTGTAATTGAGCTGCGCTCAGAGAGCGATCGCCTCAAATCCCTTCAGGCAAAGATGCAGGAGTACCTGGATAGCGGCCTTAGACTCGGCTGGCTAATCAATCCCCAAGACCAAACGGTTGAAATTTATCGCGCCGGGAAAGCAGTTGAAGTCATCAAGTTGCCCACCACCTTATCTGGTGAAGATGTGTTAGCGGGGTTCACGCTCAACCTCGAAGGGGAGCCAAGCCTATGACTGCCATCACCTTGAACCTTGATTCCATCACGAAGCTGACCTATGAGCAGTTTCGAGAACTCTGTCGAGATAATCGCGATATCCGACTAGAACTCACAGCCCAAGGAGAACTGATTGTTATGCCGCCAGCAGGTTGGCAATCGGGAAATCGTAATGCGAACCTAACGACCGATCTAAATCATTGGAATCGTCAAGCCAAATTAGGTATGGTCTTTGATTCCTCAACAGGTTTCATTCTCCCAAACCGCTCTGTAAGATCGCCTGATGCTGCCTGGGTCGCCACTGAAAGAATTACCGCTCTCAACCCCAACCCAGATAGTTTCCTTCCCCTCGCCCCTGACTTCGTTGTAGAGCTTCGTTCACCAAGCGATCGCCTCAAGCCACTGCAAGACAAAATGCAGGAGTACATCGACAATGGCGTTCAGCTCGGCTGGCTACTCAACCCTCAAGACCAGCAGGTCGAAATCTACAGACCAGGGAAAGAGACAGAACTACTGCGATCGCCCTCCAGCATCTCAGGTGAGGATGTATTGCCTGGGTTTATACTGAATTTGGAAGAGATATTGAAGTGATAATCAATTCCATCTACTAATTCTCACCTCAATGCAATGAGCCGTTTTTAATCAAGTTTTATCCACCTTGATGGCATTTTATAGCCAAGTTTGGAGTAAGCTACATAGTCCTCTTGAGGCATTTTAGGTGAATCGGAGTCGAGAAAATTTTGAACTCTCTCTCTTTCGTTTGGAATATTTTCTAGTCTCCATGTATGCCATTCTAAAGCATACCGCTGAGCTTCTGTATCAGAAAATGACCAACTAATAGGTGGAGCATCTTGCCCAAGTCCAGAAAAGGGGACAAGGCATTGATTATTCATTTCAACTAATATTTGATGCCCATAGAATGTATCACCATTATGCTTAGCTAAAACTGCAACATGATAGATTTGTCTAGGAATACCTCTTGGACTTTTGTCAGGTTTTGAGGAAATAATGTTGACCTTCATAATTTCAGTTCGAAATGGAATTTCTACACAAGATTCAATACTTTTTTTCGGAGTCATTGCAGTGTAATTCACTTTTACACTCTTAGATTTAGGTACGTTTGGAGGAGAGCTAGACGCCACATAAAATACAAAAGGAAATACACTAGCTATAAGCGAAGCAATAACAATTTTTAATCTTTTATCCATGAGTTAACAGCCCTAAAAATCATCAGTAACATATAGTTTTATCTTGGAATATAGCCACGAGAATCGATAGAGGCTCCGCTATAAACATTTCCAGAAATATAGCCTTGGATAAGTTCAAAATGTAAGTGAGGCCCAGTTGATCGACCTGTAGAACCCATCCTACCAACTTGGGCACCCTTAGCTATTGGGTAACCGTCCCTGGAACTCATATTGAGCTTAGTGTTCAACGAGTTTAATAGGGTTTCAGCTTCTACTTTGAGCGGTCTTTAGACCTGAAATGGCTGAAACAACCAATCTTCGTCAGATGCCAGGGACAGTTACGCTATTGGTTGGCCAACTGCTAGTGGTGGTTTTGAAACCATATGACCGTAGAGAGTGGCAAAGCCATTGCCATGATCAATAACTACGAAGTGACCATAGCCACTACCGTCGAAGTCAATATGTGCAACGGTTCCACCATCGACGGCTAATATTGGCGTTCCAAAGGGTACGCCAGCGAAATCTGTGCCTCGATGGGGTCTACCACGCCAGTTATTAGAATCTGGAAGGTATTCTTCAGTGACAACGGAACCCGGAAGAGGACTTCCAAACTTGCCAGTAGTAAACCCAGGCCGACCATTTCCTTTCGCGGTAGGTTTACATGGAATGCCACCTTTTTTGTAATCTGCAATAACGCTTGATGAGTAGGCTGGGTCAACTCCATTAGCGACACTTTCACCACCTACATGCATTTCTGCCATCCTGCGAAGAAGGGAATCACCTGTTAACCCTTGTGCTGAGGCCAAATCAGCTAATCGCCTCACTTGCCGATCCATCAGTGCTTCTTGTTCGGCAGGGGTAAATAGTTGATCAACCTGTGCTGAAAAATTTGGAATGCTAATGCTCGGGTCTTGCATCGCCGCCAAAAATTTTGCGCCGCCAGGCTTGGAATTAATGATGTCCTTTGCGGGACCATAGCTCATGAATTGGTACTTACCGAGTCCACGACCTATGTTCCCTGCCCCATCATCGACATAAACCCCAATCGCTTTGTAATCGCCAGAACCGCGAGATTCAACATTGCTAATAGCCTTCTTAAAAGTTGCTATATCAACACCTTTATATGCCGCTGCCGATTTACCGTCGCTAGTGAAACAAAGACTATAGCGGTTGCCGATTGGTCGAGGTACATTAAAGTTACAGGAGACCAAGGAA
>CAZXWR010000302.1:0-4961 GCA_964644325.1 uncultured bacterium
CTTAGCGGGCCAGTAGAGGTTGACGCAGCCTCGGTCTCTTGCTCGATTCAGCGAAAATTTGGATCAGGCTGGGGGTAGTGGGGTAAGCGCGTCACCGTTGTCGTTGTGACCAGGTTTGCATGGTTTAGTTTGGTATTCTCGTGGGTGCTGCAAGCCCTGTGTTGAGGGTAGCAGAAACATGTTTGAGTGATTTTAGTTATTCGTGCGTTAATTTTTGGGGCTAGTCTGTGCAGGGTTCTGAAATCGTGGGACGCTAGAATTTAGAGCGAAGCTACTCCGCCGCAAAGCTCTAGAATTTCTGAAGGTTAATGCTGAGCTGTCGAAAAGAGGGTTTAAGCTCAGCTGCCTAAGCTCAAGGGTAGATCGCTGAGGGCTTTCCATGATTGAAAAAGTTTTAATTTGTACCAGCCTCACAGATGGAATTTACCGTTTTGTCCATTGCATTTCAGAACTAGCAGCGGCTGGATTTAAGCAGATCACCTTTCTCCATTGTGTTCCGCTTCACTTTGAGCGAGAGATCCCGCAGGTGGATGAAGAGCGGGTGGCAGCGGCGCGCTCACAGCTTGGGGCTGCTCTAGTTAATTGCCCAGGTGGCATCACCGTCAAGGTGGAAGTTGAGTCGGGTTCGCCCAAAAGCTGTATTTGCAGCATGGTTCAGAAACAGGGTGCAGAGCTAGTGATTGTGGGTACCGCCCACCGTACCCTGCTTGATGAAAAATTATTTGGCAGTACAACGGCTGCTCTGGCCCAGTCCCTTGATGTACCGCTGTTGATTTTGAGGCCACAGCTGATCTCCGTTTACACTTCGCAAGAGCTAGCACTACGAGCGCGTTATTTGCTCAGGTGTTTGCTGATTCCCTTTGACGGGGGTGCTTCTTGTCAATCTCTGGTTCGGTATATTCAGGAGGCTGTAGGGCGTTGTTCGGCATCAACCCTAGAGCACTGTATTCTGTGCTGGGTTAACGAGCAGGCTAGCGGTCGAGCCATTGTGCCCAAACTCCAGCAGGCTCCCGATACTACCCAGCTCGAAGAAAGTCGCCAGCGCCTTGTTTCAGCTGGAGTTCAGGTCTCAATTGAATTGCGCCAGGGCAACCCCATTGAAGAAATTGACGCCGTCGCTGTCCAAGAAGATATCAGTGCGATCGCCATTTCTTCGGAACACTTCGGCAAGTTTTGGGAATGGTCCGTCCCCAGTTTGGCGGGTGAGCTGGTTCGTCAAAGCTGGCACCCCGTTCTCTACGTGCCTCGGCTGAAGTCCTAAGCTCTGTGTAGTCTAGGCTTACAGAATGACTGAAGAGTTCCGGCTGGCCAGCTCTAACTTGTTGATGATCGAGGGCTTGATGCGCTCGAACTCTGCTTTGAGAAGCTGCTTGCTGGTTGAAGGCTGAGAAGTAGAGAGCGCCTGCTTAGAAAGCTTGAGCCACTCTAAGAAGAGGTGCCGCTGACCTGGAGAAACGGTAATCGTTTTGACGGCAGAAGGCTCTGCTGGATCTTCAGAAGCGAAAAACAGCAGCATATAGTAGCCCTTATTGGCTAACAAGTTAACAAACTGGTGACTCCGTTCTTGCTTCATATCCAAGTAGCAAGGTAGCCACTTGGCACCACCACTAGGATCATAGAGAACCGTGATCCACAGGATCATTGGATGGGGGGAAAGCGTCAGTAAAAACTGGTTGTACCGAGTGCTTAACTCGCGCTGTTTTACTTGGGACTGAGACAGCATGAGCCAGAGGCTCAAGGCGGACTCATCGTTCGTTTCGATGATGCGGGGAAAGACGATTTCGGCAACGGGTTTATCATTGGGCCACTGAACTTCCCATCCGGCATTTTGAATGGACCAGAATCTTTGTTGCGGGTTAGGAATAGAGGGAACCCGGGTGATTTTAGAGCGAGGTGTTTGCGGTTTTTGTGGGGTTTCAGTGTTTTCAGTGGTTTCAGTGGTTCGATCTGGCTGCTCAGCTGGGATCTCTTGGGTCGCCGGATTGGCGGTCGTTTTGGGGGGGACGTAGGTTTGGAGCTGGTCTTGCAGTGCTTGTAAGACGCTGGCCATCTCTGCTGCACTTTGGGGGCGGTTCCCCGGCGATTTCTCCATGCAGCTCATGATTAGATCATCGAGTTGCTGTGGCAGCTGGAGATGGGGGGCGACCTCGGTCAGCTGTCGGGGTGCCCTGTCACGATGGGCCTTGTACCAGCTCAGGAGGGTATGGGCATCGGGCTCAATTGGCATCTCCCCGGTAATTGTCTCGAACATGGTGATGCCGAGACTGTAAATATCAGATCGGGCATCGAGATCCTTGCCTTCAATTTGTTCGGGCGAACAATAGGCCAAAGTGCCCATAAAGGAGCGCGTTTGGTTACTCTCTACTGTGTCTTTAAAGAGTTTGGCAATGCCAAAGTCTAAAACCTTGGCAACTTCTCCCAGACTAGGGTCAGAAATAACGAAAACGTTGCTGGGTTTAATGTCTCGGTGAACGATTTTGCAAATCTCGCCGTCAATTTTAATGCCATTATGGGCACATTCTAACCCTAGACAGATGTGGCGACTCAGCTGCAAGAAGCGTTCAAGGGAGAGGGGCTGAGGGATAATTAAATCGCTAAGATTTTTGCCCTCCATAAACTCCATGACGTAGTAGGGCTCTGCTCCGCCCTGGAGTCCATAGTCTAAGACCCGCACAATATGAATGCTACGCTGGCCCAACTGGGCACCCGTTTTGGCTTCAACGCCAAAACGCTTCCGCATGTTCTCGTTTAACAGCGTCTTAGACAAAAATTTCACAGCAACTGGAACGCCCCCCAGTAGCTGATCTTCGGCTCGATACACTTTGCCCATTGACCCCTGACCAATCACCTCCATGAGCTGATAGCGATTGTCTAAGACTTGGCCAATATTGGGGTCTGATTGTCCTTCCATGAGCAGTTTGCTCCTTGCAACATAGATGTATGTTGCACGCGATTATTATGTTCCTTTACCTAGGACTCGGCCTGATTTTATGCAAGGAATGCTACTGCTGTGAGCAATGGGGCGAGTGAGGTCGCAACCCAAAATTCAATTGCATCGGTAAATTGGGTTTTTCGTACCCTTAGTATGCCCAATGCTCAATAGTTTACTGCTTTTGCTCAAACCTACGGTCGTTCAGGTTCTAACAAAAACTTGATTAAAGCTGCCCAATCGGTCATTTCTGAACGATTTCCTCGTTGATTTCGTTGAGGGTTCGGCGCTTTAATTCTACTGATTCGCTGCGGGGCAGGAGATCAAAAAGGGTTCGAAACGTATCATCAAAAGTCTCGAAGCTGGTATTCCCGACGGTATTGAGGGCAATTTGACCTGATGCGTCAAATATCAAAGTTTGCGGGACTTTCCCTGCATAGTAAAAGCCTGGTTCAGTCGGGTTGTCAGTCGCTAGGGGTGAAATGGCGTCGATATTGATGGGAATGAAATCTACCGCTCGACCGTAGTACGCCTGGAGCTGAGAAATAACGGTGGCAAATCGTTTACAGTCGCTGCTGTCTTCGACGTAAAAGGTCAAGATTGTGGGCCGAGCGCCACTTAACGACTGGGCCAAGCTAATCCGTGGGGGAACCAGTGAACCGTTTCCGGCATAGAGGGCAAAGATATTCCCGTCAAAGCGATCGTCGTTAATGCCCGCGATCGCTGGATTAACCGGACTACAGACAGCCAGACTGATCATGCAAAACAGCAACAGCCGGACCAGCGATCGCCGCAGAACGGGACATGCAGAAAACCAATTCATAAGCCTGTCGCTATCTCAGAAATAACAAAATCATGATGCTTAAGCCGAGCTAGACCCGTTGTCGAAGCCGAACGGTCTCTCGTTTGGTTGGGCCAGCACTTTAGGTGCGGCATGGGATTGGCAACTGGGCAACGTATAACAAGAGCGATCGCCTGCTTATGGCTGAGCATTTTGTCAATCCGCTTCTGGCAGTGGTGGCGGGTTGCCCGTACCGCGTCGGGAGGGTAGGGATAGACGCTGAACCAAGCTGCGAGTCTCGGGCAGGGGGGAAGTCCCAGACTGAATTTGGCTCTGTAAGCGACGGTTCTCAGCTTGCAAAGACTGCACCTTCGACTTCACGGTGTCCAAGCGATCGGTAAACTTTTGCCGATACACTTCCGGCAGTTCCTGTACGATGTTTTCCAACATCTGATTGCGTTCACTCAAGGTTTGGCAAGACTTTTGGAGTTGCTGAACCTGTAGATCTCGCTTATCAATTTGGGCTTGATAAAACTCAATTTGCTCCTCAATCAAGCGCAGCTCTTGCCGAAGAGACTCTACCTCAGAAGCTTCACCCGTATGGGTTGCCAGGGGTGCGATGGACAAGGGAGAACTTGTCTTTTCTCCTGGGATCCTTTCTCCTGAGGCAGGTAAGGCTGGTGGATGAGTTTTGACCATCCGAAACAGTTCAGCGGAAAGCTGACTCACCAGCTGGTCGCGCAGCTGTAACTGATGCCGGAGATCCAGGAGCTCTTGGGCAATTTCAGGGGGTAGGTTTGAGCAATCTAGATTCAAAGCCATGATTCTCCCGCTACACACTGTTGCACTGAACCTCTGCACTGACCTCTGCTTGCGCGGTGCCTTGTGACCCGATTCCAGTCTAGAGTTGGCGAACTTGCTTTTGAAGCTCCTTTTTCTAAACAGAAGCGGTCATCCCATGAGCCTGTTTGTGAATGTTGCCCCGTTGAACTGTTTGAGTGATTGATCACTCCGCTCAAGAGGCAGAGGGCTAAGTCAGCGCTCCAGCCCTCTCAAGATCACCGCCATTGTGTGTGCATGACGGCACGGTGCGCTAGGCAACCTCGTCAGCGGCCTCACTGGATGCAGCGGATACCTCTGGTTTAGTGGTCAGGTACCGAATCACTTCATCACTGAGACGCATCGCCCGTTCTAAGACGGCGATCGCTGTGCCACTGGCTTCGTAGTTCATCTGAATGTAGATGCCCTCAC
>CAZXWR010000303.1:0-4960 GCA_964644325.1 uncultured bacterium
CCCTTGCAGTTCGACCAGCTTGTCTCACAGTAGTTTTAGTTGCACATCGCGTTAATTTAGTTGCTCACATCCCGATGACTAGAAGAATTTGAAGAGAGCGTCACCATTTTTGGCGATCCACTTGCCATCACGATTGAAGACATCGCTCATGCCATCGGAGAGCCCCGGTTGCTTACAATAGGGTTATCCCAGTCGCAACGTCTGCTCGTCGTATCCCACACCGACAGAAATGGACAAGTCCGTCTAATCAGCGCGCGTTTAGCCACTCGTCGGGAAAGAAGAACCTATGAATCAGAATCCTAATACTCCCACCGAAGATGACGATCTCCAGCCCGAATACAACTTTTCAGGAGGTGTTCGAGGTAAATACTACAAAGCCTACCAGCAGTCGAACATCAGAGTGCTCGACCCGGATCTGGCAGAAATCTTTCAAGACTCTGCCGCCGTCAACGAAGCTTTGCGGTTGCTGACAAACATTGCAAAGTCCGTCAAGGTTTAAGAATTGCAGGTTCTCGGGATAAACCAGGGTAAATTTAGTCGTTCTAACCTCACGGTAAAGCTTGCGCGTGAGCAGGCTTGTGGTTTCTTCATGTTCACCCCTAGGTCGCACAACCCTCACCTCCCCAGCCATCAGCTTGTAGCGGTTCCCGTCCTCGGGATACCAGTCCAGAAATTCTGTGAACGTCATGGCGCGTTGCAACGCTTGAATCATGGCTGGCCCTCCCTGTAGCGAAGGCCCATGGTCGAAATCTCATCTTGAATCATTTGCACCAGCTGCCGTGGCTGCAACACCTTTGCCCCCGCCCCGTAAAACAACACCCACCGCTTCACCTCGTTGAGTCCAGGCACCTCCATCCGTAGCGTCACCGCACCATCTGCATGTTCCTCCAGCGATTGGGTAGGGTGCCAACGCCGTTCTCGGATATAGGGAGCCGTTTTAGGATCAAACCAAATGGCAATATTTTGGATTTCGTCCCCCATTTCATGCTGAAACATCCGCTCAAAATGAGCCTTCCGGTCAAACGTGGGGTGCACCGTAAACCTTTCCTGCAGAACTTCCAGCGATCGCACCCGATCCACCCGAAAATCGCGCACCGCCTGATTCCGATGACATCAAACGTGGGGTGCACCGTAAACCTTTCCTGTAGAACTTCCAGCGATCGCACCCGATCCACCCGAAAATCGCGCACCGCCTGATTCCGATGACACCACCCCGTCACATAGGGGTTATTCTTCTGAAAGTGCAACACATAGGGATCCAACTCCCGCTCAGACTCTTGATTGCGGGTCGCTGTGAAATAGACCATCTTCACCCGCCGCCGCTTCTGACAGGCGCGCTCCAGCGACTGCCAAATCTTTGGGTCAAGATTTAACCCCGCTCCCGCGCGAAACACCACATTCTCCTGAGCCAACTGCTGCAAATCCACCCAGGCTTGCTCCGGCAGGCGCTCCGCTAACTGTGCGATCGCACCGCGCAACTCCTCTCCATAGGCCGAGCCTGCATAGGCATCTAACATCCGTGCGCCCAACGTCAATGCAAACAGTTCGCCCTGCGTTAGGGGAACAGTAGATAACCTCCAGGATAAATCGGCATAGAAATAGCCCTTTTTCCTAGAACATTCAATAGGAGCACCCAGTCGGTTTCGTAAAAACTCAATATCTGCACGAACTGTACGCTCACTCACCTCCAGCTCAGTGGCTAAATAACCAGCCGTTGTGCGATCGCTGTTTCGCAGTAGGCTGTCTAAATTTAGAATTCTTTCTTGTTGGCGCAGCATAGTGTGTGGATGAAATCATGCACTATCCTAATCTCCACACCCGGCAGAAAATCTTCCGACTTCAAGGGCAGGCCAAATTAAATCGGGGAGAGTCGTTATAAAAACAAAGCTACCCAAAAATAAAACTACTAATATCGACCATATTTTATTGTTTTCAAAGATTATTCCCTGTAAACGCAGGCTAAATCATATATTCATGTTTCTGCTATCCCAACAGGGGGGCGCTTAAAGTGGGTCAATGTTGCACTGCAAATCGAATCAAACCAATACTGGCTATAACCCTTTGCCAGTCGAGGTTCCCGCCTTAAGTTAACCGCCCCTATCAGGGGCCGGATCTAGGGCGATCGCTCTCAAGTCAGGAGCAGATGAGAAGATTGGAGGCGTTTAGGCTCACGTTGCCCGAGCAGTCTGGGCGGGACTGGGCGGTGACATAGCGGAAGAGTCGCGGTTCAAACATGGGCCAGACGCGCTATTTTAGGGAGTAATTTGCAGGAGTGGCCGCAGCTTTGCCGTTGTGAAGACTGTGGGGCTCCGCAAGTGCGGATCCCTTGTGAGCGAGTTGGCTATGCCTTTAAAGTCGGCGGAACTGCTTCAGGTACTGGGGGAAAAACAGGCGGAATTCCTAAGTTTTTCCAGCAGTGCTTCCCAAACCTATGAAGCCTATCGGCAAGCCCTGCGGCGGATGTCGGCCCAGACCGACGTGGCGATCACCGAGCTGCTGTCAGACTACGATCATCCAGGGGCCCGCCCCCTTGAGCCCCTGGGTCAGCATGCCAACTGGTGTATCCCCTCGCAGCTGCGGTGGGATAACCGGGAACATAGTCTGGCCTGGGTGCGCGATCGCCTCACGGGGATTACCACCTTTGCCGTGGATGGCTCCCAAATTTTCCCGAGCAAAGATGTCTCACCTCCCATTGCCTTGGTGCAAGTAGGCTGGTTTGAGAACCCCCACTTGCCCGAGGGCAACTATCAAAAAGACATTCGCCTGACCATCATGCCCCCCTCCGAACTCCAGGTGATGCGCAACAGTCGCCCCCTGGATCGCCAGGTGGGGATGCGCCGCTTTCAGATGGAGGTGGAGCGCATCGTGGAATTCATGGAAACCCATCCGCGCTGTGATGACTGTCTGGTGTTTTTTGACGGTTCTTTGGTAGTCACCTTTGCTGAGGCTTTTGATCTAGAGTGTCGCGCCTTCTACGCTGAACAGATGGTGAATTTGCTGCGGGCCAGCGAAACCTACCGGGTACCTGTGGTGGGCTACATTGATACCTCCCAAGCCTGCGACCTGATGCAGATGTTGCAGTGTCTTGAAATTTTGCCCGAAACCACCACCCTCAATGACCCACAGCTTGTGGGCGCTGGCATGAAATGGGGCGATCGCACTCCGGTGTTCTCCTGTGCCCGACCCGGCGATGCCTGGGGCCAAGGCATTCTGAGCCAGTACGAAGAACAGTCCGAGGCGATCGCCTTCACCTACATGAAAACCAATGGCAACGCCCCGGTCAGGCTAGAGTTCCCTCGCTGGATCTATGATGAGGGCCGCCTAGCGTTCATGTTGGACGTGGTGCGGGGTGAAATTATTATTGGCAGCGGCTACCCCTATGCCATCGAAACGGCCGACCAGGTGGCGGTGCTGCAAGCCGAAGACCGCCGTCTTTTCTTTAAGCTGCTGCAAGACTGGGCCGAAACTGCCCACCTGAGTCTCCACTTCTCGCGCAAAATGATCAGCAAACAATTCCGCCGTCGCTAGCACTGCTAGAATCTCAGCGATGGGAGAAAGTCTGCCTCTAGATGATCGCGATCGATGGGGCTCGGAAGTGCCGCTAAGAGGTTCCTATGAAAACGCCTCGATCGATGAACCT
Organism: uncultured bacterium; assembly: GCA_964644325.1. GTDB lineage: Bacteria > Cyanobacteriota > Cyanobacteriia > Thermosynechococcales > Thermosynechococcaceae > CAZXWR01. Next base: position 3,641 of record CAZXWR010000303.1, read on the forward strand.
AAAGCCCCGCGATCGCCGTAAACGCTGGCTATGGGTGAGTGCTTTGGCGGTTGGCTGCTTGCTCAGCGGTGTGGGCTTTGTCAGCTGGCTTGGGCTTGAGGCACAACAGTCGCTCTTTAAGAGCCATGTTTCGCATGGTATTGACAGTGCCGAAACACTGGAAAAACTTTTGGGCCTCACGCTTCCAACACACACCACCGATATTAAGTTTTACAGCTCCGGCTGGTTAGACGATGTGGTTTATACTCGCTTCTTGATCCCACAGCCGGATCTAGAACCGTTTATGGCTATCAATCGCCTGAAGACTGTGCCGATCGATATGCCCCAGCCCCATGAAGATCGTCCCGAGTGGTGGCACCCTGAAAATTTAGGCAAGCCCCAGATGCTCCGCATCGTGACGCCAACGGATGAATCGGGGACTTCCACTATGACCAAAACCGGGTTTTATCCCACCGTGATGGTGGGCGAAGCTGAAAAAAACTACGTCATGGTTTATGTCTTCGCCTTCAACACTTGAAAGCAATTAGCGTACGGCCAGGGGCACCGTTGCCTCTGAGATAGCATCCTGCCCGTGACCTGAAGTTGCACGGTAGAAGTCCACCGATCGCAATCACGAATTCATGGATGACTCTGGTCACGCATCAAATCCAGAGCAGCATTCAGGATACACTGCTGAAGAGATTTATTCGTTCTGTTTGCGTTATCCACATTGATTGCCCATGCTCGACAATAACGATCGCGTTCGCGTCCTGAGTGAAGCGCTGCCCTATATTCAGTCCTTTGCTGGACGCACCATGGTCATTAAGTACGGCGGAGCCGCCATGAAAGATGGATCTCTCAAAGCTGAAGTGATCCGCGACATCGTGTTCATGGCCTGTGTGGGCATTCGGCCCGTTGTCGTACATGGGGGTGGCCCGGAAATCAATATCTGGTTGGGCAAGCTGGGAATTGAACCCCAGTTTTTAAACGGGCTGCGGGTGACCGACGCCGACACCATGGATGTGGTGGAGATGGTGCTGGTGGGTCGGGTGAATAAGGAGCTGGTGTCTCTGATTAATCAGGCAGGGGGTAGAGCGGTGGGGGTCTGCGGCACCGACGCCAACCTGATTACAGCGCGGCCCCAAGGGCAGGCCGATATTGGCTTTGTCGGGGAAGTGATGAGCATTGACCCGGATATGTTGGCGACCCTCGTCGAAAATGGCTACATTCCCATTGTGTCCAGTGTGGCCAGTGATGAAACTGGGCAGGCTTACAATATCAATGCCGACACGGTTGCGGGCGAACTCGCGGCGGCACTGGGGGCCGAAAAGCTGATTCTAC